>JBEAUF010000169.1:0-5250 GCA_041161565.1 Planctomycetota bacterium | reverse complement strand
GGGGTGGGCAGGGGCGCGAATGTTGCTGGGCCTGTGCGGAGCTTATCGGAACTGCTATTCTGCTGGCTGCCGTAACATCCTGGGTGGGCTTGTCGCGAGGGACCGTGGAATGTTCTGTTTCAGGAAGCTGACGCTGTTTTCCATGCTGTGGCTGCTGCTGGCCGTGGTGGCGACTGGTGCTCAGGACGCGTTTGCTCCGCCTGCAGACGCTCCTGCGACAACCCCGGCAGGTGCTGGTGCGGGGGCGGCCCAGCCTTCAATTCTGAGCGTCAGGGAATTCTTTGCCGCGGGCGGTGCCATTGGCTATGTGATCGTGTTTTTCAGTATTCTGATGACGGCCATCATCATTGATGCCGCGATTGGGCTGCGGCGTAATCTGTTTATGCCTCCGGGGTTGGCAGAAGAGGTTCATCGTTGCCTTGCGGAGCACAAGGGGCAGGAGGTGCGTGCGGTTTGCCGGGCGCATCCGAGTTTCCTGAGCACTGTGCTGCTGGCGGGAATTGACGAGCTGTCTTCGGGCCAGTGGGCGCCGGTGGAGAAGGCGATGGAGGATTCAGCGGCGGAACAGACCGCGAGGATTTCGCGGAGGATTGAATACTTATCTGTGATCAGCACTCTGGCGCCGATGCTGGGGCTGATGGGAACGGTCTGGGGGATGATCCTGGCGTTTATGGAATTCGAACAGAAAGCCAACCCGCAGATCTCGGAGCTGGCCCCGGGCATTTACAAGGCCCTGGTGACAACGCTGCAGGGACTGGCGGTGGCCATTCCCAGCATCGGTGCACTGGCCTTTTTCCGCCGGCGAATCGACGACCTTGCCATGGAAAGCACTCTGCTGGCCGGGCAGGTGTTTGCGGACCAGCGTCGCGCGTTGCAGAGGCGCAGATCGGAGCCGGCGGCGCGGGGACAATAATCGCGAGGGGGCAGGTCAGGAGGCCTCTTCGGCCTGAGCTTCAGCGGGGGCGGGGAAGTCTGTTTCGGTGGCAATCGGGATCAGCTTATCAAGGATGCCGTTCACGAAGCCGCTGGAGTTTTCTGTGCCGAATTCTCTGGCGATGTCCACGCATTCGTTGATCACCACGGCCGGCGGCGTGCCGGTGTATCGCATTTCGTAGAGCCCCATGCGGAGCACGTTGCGGTCGGTGGGGGCCATGCGTTCGATGCGCCAGTTGGCGGCGGTGCGACGAATAAAGTCATCCAGGCTGCGACGCTTGTCCTGCACTCCGTTGAAGAGCTCCCAGGCGAAGGCACGCACCTGAAGATCGGAGAATTCCGCCTGCAGTTGCCGCTGAATACGGGCCGGATCAGCGTCGGGATTTTGATCAACCAGGTAGAGCATCTGCAGGACAAATCTGCGAGCCTCGGAACGTCCAGCCATGAAATCACTTTGAACCTGAGTGCCGGTGGGGAAGAGCAATAAAGCGGGGGATTATGGCAGGCTCCGAGGCCTCGTGCGACGTGGACTTCGCAGTTTTGATATTTTGCCACGTCAGAGACGGCTCAGCCCTGCCAGCTGCGGGAGGCTCGGGATCTGAGCAGACTGGCGTCCGGGGCATCCACGAAATCTTCCCGCTGCGGGTCGAACCTGAGGGGTCTTCCGAGGATCCAGGCGATGGCTGCTGCGTGACAGGTGATGTGCGATCTGCGCATCACGTCGGGATTGGCGGCAGTGGGCTGGCGTGATCGCATGCAGTCGAAGAAGTTGCGGGCGTGATTGGTGACGTCCAGACCGCGCACGCGTTTGGTGGCTTCCGGAAGCTGCTGCTGCAGACTTTCGGGCATCACCAGAATCTCGCCCTCGTCTCCGGTTTCCACCCAGCCTTCATCACCAATAAAACGCACCGGGCACGTGCCCAGTCGCGTGACGTAGTGCGGACTTCGGTCGCCAAAGGGCTGCGGGAGGAAATCGATGATCAGCTTCACACCGCTCTCGTAACGGCACACAATCCGCTGCTCTTCCGGAGTGTATTCAATTGGCGTGGTATGGTCGGACTGGCTGGCCCATTGGCAGAGGTCGACGGTGTGGGCGCCCCAGTCGAGCAGGCGAGCGCCGGAATCGAAATCCCAGTAACCGCGCCATTTGCCGTCGCAGTAGGCCTGGTTGAAAGGTCGCCATGGAGCAGGGCCGAGCCACAGATTCCAGTCGACCTGGTCCGGCGACGGCTGGGGCTGAGCCGGGAGCCAGGCATTGTCGAGAGTGGGCACATAGACGGAGGCGTGCATGGTGTGTAGCCTGCCCAGCTTTCCGGAGTGCACCAGTTCCACGGCCGCCTGAAAGTTGGGCACACTGCGGCGCTGCGTGCCTGCCTGGAAAATGCGGCCTTCCCGCTGCATCGTTGCCGCCAGCTCCTGGCAGTCGGCGATGGTGATGCCGCAGGGTTTTTCGCTGTACACATCCTTGCCGGCTTTGGCCGCGAGGATGGAGGCGGCGGCGTGCCAGCGATCGCCGGTGGCGATCAGCACCGCATCGATGTCGCTGCGTTCGAGCAGTTCGCGGAAGTCGCGGTAGAGCCGACAGGCGGTGTTGCCGTAGGCTTCATCAACCAGTTTTTTGCCGGCATCACGGCGAGTCGCCTGGACGTCGGCGATGGCCACGCAGCGGACGTCGGCGAATTTGAGCATGGCGGTGAGATCATAGGTGCAACGCGGGCCGATGCCGATCACGCCCAGGTTCAGAGTTTCTGAGGGGGCCGTCCGACCGGCGGTGCCGCGTCCCAGCACGTGGGCGGGAAGGACCAGCGGAGCTGTGAAGCCGGCGGCCGCAGCAGCAGTGCCCCGCAGCAGGGCACGGCGGGAAGGTGTGCGTGGGGTGCTCATGAAAGCTCTGCCTTGTTCGGTGTGGGAGGGGGCCAGCAGACCTGCAAATGGGCGTCTGCCGGTAGTTCAGCGATGTCCGCTGCGGAAATCAAGCGGGTGGGAGCGGATCGCTCGGAAACCGGGTTTCGCCGAGCGAGCGGATTGTCTGGCATTCTCCCCCCTTTTTCCCTACGATCTCCCCATCCGAGTGTGTGGATGCCTGCAGCTGCAGGGCAGTCACAGGAGCAGAAATGATGGTGCCTGAGGACAAAGAGTTGCCGGGAGATCAAACGCCCCCGGCCGCCGATTCGCCCGCGAAGGACGCATTATCGAAGGACGGATCATCGGCGGACGGCCTCGCCGCCACAATTCTATGGCAGCAAACCCCCGAAGGCGCGGCGCGGGACCTGGATCCACCGCAGCAGCCCCCGGCCGTCGATTCGCCCGCGAAGGACGCGTTATCGAAGGACGGATCACCGGCGGACGGCCTCGCCGCCACGATTCTATGGCAACAAACCCCCGAAGGCGCGGCGCAGGACTTTGATCCACCGCAGCAGCCCCAGCCCCAGCCGCAGCCGGCACCCGTCATTCCGCAGGAGCTCCGCGACCAGTGTCTGAAAGCGGGATTCGTGCTGCAGTCGCCTCTGGGGCAAGGCGGAATGGGTGTGGTGTATCGTGCCCACCAGAAATCGCTCAATCGCAGTGTGGCCCTCAAGTTGGTGGAAATCTCCGACGGCACCGACAGACGGCTGGTGCAGCGATTTCAGATCGAAGCGCAGGCCGCCGCACAGCTCAATCACCCGGGAGTCGTCCCGATCCACTCCGTCGGACGCCACGGCAACATTTGTTTCTACGCGATGAAGCTTATCGAGGGTCATGATCTGTCGCGGTGCATCCGCGACGCCTCAAAACGCCTCGAAAAACTCCGCACCAACGGCACCGACCCAGCGGCGAAGGACAATTCCGGCAGCACCAGCCGGGCCAGGGTGCGGCTGACCGGCAGCGGGTCCTCAAAGAACACTGAACTGGACTGCTACCCGTCTCAGGAATTTCTGGAATCGTTTGACAGGCGGCCGGTGTCCGGAGCGGAGCGGCGGATCTTTCTGCCAGTTGTCAGGATTGGCATCCAGGCTGCCGAGGCGCTGCATCACGCGCACATGCACACCGTCGTGCATCGCGACATCAAGCCCGCCAATCTGATGCTGGACCGCGATGGCCGCGTTTGGGTCACCGATTTCGGACTGGCTCAGATGCAGGGAGCCGACGGTCTGACGATGACCGGCGAGATTCTGGGGACGTATCGTTACATGAGCCCCGAGCAGACGCTCAGTCAGCGTGTGCCGGTGGATGGTCGTTCGGACATTTATTCACTGGGAGTCACGCTCTATGAACTGCTGACGCTTAAAGCAGCCGCTCCCGGTGTACATGCCCAGGAAATCATCCGTCAGATCTGCTTTGAAGAACCTCGCCCGCCACGCCGCCTCAATCCTTCCATCCCTGAGGAACTGGAAACCATCGTCCTCAAGGCCATGGCACGCAATCCGGATGAGCGTTATCAGACGGCTCAGGAGCTGGCCGACGACCTGCAGCGATTCCTCGCCGACGAACCGATCCAGGCCCGCCGCCCGGGGATGCTGCAGCGTACCCGCCGACTGCTCAGACGCTACCCCGGAGCTGCCGCCGCGACGCTCGTGATGGGCGTGCTTGTATGTCTCATTTCCTGCATCTCAGCCGTCGTTATTTACGACCGGCTGCAGCAGGTGGCAAAGCTCAACGAAGATCTGAAACAGGCGCTGGAGCAATCCGAAGGCCGGCGGCTGTTTGCTGAATCGCGGGACATGCGTGAGCGGGATCCTGCTGAATCGCTGCGGCTGGCCATTGCCGGAGCAAAACTGCTTAGAGCACCCGAAGCCGCCAATGAACTGTTGCAGGCATCAGACGCCGTGCATGAAATCAGTCGCGTGGTTGTGAACCACGCCGCTGGTCGGTTGGGGCAGGTACAGCTGCACCCGAATGGACGATCGGTGTTGCTCGTGGCGGACCCGGCTGGCGATCAGTCTGCGGGCCGAAATTCCGCCGAGGAGCTCAGCGTGGAAACCGGTGCAGTGCTGCGTCGATTCAGCGAATCCGGCACTCTGACCGGAGCTGCATGGAGCCCCGATGGACGCTGGCTGGTCACCCAGTTCCGCACCGGGCCGGCTTCATCGGATACTGCCGAGACTGCATTTGGCATCTGGGACGCGGAAAACCAGCGCAGGCTGTCTGCGACATTCGACGGCAGCCCCGCTACGGCCGCTCCTGCCGCCTGCTTTTCCCCGGACTCCACTCAGGCCGCACTGGCAGCACGCGATTTTCGAGTTCGCCTGATCCAGCTGCCGGACGCCCGGCCCGACGGATTTCTGAAAGGTCACACCGGCCCCGTCCTGCAGCTCAAATACAGCCCGGACGGCAGTC
>JBEAUF010000148.1:0-5938 GCA_041161565.1 Planctomycetota bacterium | reverse complement strand
CCGCCAGGCTGCTCATAAGTGGCGGAAGCCCCCGGTTATGCCTTCGCACCTTGGTGCGCATCCCTGCCCGCGGCGTCAGCAGCGCGTTGCCAGCGTCCTTTACCCGCAGGCTGCCGCCAGGCGGCTCATGCGCGGCGGAAGCCCCCGGTTACGCCCTCGCACCTTGGTGCGCATCCCTGCCGCCTCTGAGCGGACGGGCGGAAGCCCCCGGTTGTGCCTTCGCACCCTGGTGCGGCCCCCTGCCGCCCTTGAGCGGACGGGCGGAAGCCCCCGGTTACGCCTTCGCACCCTGGTGCGCGCCCCTGCCCGCGGATGAGCGGATGGGCGGAAGCCCCCGGTTACGCCTTCGCACCTTGGTGCGCACCCCTGCCCGCGGATGAGCGGACGGGCGGAAGCCCCCGGTGACGCCTTCGCACCTTGATGCGCACCCCTGCCCGCGCCTGAGCGGACGGGCGGAAGCCCCCGGTGACGCCGTCGCACCCTGGTGCGCACGCCTGCCAGCGGCGTCAACATCGCGTTGCCAGGGCTCTTCACCCGCAGGCTGCCGCCAGGCGGCTCATGTGTGCGGAAGCCCCCGGTTGGGCCTCCGCACCCTGGTGCGCACACCTGCCCGCAGCGTCAGCTGTGCGTTGCCTGGGCTCTTCACCCGCAGGCTGCCGCCAGGCGGCTCAGCGCGCGTCCGCACTTCTCACTTCAACGATCTCTTCTCCTCTCTACTTTCTACGCTCTCCTCTCTCGCGCAGCGTCCCGCAGGCTGCCGCCAGGCGGCTCATGTGTGGCAGGATTGCTGGCTGCAACACGACGGCGTCAATGGGCGACGAATTTACCGGCGTGCAGTGCCGTCGCGACGAGGACACCTGTGAGTCCTGCCTGCTCGGCGGCTGCGAGGCAGTCTGTGGAGTGGACGCCGCCTCCGGAGATGAGTTCGATCGTCGGAAACTGCTCCAGCAGTGCGCGACACAGTTTCAGCGTCGGGATCCCCTGTCCTGTGCCCACAGCGGCGGTGTCGAGGACGATCCATTGGTGCAGGCCGGACTGCCAGAGCCGTTCAGCCAGTTGCGTTACCGTTGTGTCTGCCGGCAGCCGGTTGTCCGCCAGTCGCAGTCGGCCGGCGTGGAGGTCGATGCTGCAGATCACATCGTGCTGCCCCAACTCCAGCACCTCCTGCAGCTGTTCACAGGTTTCGGTGGCCACGACGGGGCGGATATTGGAAGCCAGTCTGACCGCTGCGATTTCCGCTGCGCTGCGGATTCCGGTGTCAATCAGCAGCTGTGCGCCGGTGGCGGCCAGTCGTTCGAGCATGTTCCAGTCGGGCTGGCTGTTCACGATGCCGTCGAGGTCCGCGATGTAAAACGTGTTCAGTCCCGTGGCCCTGCGGAGGCTTTGCAGGACTTCCACGGGCTCTGTGGACGTCGTGAGTGAACTCTGCAGTGGCCGATATTCGCTGCGACGCCCCGCGACTGCGTGCACCACAACGCCGGCCCGAAGATCGAGCACCGGAATCAGCAGCCGGTTCAATGGAAGAATTCCACTGCCAGAGACGGTACCCATGGGACATTCCTGAGGTCGACATCGGCTCGGCATTCGAGCTTGAGTGTGATCGGTACGGAGTTTGTCAAAGCGGCCGCGTTTTGTCCGGGCTTCAGCCAGTTCTCGGCGGAAAGTTCAGCGAAGCGTGCCACCACCAGCTGTTCAAGCGGCCCCCTCCACAGTTCGAGGTTGCCGACCACCACGGAGCCCTCAATCGGCAGGCCCTGCCAGCTCTCCTGCAGCCGCTTTGTGCGGCGGCTGTAGCTGTCGCTCTGATAATACCGCGGGTTACCGGAAATAAAGAATCGCAGCCCATGAAGTTTTCCGACGTCAGCTGTGACGTTGAAAGTCTCTGTCACGAAGTCACCGGCCCGGAGCTGCAGATCGGCCGGATTCAGCTGCACTCGTGCGTGCAGTCGTCCGGCGTAGGCATCCCCCACGGAAGCTCGCGACACACCCGCATCTTCTGCCGGCTGCGAAGCTGAAGATTCTGCCAGCGTCAGGCGGTGAAAGGTCAGTCCGCAGCGATCGACGGCGTTTCCCAATAGTGTGTGCAGCAGAGCCACCACGGCGCACAGAGCGACCCCGGCAGCGAATCGGCCGGGCTGGAGGATGGGCAGCCAGTTGCTGAGGCGGCGGACCGTGGTCGGCAACCGATTCAGGAGACTGCCCGGCGCCAGCAGTGCGGCGGTCCAGCACAGCGGGTAGCCATAATTCTGCCCGGAATAGGGTGCTCCATCAGTAAACAGACAGGCGGCGGTGAGTGTCAGCAGGACCGTCAGCAACGGATACACCTCGCCAGTCATGAACGCACAGCTGCGGATCACCAGCAGCCGCATAAATCCTGCTGCCAGCAGACAGAGCTGGATCAGACAGGCCACGGTCACCTGAAAAACCGCCAGCGGCATATAGCGACAGGAATGCAGCATTTCGCCCTGGGCCAGCCGATCACTCACGTGGGCCATGGCGTCGAGGGGCAGTCCCATGCGGCCATTCTTCTGTGCCGCACTGACGTACACTCGCCAGCCCCCGCAGATGTATTCATGAATGAACTTCCGCGCGAGCAGCTGCCAGCTGTGCTGAGGCGGGCAGGGAATGAAATACTGGCTCAGCCACGTCGCCGAACTCTGGCTCACATCCGCCGATCGCACATCAAGGCCCGAAATGGCCGCCAGCGAATAGTGACTCACCAGCCTGAGCTTTGAATGTTCGTGCAGGTAACCGGTGACATCATGGCTCAGTAACCGGAGCGCCACGACCGTGGTTACAAAGAACAGCAGACGCTCGGGAATTCGCGGAATGCCAGACTCCTGCGCCCCATCGCGGGCAGACAGCAGAGACCGACACACAAGAACCAGCAGCAGGCTGAGCAGAAAGATCGAACCGTAACCTTTGGTGAAATTGACAAACGCCAGACTGACACCCAGCACCGTGCCGCACAGCAAAGCACACAGCAGGCCTGCCACCAGTCGCCTCCCGCCAGTCCCCGATGTCCGCCTGCAGCTGCGGTCAAAAATGTCGAATGCCAGCCAGGCTGCCGGGATCCAGAAGTAACCAGGCACATTGTGGGTCACCATGCCGGCTGAATACCAGAACTCCGGAACCACAAATGCCAGCGGCAGAAATCGTGCTGCAGTCTTCAGATCCACGACCCGGCTGATCAGCACACACATCAGCACCACGCTGAGTCCCTGCAGGGCGCAGTTGGCGAGTTCCAGTGCCGTGCGGTCGGGGCCGAAGAACAGTGACACGGGAAACATCCAGGCCCACGCGCGCACCAGATAAACCGGGGCCACAAGGTCACGCGCCATGCCATCAACGGATTCCCAGTCGCCAGCTGCAAGATACCATCCCAGCTTCTCGTACTTCGCATAATCGCTGCTCGCTCGGTAGTCCACCGTCTGCAGCCATGCAGCCTTCAGGATCAGCAGCACAGTGCCGGCAAAGATCATCCGCAGGATCAGTCCGCGAGAGGTTGCTGCGTTGTCGACCCACCGCACCCATGCCATGTACAGCAGCCACACGATGCCGAAAAACGCGAGCCCCGCCAGCTGCTCGCCTGGCACTGAAATCGACATCAGATAATCCAGGCAGCAAAAAATCTGGTGCCCCAGCAGTCCCACAAAGATCACTCGCGGCAGTTGCAGTAACAATCCCATGAGACCCTGCCGACTGCCCGCTGATTCGCCAACCGCTGCCTTCGCCGCCTCGCCCCGGGCTGCAAAGCGGTCTGCCATCCACCATAAGCCCCAGCCGAACCAGCAGAGCCACGCGGCCTGCGCGAAGACCACAGCGGCAAACCAGCCATCCCCGCCCCAGTTCAGGGCGTCTGCCGCGAGCCACCCTGAGCTCCAGTGGTGACGTGCGGTTCGAACCTCCACCGCAGAATCCAGCTGCAAACGCTGTAAAATTTCGGCATTGTCATCCACCTGCGGCGACAGACGGTGCAGGTCACGAATCGCCACAGGCACCGCATCCAGCCAGCTCATTCCCAGCCGCACTTCGCATTCCGGCAACACGTCCGGAGCCGTACCAGTGATCACGAGCGAATCCACACCGCCACGGGCGGCGTAAAGCCACAGCCGACGGTCCACCTGCAGCTGATTCAGCCTGTGGAGTTCACCGTTCAGCAGCCGCGCGTGAACTGCGACTTCTCTCGCTGGATCCGCTTCCGCCAGGCGCACGAAGACGTCCAGATGGTGAACAGACGCCGAAAGCCTCCACCATCCGGTCAGCAGCAACACCAGCACAAAGATGGCCAACGTTCGCAGCGGCACCGACATACATTCAACCCGCGAGATTTCTGCCGAGCTCCTGCACCAGACCGGCCACAGCCGCAGGGCTCAGCCCCGGCTGGCTATGTGCCGCAAATACTCCCCATACTCGTTCGGAATCCTGCCCGCCAGCTCCAGCAGCTGCTGGGTGCTGATCCATCCCTGACGCCAGGCAATCTCTTCGGGACAGGAGATCTTCAATCCCATTCGCTTTTCGATCGCCGACACAAAACTGCCCGCTTCGAGCAGTGCGTCGTGGGTTCCCGTGTCCAGCCACGCAAAACCACGAGAAAGCACCTCCACATGCAATTCTCCCCGCTGCATGTACTCCCGATTCACGTCCGTGATCTCCAGCTCCCCGCGCGGCGAAGGCCGAAGATTTCGAGCGATCTCAATGACAGCGTTGTCATAGAAATACAACCCCGGTACGGCAAAGTCAGACTTCGGCTGCCGCGGCTTTTCTTCCAGCGACACAGCCCGACCAGCCGCGTCAATCTCCACCACCCCGTAGCTCCGCGGGTCACGCACCTGGTAGCCGAAAATCGTCGCCCCCGAAGGCCGCGATGAAGCACTGGCCAGAATCGAACGAAAGCCGCGGCCGTAGAAAATGTTGTCCCCCAGAACCATCGCCACCGAATCGCCACCGATAAAGTCGGCCCCCAGAATAAAAGCCTGCGCCAACCCCTCAGGCCGCTCCTGCACCAAATAAGAAAACTGCATTCCCCAGGCACTGCCGTCCCCCAGCAGTCCTCGAAAACCCGGCAAATCCCGCGGAGACGAAATCACGAGCACTTCCCGGATGCCCGCCAGCATCAGTGTGGCCAGGGGGTAGTAAATCATCGGCTTGTCGTAGACCGGTGCCATCTGTTTGCTGATCCCCAGCGTCAGCGGAAACAGCCTGGATCCAGTCCCGCCAGCCAGCACAATCCCCTTCGTAACCACCGTCATCACCTGGCTCCTGAAAAACCCCCACCTGATCATCCGCAACGCAGACACCTGATTCCCACCGCACCACCTCTACATGCAACACACTTTCATCGCCATACCCAAAACCCAAAACACGGCCAAAAACCCGCAATTTTCACCCAATCCTGCTCAATCTGCCGACAACGCCGACAGGGGTGCGCACCACGGCGCGAGGCCTAACCGGGGGCTTCCGCACACATGAGCCGCCTGGCGGACGCTGCGCGAGAGAGGAGAGCGTAGAAAGTGGAGAGGAGAAGAGGGGCGTTGCGCGGAAGTGAGAAGTGAGAAGTGAGAAGTGAGAAGTGAGAACGCGCGCTGAGCCGCCTGGCGGCAGCCTGCGGGTAAAGAGCCCTGGCAACGCGTTGCTTACGCCGCTGGCAGGGGTGCGCACCAAAGTGCGAGGCCTAACCGCGGGCTTCCGCACACATGAGCCGCCTGGCGGCAGCCTGCGGGTAAAGAGCCCTGGCAACGCGTTGCTTACGCCGCTGGCAGGGGGGCGCACCAAAGTGCGAGGCCTAACCGGGGGCTTCCGCACACATGAGCCGCCTGGCGGCAGCCTGCGGGTAAAGTGCCCTGGCTACGCGTTGCTTACGCCGCTGGCAGGGGTGCGCACCAAAGTGCGAGCCCTAACCGGGGGCGTCCGCACACTTCAGCCGCCTGGCGGCAGC
>JBEAUF010000140.1:0-11268 GCA_041161565.1 Planctomycetota bacterium | reverse complement strand
GCGGGGTGCTGCGGGGCGTTTGGTGGGTGCTTCGATACCGGCGAAGGCGGAGAAGTCGGTGGTGGCGGGGGCGGCGGACGGAACGTCAGTGGGGAAGGAGAATCCGGCTGCGGCGGGCACGTCGACATTGATCTTTGGCGGCTTGGCTTCGCCTGGAATGCGGACGCGATTCTTTGGTTTTTTGATCATCAGGAAGGTGATCGCGGCAATGCCACAGCCGGCGATCAGGACGATGATTATGCCGAGGATGGAGGAGGATTCAGCGGCGGGCGGAGCAGCGGCAGGCGGGGCTGTGGCGGGAGTGGCGGCAACAGCAGCGGGGGTATCTGCCGGCGTGTCCGTAGGTGCAGGAGCAGTTTCGGGGGTTGGGGCGGCGGTGCGGGAGAGAGGCGTGGCGGCCTGTCCGTTTTCGGCCTGCATGTCCTGGAAGAGTCGATCGAAGCGGGCGAAGGTGACGTCATCGATATCGCGGAAGACCTGAACGAGGCTGTTGATTTCGGCCATGCCGGCGCCGAGCTGTGCGGAGCGGGCTTGTTTGTCCTGGGAGGTTTTGGCGATTCGCAGTCTGGAATTTCCGAGTTCGTAGCGGGCGTCGAAAAAGCGGGGTCGGAATTCGCTTTGTGGGTCTTTCTGAAGGATTTGCTGGAGGCGTTTGGCGAGTGCTGACCAGCCCCACACGACAGCGGGTTTTCCGTCGGCGCCGCGGATGCCCTGGATGGCTTCTGTGAGTCTCTGCGGTTCGGCTTTTTCGCCCCAGTCGGCGAGGATTGACGCGGCTTCGAATTGCGCGTCGAGGTTCATGGCGTTTTGGGTGAGGATTTCTTCGGAGAGTTTGAGGGCGTCGGCGAACTTGCCCTGGCGTCGACGGCAGCGGGCGAGTCGGAGCAGGATGGCGTTGCGACTTTCTGCCGAGGCGAGACTTTGGTCGAGGATTTCCTGGTAGGCGTTGCCGGCTTTTTCGAAGTAGGCTTCGGCACCGGTTTGGTCGCCGGTGACCCCCTGTCCGAGCCCGTAGTAGGTTTCACCGATCCAGAGCAGCGAGTTGTAGTCGCTTTTGTTTCGGGATTCGTAGACTTTCTGGAGGAATTGTTCGAAGGAGGTGCGGACCTGTGTAAGTCGGTCGGTTTGGTTGGCGGCGGTGAGTCGTTTGAGTTCTTCCTGGAGTTCCATGCCGAGCTGGGTGTAGGCGGCGAGGATGTCTTCGCCGCCGACTTTTTCGAGTTCTGCCATGGTGGCGATGGCCTGATCGATTTGCTGGGTGCCTACGTAGGCGCGGAGCAGGAGTCGGAAAGTGAGACCGGCGAAGGAGGGGCTGCGGACACCTTCTGCGGGTCTTTGGCCACCTTCGGGAGCAGCCACGGCGGTAACGACGGAGTATTCTGCGCCTTTGGTGAGTCGTTCGATGGCGGCGGCGAATTCGCCGTCGAGATTGAGGATGCTGGCGAGTGAGACTTCGGCGGCGACGACGTCGTCGGATGGGAGCACCATATCGCCGGTTTTAGCGCGGGCGAGCTGGATACCCTGGGTGAGCAGATTGCGGGCTTCGGTTTTCCATTTCTGGAGGTCTTCTGCGGAGACGGGGTTACCGGTGGGATCGGCTTCTGCGAGCGCAGAGCGGCGAGTCCATTCGGCCCAGTAGGACTGTCCTGCGCTGAGTCGTGCTGAGATGTACTGGGGGTCGGATTCGGGAACTTCGAGGAACCAGCGGGCAGCTTCGAGTGGTTGCTGCATGGTGCGGTAGACGCTGCCGAGGCGCATGCGGGCTTCGCCACCCTTGGCGGACTGGGGGTAGAGTGTGAGGATTTGCTGGCAGACGTCGCGGAGGAGTCGGGTTTCGAAGTCGCGATCGGAGGCTGCGGCCTGGTTCCATGCGGTGACTGCGGCGGCCATGGCGATTTCGGTGGCATTAAGGGCTGAATCCGGGTCAGCTTTCTGATCGTGGACCATGGCGTGTCTGGCGAGCACGATGGAGTCGAGTGGGTTGCCCTGGCGGAGGAGCACGAAGCTGAGCAGGTAGCGAGTTTGGGCGACGGCTTTGGGATCGCTGTCACCTTCGCGGAGGGAGAGTGCGAGTTTGAGGAGTCGGCCGACTTCGGCGAGGTGGTTATCGAGGGCTGATTTTCTGGAGGCGCGTTCAGCATCGTCAGCTGCGCGATTGATTTCGTCGGTGAGTTGCTGGATTTGGGCGATCATGCCGCGAGCGCGTTCGAAGGCGGTGGCGAAGTCGCGTGGTTCGCGGTCTTTTTCACCGAGAGCCGCTTTGAGTCTGCGGGCCATGGTGAGTGCTGGTTCGCGAAAGGCGCCGGGGTATTTGGCCACCTGTTCGGCGTGATTCAGGGCGAACTGCTGGAGGTCTTTTTTGTCTTTTTCGGGGAGTTCCCGTGCGGCGGCGAGTTTTTCTTCGGCGATGGCCTGTTCCCAGAGGATACCGAGGCCGGAGGCGGTGGTGGACTGGGCGCGGTTGTTTTGCAGCCAGGCGGTGGCTTCCTGAACGACGAGTGCGAAGTCGTTACGCTGGGGATCGTTCAGGCAGATCAGGCGGAAGTGCTGGGCGGTGGCCTTCAGAGTTTTCATGTAGTCGGCGTCGGAGGGGTGTCCGAGGATTTCGTTGTAGATACCGAGCGCGCGACCGATGTCGTCCTGTTCCTGGAAGCATTTGCCCTGCATGAGTCGGGCGTAGAGGCCGTTGGTATTGGTGCGGCGGGCCGTGTGGATGGCTTCGTAGAGTTCTGAGGCCTGAATGAGGGTCTGTTTGCGTTCTTCGCTGCCGCGGTCGAAGGTTTGTCCGCGCTGGTAGGTGCAGCGAACGAGGTTGAGCCAGGCGCGAAGATATTTGTTTTCGGCGTCGCGACGCTGGAGGAAGAGTTCTTCGTCCTTGGCTTCGTCGATGAATTTGGGGAAGGCTTCGTACTGGGTTTTGTATTGGTCGTGTGCCGTCTGGAAGATGGCTTTGGCGCGATCAACGAGGGTTCGGGCTTCGTTTTGCAGCGGAGCTCGTTCTTCGGCGGCGCTTTTTTCGGCGGCGGCCCAGATGAGTGATTCTGAGCGGTCGAAGAGGAGTTCACCGAGAAGGCTGTTGGCGCGGGCAGCGAGCGGGTGCTGGGGGTGTTCGGTGAGGAATTTCTGGAGGGCGACTTCGGAGTCGGCAAAGAATTTCGTGCGGTCATCGGGAACGCGGGAAGCGGCACCGGCCTGCTGCAGAGTCTGGCCGCGCTCGAAGTCAAGCACTTCGCGAATTTCAGGAGCAAGGGCAGTGTTGGACGCCTGTTTATCGAGGTATTCGAGGGCGGTGTCGAAGTAGCCGCGATCCCGGAGTCCGCTGACAAACGGGAGTGGTGAGTCCTGAGCGGTTGCCGGGGATGTGAGCACGGGCAGCCCGAAAAGTCCGCAGAACAGGATCAGGACTGCCGGGCGACACTGCAGAGTGGCCGTCTGCAGCAGCGGCAGAGACAGGTGCCTGATGGATTTGTTCATGGTCGATCCTCGTATCACTGCGGAAGAACAGGGAGGGCCGGGGCCGCTGAGGTGCGGCAGACGGGGATACCGGGGATGAAGGGAAACCGCGATGGGCGGGGGCAGGAGATTCGGCCGAGCCGTGTTTTGCGGCTGCTGTGCACGAACTCCGGGCTGGTAGAATACGCGGAAGATGGGTAACTGGCAACAAAGTGTGAGAAAATCACTGAATGCCTTTGACGAGTGGCTGAAGTTCGCGTGTGGAATGGCTGTCCAAATGCAGGCGAAATCCCGGATTCCTCTGTGGTATTTCCGCGGATTTCGCTACAGTTCAGAGTGTCCTGTTTCGGTTGTTGTGGGTGTGCATGACCGCTTCGGGCCGCTGAAAGGACTTCCGCAGAAGGGTGCTGCTGTGGCTGACAACATTCACATGGCCGATACCGACCGTGACCTCCCGAAGCACGTGCGTAACGGCTTTATGCGTTACCGCGACTTCCAGCCGCTCACGCAGGGTGGTGAGGCTGTGCTGCGGACCTGTCTCGACGAAAACCTCGGCCGCACCGTGGTCATGAAAACGCTGCTGCCCCAGTATCAGAACCTCGAGACCTATCAGAAGCGATTTCTTCGTGAAGCGCGAGTCACCGCGCAGATTCCGCACCCCTGTACGATCCCGGTTTACGAACTGAGCCGGGACGCTGAGGGCAATGCCTACTTCACCATGAAACGGCTCCGCGGACGCGATCTCAGTGAAATCCTCGATCGCATCGCCGAGGGTGACCCGGAATTCATCAGCCGTTATCCGTTGCAGGCCATCATCAACGCGCTGCTTCACTGTGCTCAGTGTCTGGCGTTCGCCCATAACCAGGGCGTCGTGCACCGCGACATGAAGCCCGCGAACATCATGATCGGAGACTACGGCGAAATCATGGTGATGGACTGGGGGCTGGCAAAAGTCTCCTCCATGAAGGACAACGAAGAATTCAGCCAGCTGCTCCGCAGCGGTCAGCAGAACATCCCCGGACGACTCACCGGCCGCGGTGACGTGCAGGGAACACCTTTTTACATGTCGCCCGAACAGGCTGTGGAAACAGGTGACGTGGACGAACGGTCTGACATCTTCAACATGGGCATCATCCTGTTTGAAGTGCTGACCAGCGAAAGCTACGTCAGCGGACGCAATTTCAGGGAAATTCGGCGGCGGCTGCAGGAAGACCCGGTTCGCTCGCCCCGCAGTGTCGCCCCCGGAAAAAACATTCCCCCCGAACTCAACGCCATCTGCGTCAAAGCGCTGCAGAAAAATCCTGCCGACCGCTACCAGAAAATGTCCGATTTCGAAAACGATCTGCGTGCCTGGCTCTGCGGAACTCCCGTCTCCGTCTATCAGCAACCGCTGCTCCGCCGCCTGCTCAAATGGCGCGATCACAAGCTCCTCTGTTCAGCCTCTCTGCTCTGGATGCTGATCGGTGCCGGAATCTGCATCGCCCTGCAACTGCTCGTCAGCCTGCTCCGCTGACGTCATTCGACAGGCACGAATTCAACCTGCAGTTTCATCGAGCCAGCCACTTCAACTCGAGGGTTCGCGCCTTCTTTGGGAGTAATAAAGCCGGTCAGCTGCAGATTGAGGGTACCCGGGGGCTGCGGTTTTCTGCTCAGTGACTTCAGTCGACTGACAAGTTTTGTCCGCAGGTCACTGTGCAGCCCCAGAAAAGCCGCTCCCTCAAGAATGTAGGCGTGTCGGTCCGGTGAGTACTTCAGGCCGGAGAAGGGTGCGGCGCTGAGTACTGTCTGGCCGTTGCCGGTGTTGTGGCTGATCGTCAGATTCAGCGTGACCTCCGCTGGAACGGGCGCATTTGAGCGAGTTTCGGGGGGCAGGCAGACCGCGATCTCCCATGGGCCCTCAGGCAGCATGGGATCGCCTTCAACTGTCCACGAGGCCGCATTACCAGCGTCGCCCTGCTTCCAGCGATGAATGATTTTCTGAACGGGAGCTCCCCAGGACAATCGGGGCAGGGCGGCTGGTGGAGGAGAGGGCTGGATCTGCAGATGCTGGGACACGCCGTAGGGTGTGGCCACATGGATATCGATGTTTCCCTGTGCGTCTGCCAGAGCATCTGCCGGAATGACAACCTCCATCACTTCCCTGCTCAGCAGTGTGTGTTCCACGGTGGTATTGCCGGCAATGACTCGTGTTCCCGTCACGCTGAAGTTGCTGCCGATGAGGAAGACACGTGTGACTTCGCCGGCCTGGGCACCGGGTTCCCCGAACCAGTCATACAGTTCGGGGGCCAGGTCAGTGACGCCGGAGGAAAACATTTCGAACCCGCCCAGCGTATTCTCATTGGGGACTCGGCTGTATGTCGTCTGCAGCGGGAGTCGATCAGAGAGCTGCTCGACGCGCCTCATTAGGCGATCCACTTCGCCATCACGGTACAGATTGGATTCATTCTGAGCGCAGATGGCGTAGTCCTGCAGCTCCTTCACCATGCGGCTCATTTCCACGGTATCACTGATGGATGATCGGGTATCAGCGGGCGTGCTGGCACCAAGGTGACTGCAGACCAGCGGACTGAAATGTCCTCGGGAATCAAAGCGAACGTGAGTGATAAAGGAAGGCATGAGGACGACTGCGAGGCATTCCCGCATTCCGGGTTCCAGCTGCCACTGTTTTTTCAGGTCGTCGCGATCTGGTCCGCCGAGCAGCAGTTCCCGGAACACAACTTTGCCATTACTTTCGAATTCCGGCGTCTGGGCTCGCGGCGAAAATCGCCATCCAAATGTATCGCGGCCATGACCAAAAGCGACGACGGTTCGATTGAGAGCCACCGTTTCCATATCCATTTCGAGGCGACGGGCAAAGCGGGTGGCGGTCTGAGCACTGATGCGACCGCTGGAGAGCGCCAGGGCCATGGCCAGCTGCAGTTCACGCCGCATGGAATACTGGTCCGTGATGTTCTGTTCCTGGACGACCGGATCCAGAGCAAACACGTGGATGGGCCAGCGGCATTTCACGTACTGCACAAATGCCATGCGGGCTGTGGGATCCGGATTCATGCCGTAGAAAGTGAGGTCATAGTCGGTTGTTATACAGGCGCAATCCGGATCCTGGCTGACATGTCGGATGTCGGCATTCAGCTGGCGATTGAGAAGCAGAGATTCCACGAGGATTGGCCAGCAGAGGAGCCTTCGGAGTTCTCCGTGTACATTCCAGGAATTGCGGACATTTGCAAATCGTTGTCGCTGGTGGTCCGTATCGGAGCCGGTTGCGAGGCAGCGTTCGAGCTCGATCAGATCCAGTTGCGTGATCGCCGCGAACGCGGTCTGTTCGAAAACTGTCTCATAGGCGTTTTCAAGTTCATCCCGCAGAAGATTTCGCACCGTGGAGGCTCTGCTGGAACTGCTGCTGGAAACGTGTTTGCTGATCTGCAGCAGGAGTTGCTGCAGGTCGTTTCCGAGGATTGTTCGCAGATTTTCTCCGGCGAGCGGACTGCGTGCGCGACGGTGGCCGCTTGAGGGGGTTGCGGCGCCAAGAGTGTTGAGGTTTCTGGCGGAACTGATGATGTTGTTTAACAGCGGGCTGCGCGCCAAATCGGCGGACAGCCACGTGGTGAGCGTGTCGAGGTTTCGGAGCAGGAACGTCCCCGTGAAGACAGCGGCTTTGGGGGACTGATCAGCCGGGGTTTGAGTTGCTGATTCGCGGGTGGAAACGCTGTTAACCAGCTGCATCGTGTCGATCTGAAAAGTCTCCAGTGCCGCCGGATTTTTCGGGCTGGCCTGCATCCTCGATACGGAGATTGCCTCCGGCAGCAGGCCTGCAAGTTCCAGAACCTTGTCCGGGTACTCCTTTTGGAATTCTTCCATTACGGGGAGCAGAAGTTGTACGAGCAACTGGACGAGTGGCAGTGTCTGTTTAGCGTCTGTGGCTGCGGCCAGCTGATCGATCGTGTCGCAGACCTTTGTGATCTGGGCTCGAATCTGGACATCGCTGTACCGACGTTCAAGGCCCTCAACGATCCTGGCAAAGCCCTCGAGCGTGAACCACGTGAGATCTATGGATTCATAACGCGCTGCCGAGCAGAGTTCGTTCACCAGATCCCTGATGTTCTGATGAGCTGTCCGCAGCGCCTCCTGCCGTTTCCGTACACGCTCAAGATCTGCCACCACGGGTACTGTGAGTTGATCGACGAGGTCATTGATCACCAGCGCCCGAAATGTCGCCGGCAGGAGTTCTTCAGTGACAACAGGTTCGGCGGTGATGGTGATTTCTGCGGAATGACCGCGGCGGGTTTTGCTGCCGGGAAGAATGGAAACGGGGATGCGGACGAGATTGAGCGAATAGCCAGGGGCATCTGCGGTGTCGTCACCTTCGTTCATCCGTCGCAGTTCGTGCAGGTGATTCAGGTATCTGGACAGCTGGTCCAGTTCGATCGTCTGCTCCAGTTCCACTTTGTCGTAGCCTGTGGCAAACGGGGATTGTCCACTGAAGAGCTGCCCCGGAGGGGAATTGAAGACAGTCATGCTGGAGGGGCTGGACTGAGACGAGCCCTGAGCTGCTGTGTTGCCAGGCGCAAGTCCGGGCAGCATTTGATTGATCTGTGTGAAGTTGGGGTTGGGTGTCTGGCCGGCGCTGCCTCCGGTGCCAGCGGCCGCGGTGTTGCTCAGTGCGAGTGCCCCCGCGAGGAATGCCTGGTCGCTGCGTGACATCGAGGCATTCATGCGAACTTCAAACTCACCGACTCGCGTGGCGAGCTGTTTTTCAAATTCTGCGCGGTGTGCTGTCAGACGAGCTTCACCCCAGACGTCGGGAGCTTTGGCAACCACGCTGCCATCTTCCAGCAGTTCTTCTTCGAGTCTGTCCATGCAGCGGGCGAGTTTCTGCACGCTGGTTTCCGGTGGTTTGGGGCGGCGACCGAGGACTTTTGACTGAAACCAGGATGCGGGCCTGTCGTCAAAGGCGAGCGTGGCGTATGGCTGCAGGAGCAGGATGCCGGCGAGCAGCAGCGAAATTGTGTTTTGTGCTGTCTTCATGGTTCGGTTCGCTTCCGGATTTGCCAGATGTGCGGGTGTTTCCGCCAATCGCGGAAATACCACCTGCACCCTGTTTGACAAATCGGGCGAATTTCCCCGCATTTCCAGATATTCCTCACGCGGGAAAACTGCTCCCCGGGGTTTTTTCGGAATGATCGCTACAGTCGCCCCCGTTTAACAGGTTGCCCGGGATGGCTGACGGGGACACTTCCGCTGTCACTGCTTTTGGTCCGGGGCGGCCGGCGAACGATCCGGGAGGCTCTGCAGGTACTGCTCGGAAAATCCCTCAATATAAAAGGTATCCGGTGGAACATGGCGGCGGGCGCAGAGCCAGAGTTTCGGGGGGCAGCGGAGCAGGATGATCAGGGCTGCAGCGAGCACGGAGGGAATGATGGAGATGGCGAGGCCGAGCTGTGAACCGGTCGGCCCGGGCAGGATGGTTCCGGGCATGGCGGGCTGCAGAATGACATACAGCACATTGACTGCAACCAGGATCATCAGGGCCCGTCGTGATTGTTCCCTGAGGCTGATGCTGCGGGACTGGTGCCAGTGAACGCGGAAGCCGCTGCGGCGTGTTTCCATGGACTGCAGATTATCGTTGTTGCCGGTGTAAACGCAGATGGGGGGAAGCCGGCAGACGGGGCCGCAGACGAGCAGATTGCCTTCGACGCGGTATGTGTGTGGGTCCCATGATGAGGGTTGGGCGAACAGGGAATCGGCCGTGGCTGGAGGAGTTTCTTCGCAGGGCAGCGGTGCGAAGGGATTGCTGTTGTGCATGCCGGGTGTCTCCTGAGAAAGCGCAAGGCAGTGGAGCTCCGTGGGGTTGCCTGCGGCAGCACTCAGGAGAGTCGCCAGAGGCGTCGCAGGGCCCATTCTGTGGCGAGCAGCAGAATGGCGGCATACATCAGGGGTGCGCGGTCCCAGAGGGTTCTGAGTTGTTCGTCCACGATCACGGGCTGGCTCTGGTCCGGGAGGAGCCCGGGCAGGATGCCGATGTCGGTCAGGGGCAGGTAGCGTCCCTGAGTTTCGCGGGTGAGGCGGGTGAGCGTTTCGGAGTCCTGGACGGGGTTTTCGGATTCGAGTCCGGGGACGATGACTTCGAGGGTTGCAGTGAGTACGTCGGGGGATTCGGGAATGGGCACAGTGATGCGATGGAGGCCAGGTTTGGCTGGGCGGAAGGAGGTTTGGAACTGACCGGGCTGTCGAGTGCCTGCGGTGAGTCGATCGGGGATGGAGAGTGGTTGTCCGTCGGGGTCGGTGATGGTGACGGGGACGTCTTCAGCGGTGAGCGGCTGGAGGGCAGGGTTGTAGAGTTGGGCGCGAATGGCGACGGCCTGTCCGGGAGCTGCTTCGCTGCGGTCGAGGAGCAGTTGGCCGCGGACGGAGCCACGGCTGCGGCGACTTTGTCCGGCTTCGCGAATCAGGCTGGTCCAGAATCGCTGGTGTCCCTGCGGCGAGATGGCGCGGAGTCGCCATGTTTCGGCCGAGCCGAGAAACACGCAGCGTCCGCTCCCGTAGAACTGACTCACCAGAAACGGCGGGAATCCGAGTTCCGTGCGGGCGCGGGGATTGCTGTGTTCGAGGAGCACGACGGCACCGTCACGGAGACCGCGGAGGGGGAATGTGCGGTAGATGCCGCGGAACTTTTGCCAGAGTTCGATGTCGGCGTTGCCCTGAGCATCGGCGATTTTGAGGAATTCGGCGACCTGACCTTCTGCGGTGGGGACGACCGGCCATGCTTCATCGGCCCGCTGCGGTGACTGCAGCCCCGGAGTGACTCGTGCGAGGAGCACCGGGTAGAGGACGCTGACGTCGCGGAGGGCATCGGGGTTTTCGGCGAGCCGTGGAGTGAAGATTTCGCCGGCTACGACCACAAGTCCCCCGGCGTGCTCCGACACCCAGCGATTGAGGTAGGTCTGCTGTTCACCGGAAAGCCGAGACCAGTCCGGGTCGAAGGCGACGATCACGTCGTATTCGAAGAGTTCCGCTTCGGTGGCCGGGAATTTGGTGAGCAGTCGGCGGGCTTCCTGAGAAACCATGCCGGAGTTTTCTTCGGTGACGGACTGGAGCCAGACATCTGAGGTGATGCCGCTGTGACGGAACAGCGTATTGCGGACGAACTGATAGTCGCGCATGGGGCCGCTGGAGATGATCAGCACCTGCATTTTGCGGTCGGTGACTTCGATGGTGCGGCGACGTTCGTTGTCAGTGAGCGTGATTTCGGAAGTTCCGGAGGCGGATTCGATGCGGGCGATGAAATCGTAGCGTCCGGGGATATTGAGCGTTTGGGTAAAGCGCAGGGTGGTGGGGAGTCCATCCTCGGGGATGGGGGTGGTTGTTTCGGCGACCTGGCGGCGATCTGAACCGTTGCTGCCGGACGTTTGCTGGAACAGCCGCACTACTGCAGACTGACCGGCCGCTGCCGATCCCTGCACCGCGACCTGCAGATCGAAGGGGTCTCCCTGGTGGACGTCTGCGGGTGACTGCATGCCGGCGAGTCGCAGGTTGAGTTGTGGGCGGAGGCTGCCGACGCCAACGGTCAGCAGTCTGGTTGCGGAGCGTTCTGCGCGGAGTCGGGCGGGTTCGGTATCGAGTCCGGCGTTGCTGCGGCCATCGGAAATAATCACGACTCCGGCGAGCGTTCGTCCGGCCATTTGTCCTACAACCTGGTAGACGGATTCTCCCATTCGTGTTTCGATGCCGCGCGGCTGCAGGAGTTCCTGCCAGCGCTGGGCAAGCTGTGGATTATCGAGAGTCAGTGGGGAGTTGCCGTTGGGAGTGGTGTTGAGC
>JBEAUF010000132.1:0-2775 GCA_041161565.1 Planctomycetota bacterium | reverse complement strand
CATCGCGTTTGGCATCGCGTTTGCCGCGATTATGAGCGGACGGGCGGAAGCCCCCGGTTGCGTTTCGCACCCTGGGGCGCACACCTGCCCGCGGCGTCAGCGTTGCGTTGGCAGCGCTCTTTACCCTCGGGCTGCCGCCCTGCGGCTCAGTATTGCTGCCGCTTGGCGGCTCATACGTTCTCACTTCTCACTTCTCACTCCTCACTTCCACGCGTCGCCCTTCTTCTCCTCTCCACTTTCTACGCTCTACTTTCTCCCGCAGCGTCCTTTACCCGCGGGCTCCCGCCCTGCGGCTCATGCGTGTTTTCTCACTTCTCACTTCTCACTTCACTTTCCTCTCCACTTTCTACCCTCCATTCACTCGCGCAGCGTGGCGTCTGCCCCCGGTTGTGATTTGCACCCTGGTGCCCACCCCTGCCCGCGGCGTCAGCGCGTTGCCACGGCTCTTTACCCGCAGGCTGCCGCCAGGCGGCTCAGTGCGTTCTCACTTCTCACTTCTCACTTCTCACTTCTCACTTCTCCCTTCTCTCTTCTCACTTCTCACTTCTCACTTCTCACTTCTCACTTCTCAATTCTCACGCTCTCCACTCTCGCCAGCGCTCTTTACCCGCAGGCTGCCGCCCTGCGGCTCATGAGTGGCGGAAGCCCCAGGTTGCGATTCGGCGCCCTGATGCCCACGCGGCCCGCGGCGTTAGCAGCGCGGTGCCAGGGCTCTTTACCCGCGGGCTCCCGCCCGGCGGCTCATGCGCGTTCTCACTTCTCACTTCTCACTTCTCACTTCTCACTTCTCACTTCTCACTTCTCACTTCTCACTTCCTACGCTCTCCACTCTCGCCAGGGCTCTTTACCCCAACCCCACCATCACCCCTTAAACACCAGAATTATCCCTGACAATCCACACCCGTTTATAACTCTGTGTCACTCTGTGTACTCTGTGGTTAAGCCCGTGTTTTCTGTGGTTAAACCCGGCCCGCACCCATTCAATCCTCCAGCAACTCCACCAGCGACCTGCCGTCGTACATTCTGAGGATCGCTTCCCCGAACAGTGGTGCTGCGTTGATAACCTGCACGGAGCGAGCCACGAAGGCCGGAGACAGCCGGAAGGGCGGAATCGTGTTCGTGGTGATCAGCCGATTCAGCCTGGCCCCCTCCAGCACAGCTTCCGCATCCGCCGCAAATACTCCATGCACCACCGCAGCCCAGATCTGCACCGCACCATGACGGCGGCAGGCCTCCGCCGCTCGTGACAGCGTTGTGCCGCGGCTGATAAGGTCATCAACCAGAATCACAGTCCGCCCTTCCACATCCCCCACGACCCGCTCGCCACTCACCACACCCGCACTTCGCTGCTTCTCCACAAACGCGCTCGAAATCACCTGCCGCGTACGTCTTGCCAGCGTTTCGCGAAAAGCCATCGCTCGCCGAACACCGCCAATATCCGGGCTGACCACCGCCAGATCCATTTCCTGCGCAATCGCAGAGACCGGTTCCAGCAGCAACCGACGGGCCTCGAGATGCTCAGCCGGAATCCGAAACGCGTTCTGATAGGCGCTCACATTATGCACATCCATCGTAAGCACTTGCGTGGCACCGGCGGATTCGAGCAGTCCGGCCACGTATCGTGTCGTCACCGGATCCCGAGGTTTGGAACGCTGGTCCTTCCGCGCAAAACACAAATACGGAATAACGGCCGTCACCCGCGCTGCTCCCGCATCCCGCACGGCCCCAAGGAAAAACAACAGCCGACACAACTTGTCGCAGACACTCTGATGTGACTCGCCGTAGAGCGACTGGATCACAAATACGTGTCGATTCCGCACGCTGCACAGCGGCCGCACCTTGAATTCACCGTCCTCAAACTGACGTTCCTCGTGCGGCAGCAATTCCGTGTGCGCTGCGGCCGCTGCGGCCTCGCCAAATCCACGGCTCGTGTTCAGCGCAAACACTGCCGGTCCCGCATTCGTCATCACTTTGCCTCCCCCCAGCACACCAAATCAGCCGCCGATGCAGCCCGGTCGTGAACCGGGAGCGGCAAATTGTGTGCGCGGGAAAGTGCAGAGTTATGCCCAATCCTTCACTTCGACTTCCAGTCGCTGATCATCTGCTTCGCATCCACGATCAGCTTTTTTCGCAGCTCAGCGTTGCGTTGAGGGTGAATGCGAGTAATTTCGGTGAGTCGATTCAGAGCGGCAAGACACTTCTTTGAAGCCCCGGTCGTGGCACCGGCAGTATGCATCTCCCGGATGTACTGGTTGAACTCCCGGTAAATTTCATCCTGCAGCTTGTAAAGGTCATCCGGAGCGGACGCGGGGTCGAACTTTTCCAGCGCCGCCAGCGATTCTTCCATCCGCTTGATGTATTTCGGCTCGTCAATCGTCAGCATGCGATTGATGGGGCCATAGCTGAACCAGGCAATCGCCACCAGCACCAGTACGGCGACCGCGATGCCCGAACCTCCGGGCATTGAAAAACCGCCTCCCCCGGATTTGCTGCCGGACGATTTGGCCCGCGCGGGTGCCGGGGAAGAAAGCGTCGGTCGCGGTGCCGCACCAGCCGACCAGCTCGACCCCGAGACCGCCGCCGCGGAACTCCCGGCCCCGGCCCCGGCGGCTGAGGTCAGCGCATCGCGAGCCGGGGGTGGCGCTGGGGTGGTTCGAGCGGTACCGGATTCAGCCTCACCGGACGATGGCTGCGGTTCCACTCTCGCCGCCGATCCGGCAGCCGGTGTTTCAGGCCTGGCAGGAGTTTCAGCAAAGACTTCGCTGAGGATGTTGT
>JBEAUF010000112.1:0-34699 GCA_041161565.1 Planctomycetota bacterium | reverse complement strand
CCACACATGAGCCGCAGGACGGGAGCCCGCGGGTGAAGAGCGATGGCACCGCGCTGCCGACGCCGCGGCAGGGGGTGCGCACCAGGGTGCGAAGGGCGTAACCGGGGGCTTCCGCCCGCCCGCTCACAATGCTGCTGACGCCGCGTGCGGGGGTGGGCACCAGGGTGCCGAAACGCAACCGGGGGCTTCCGCCCGCCCGCTCAGGGGGCGGCATGGGGTGCGCACCAGGGTGCGGAGGGCGTAACCGGGGGCTTCCGCCCGTCCGCTCAGACGTGGCGGGGGGGCACATCGGGGTGCGAAACGTAACCGGGGGCGTTCGCCTGTCCGCTCAGGAGTTGTGTAATGCCGTTTGGGGCTGCTCCTTTCATTTTCCACCTTTTCCGGAACTCTTCTTATTCCGTCTGCGTCCTGCATCCCCAGCAGAATCAGCGTGGGATCGCTGAATCCGTTGCGTCTGTTGCTTTTTCCGGATGTTTGGTGCAGCGCTGGCGATCCGGGAAAAGCAAGTGGAATCCGCGCCGAATTTGGGTAGATGGGGAAAGCCAGCCCGCCGCAGTTTTGCTCCGGGCAGCGTCTCGTCTGGTGCCTTGCCGGCAAATCGTTTAGGGTGTGGTGGTGGTCAACAGGCTTCCGTGCACAGGGATATGACAGATGCGAAGGTCCAAATCGGTTTCCGCGGCAATTCTCCTGCTCTTTTCCTGCTGGATGACGGCACCACTCATGGCTCAGAATCCCTCTGATCAGAGGCAGCAGGCGGATCTGCTGTTTCAGCAGAACAATTTCAATGAGGCTCTGGGGCTTTATCGTCAGCTGCTGTCGCGGCCGGCCAGGGACACCCGTCACGCGGTGGACCTCGAACGCGCGATCAGCTGTCTGCAGCAGCTGGGGAGAATTCAGGAAGCGGATGGGCTGATTGAAGAGTCGGTGGCGACGCATGGGGCTGACTTTTCGCTGCTCATGCAGGCAGGCAACAGCTTTTCTTCGCTGGAGAAATTCGGTTTTATTGTCGCCGGCAAATTCGAGCGGGGTGGCCATCGTGGTGGTGGTCAGCAGGCTCAGGTGGAAGCTCGTGACCGCATCCGTGCGATCCAGCTGTATCTGCAGGCGCTGACCGTGGCCGCCAGCGACCCGGGAGTTTCTGCGTCCGAGCAGGCAGCTGCGTGGGTGCGGCTGGGAGAATCCATCAGCATGGACCGGTACTCCGAAGCGTGGAAGCTCCAGGACCTTACCGACCTGACAGTGCTCCCGGATCCCGAGCAGGGCTTTCCGTGGATGTTCCGCGGTCGAGGCTGGGGCTCCTCTGCAAAGGGGGCGCCGGTGGATGCCGAGGGGCGTCCGGTGTTTCACCGGGTGCCTGAGTCATGGCGGGCGGCCAAAAGTGACGGCGAACGCTGGCGATTTGCGATGTCGGAAGCTGCGCGGCTGGATCCCAAACGCCGCAGTGAAATTGAAATCGTATGGGCCGCATTTCTGCAGTCGCAGTTTGGGACCGGGAGTGGAGGAGCGGTGCTGCCATCGCCCGTCGTGCCGCTCGGCAAAGTTCAGGCGAATGCTGAGCAGCCGCGGGAAGCCAGCCTGCACAACGCGCACCTGCTCCCGGACAACGAAACCATCGCGCGGCTGGCGACCGGCGTCAGGCGTTTTGCTGTTCCCGACGAATTCAATTGCCTCGTTGTTGCTCAGGCCATTGCAGCCCGTGGTGATGGCCTGCAAACGCAGGCGCTCGAGCTGCTGATTGGCGAACGCATGCAGCGGCATCAGTACCCCCAGGCAGCTGCTCTGCTGAAGCGGCTGCTGGAAGTGGTCCCGCAGCAGCAGCGGGAGGGCGTGCAGTATCGCATTCGCCAGATCGAGGGAAACTGGCTGGAGCTGGAGAGCACGCGAACACTCCCGGCCGGCCGCGCGGCCAGTTTCGACATCCGCTTCCGCAACGGCTCAAAAGTCACCTTTGAAGCTTCCCGCGTGCGCGTGGATAAGCTGCTGGCCGATATCCAGCAATATCTGAAGACTGCCCCCGACGACGTTGACTGGCGGCAGGTCAGCCCGGAAGAGATCGGCTGGCGGCTGCTGAATGATGGCAAGGGCGAATACCTTGAACCCGTCTCTGCCAGCTGGGACGCGAAACTCCAGCCCCCCGCCGGCCACTTCGATGCCAGACTGACGGTGGACTGCCCGCTGCTCAAGGCGGGTGCGTGGTGGATTCGCGCGAAGCTGCAGGATGGCAACGAATCCCGCATGGTGCTCTGGATCGCGGACCTCGCAATCGCTCGACGGCAGGTGGAATCGGGTACGCTGACCTATGTGGCCGATGCGGTCACCGGCGCACCCGTGAAGGCCGATCTGGAACTCTTCGGCTGGCAGTTCGATTATGGCCGACGTTCCGGTCGACGCATTGAAACGTCCCGGTTCGCCGATCGCACGAATGACGACGGTCTGTGTTTTGCCGACCCACAGCAGCTCAGGCCCAACTTTCAGTGGCTGACAATTGCTCGCACTGCTGACGGCCGGCTTGCGTTTCACGGCATGGCTGGTGCGTGGAACCCGCAAAAGATCCAGCCGCTCACATGGACACAGCTGAAGATCTACGCGATCACCGATCGCCCGGTGTATCGCCCCGAGCATACTGTGAAGTACAGGATCTGGGCACGACGGCCGCAGTTTGAGGGTGAAGACCGCAGCTACGCAGAACGCGACTGCTGGATTCAGATCCGCAATCCCGAGGGCGAAGTTGTCTTCGAACAGGCGGGGAAGACGGACCGCTGGGCCGGCGTCGATGGCGAATGGACCATTCCCGCAGACGCCAAACTCGGTTCGTGGTTTATCGGACTCGCGGAAGAACGCGTGGTGCCTGTATCGGTTGAAGAAAACGGCCAGGTAAAGGTGGTCCCGCAGAAGCAGCGAGAGATCATTGGCGGTGGTTCGTTTGTGGTGGAGGAATATCGGAAGCCCGAATATGAAGTGCTGGTGGAGGCTCCGGAAAAGCCTGTGCAGCTGGGTGAAAAGATCCAGATCAAAATCGCCGCCAAATACTACTTTGGTTCTCCTGTGACGCAGGGCCGAGTGCACTACAAGGTGGAACGGACCAAACAGGATCAGCGGTGGTTCCCCGTGGCTCGCTGGGACTGGCTCTATTCTCCTGGTTATTGGTGGTTTGCTCCGGCCTATGACTGGTACCCTGGTTTCAACCGCTGGGGCTGCCTGCCACCGATCCGGCCGTGGTGGAACTGGAACCCGGATCCTCCGGAGCTGGTCGCGGAGGGCGAAGCTGCCATCGGACCTGACGGGACCTTCGCGGTTGAAATCGACACCGCTGCAGCGCTCGAAGCCCACGGTGACAGCGACCATCGCTACAGCATCACTGCCGATGTCGTGGACCTTTCACGGCGAACGATCTTCGGTTCGGGATCCGTGCTGGTCGCTCGGGACCCATTCCGCGTCTTCACATGGACGGATCGCGGGCACTATCAGACGGGTGATCCTGGAACACTGCTGTTTCAGGCGCGGACAGCTGATGGGAAGCCTGTACCCGCCAGCGGTCGCGCGGTGCTGTATGCCGTCACCTACGGAGACGGTGATCTGCCGATTGAACGTGAAGTGCAGGCGTGGGAAGTGCAGACCGATGCCGAAGGCGCCGGCAGCCTGCGAGTCGAATTGCCGCAGCCTGGCCAGTATCGATTCAGCGTCAAACTGACGGATGCCGCCGGTCACGAACAGGAAGGCGCTGCAGTGCTCTTCGTGCGTGGCCGAGGCAATAATGGTGGCGGCTATCGCTTCAATGACCTTGAATTGATCACTGACCGCCAGGAATACCGGCCGGGGGACGTGGCGAGGCTGCAGATCAATACCGATCAGACCGACGGAACGGTGCTGCTGTTCGTACGCGCCCAGGACGGCGTGTGTCCCGCCCCACAGGTGCTCAGACTGCAGGGCAAGAGCAGCATTGTTGAAATTCCTGTGGTCGCTTCCGACATGCCCAATATTTTCGTGGAAGCGATCACGATTGCTGACGGTCGAGTGCACAGTGAGGTTCGGGAGATCGTGGTTCCGCCAGGCCAGCGGGTGCTGCAGGTGGCCGTTGAGCCCGATGCCGCTGCGCATCGCCCCGGTGAAGCTGCCTCTGTCCGCCTGAAACTCACCGACCTCGACGGTCGCCCCGTGACAGGCAATGTCGCCGCCGCGGTCTATGACGCCAGCCTCGAATATATCGCGGAATCTTCCATTCCGGAGATCCGCAGATTCTTCTGGGATATTCGGCGGTCGCACAGTATGGGTGTGGAATCGTCGCTGCAGCGCATGAGTCATGCGGTGTACGGGGATACGGAAGTTCGCATGCAGCCGCTGTTCGGGATGGGTGGAGGCTACGGGGGCCCGATGGAGGAACAGCGAATGTTCATGATGCGCCGCGGCCGTGGCATGCCGGGAGCCCCGGTGCCGATGATGGCGATGGATGCCGCGCCGGAAGCGGCCGCTGCGGCCCCGGCTGGTGCGTTCATGGGCGGTGCGATGGCCAAGGCCTCGAGCATGGCTGAGCCAGCCGCCGGTGAGGCCGCTCCCGTGCTTCGCTCTGCCTTTGCAGACACCGCTTTCTGGCTGGCTTCCGGGGAAGCTGCTGCTGACGGCAGTGTGGAGCTTTCCTTTAAGGTGCCGGATAACCTGACCACATGGAAGATTCGTGTGTGGGCCATCGGCGATGGCACGCGAGTCGGCAGTGGTGACGCCGAACTGATTGCTCGCAAAAACCTGATTATTCGCCCCCAAACCCCGCGATTCCTCACCGAACGCGATCAGCTGGTGCTTTCCGGCGTGGTGCGAAATGACCTCGCCGCTGACAAATCCGTCCGTGTGGTGTTCGAACAGGACGGTGAACATCTCCGCCTGCAGACTGCTGCCGAACAAACCGTGATCGTGCCTGCAGGTCAGGAAGTCCGCGTGGACTGGCTGGCCAGTGCGGTGTCAGCCGGCGAGGCTGTGATTCGGATGCGGGCGTTTGCCGATGAGGAATCTGACGCTGTCGAGGTTCGCGTGCCGGTGCAGGTGCATGGCATGCTCAAGACGGAAAGCTTCGCGGGTGTGATCAGACCGCAGGAGCAGGCCGGTCGGGTGCAGATCCGGGTTCCTGAGGCACGGAATGCGGAACAGTCCCGGCTGGAAGTTCGCTACAGCCCCAGCCTTGCGATGTCGCTGGTCGATTCGCTGCCGTACCTGATTGAGTATCCGTACGGTTGTACGGAACAGACGCTGAACCGGTTCCTTCCGGCCGTGCTGGTCCAGAAAACCCTGCTGCGGATGGGTGTGAATCTGGCCGATGTGCAGCGCCAGCGCACAAACCTTGATGCTCAACAGACGTATCTCGGACGCTACCCTGCCCACTGGGGTGAGCCGCCCGCGATTCAGACGCGCGATCTCCGTGAGCTGCCTGCCGGCTTTGGTCAGGGCAGCAGCACCCTGGCGGCGTGGATCCAGCAGAAGATCGACGAGGATGCGAAAGCTCGTCGTGGCCTGGGCCGGAATTTCAATCCCGTGTTCGATGAAGCGGAGCTCAATCGGATTGTGCGTGAAGGTCTGCAGAAGCTTTCCGACATGCAGCTGGCCGACGGTGGCTGGGGCTGGTTTTCCGGCTTTGGTGAACGTTCTTCACCGCACACCACCGCCCAGATCGTGCACGGCCTGACGATCGCTCAGCAGAATGATGTGCCCGTGCTGCCGGACGTTTTGCAGCGGGGGATTGAGTGGCTGAAAGCGTGGCAGCAGCAGGCGCTGGCTGAGCTTCGCGAGGGTGACCGTTATCGTCAGGATCCCCAATATCAGGGGCGTGCCCCGCACCGCAGTTCTGCCGATAACCTCGACGCCTTCGTCGCTTCAGTGCTTGCCGAGCATGGCGGGTCTGATGCGGCGATGAACGAGTATCTGTTCCGCGACCGCGGTCAGCTCACCGCCTACGGGCTGGCACTCAGCGGGCTTGTGATGCAGCAGATGCAGGATCTGGAAAAACGCGACATGATCATGCGAAATCTGGATCAGTTTCTGGTTCAGGACGACGCCAACCAGACTGCGTGGCTGCGGCTCCCGGAAGCTTCGTGGTGGTACTGGTATGGCAGTGACAATGAGGCGATGTCGATTTATCTGAAACTGCGGCTGGCGGTGAATCCGCAGGACGAGCTGTCGCCGCGGCTGGTGAAGTATCTGCTGAACAACCGCAAACACGGCAGTCGCTGGAACAGCACTCGCGACACGGCCATGGTGCTCGAATCGCTGGCCGGGTATGTGCAGATCTCCGGAGAAGCGCGGGGTCAGATGACGGTGGAAGTGCTGGTGGACGGCGCCGTGCGGAAGACTGTGGAGATCACTCCGGAGAACCTGTTCAGCTTCGACAATGCTCTCGTGCTGACGGGAGCGGATGTGACTTCCGGCGATCACGTGATTGAGCTGCGGCGGGCGGGTGACGGCCCGTTGTACTTCAACGTGTACCTGACGAACTTCACGAAGGAAGAAGCCATCACGGCAGCTGGTCTGGAAGTTCAGGTGCAGCGTCGGTTCTACAGGCTGGAGCGGGATGACCGCGAAGTCAGTGTGGAAGGGCAGCGTGGTCAGGTGGTGAAGCAGCAGACGGTGAAGTATCGTCGTGTTCCGATCGAGTCGACGGATGACCTCCCCAGTGGCACTCTGGTGGAAGTCGAGCTGGTGGTCGACAGTAAGAACGACTACGAGTATCTGCTGCTGGAGGATCGCAAGCCAGCGGGGTTCGAGCCGGACGATCAGCGGAGCGGCTATGTGGCTGAGGGGCTGCGGGCCTATCGCGAGCTGCGGGACGACCGGGTGACGTTTTTCCTTGGTGATCTGGCCCGTGGTCAGCACAGCATCAGCTACCGATTGCGAGCGGAAGCTCCGGGACAGGTGAGTGCTTTGCCGGCCGTGATTGAGGGCATGTACTCACCGGAGCTGGTTGGCAACAGCCATGAAATGCGGCTGCGGGTTTCAGAGCGTTAATGGACAGTGGATTCCGGGTGTTCAGAGCACCCGGAATTCTCCGGGCTTTTCCCGGGAAATCCGGGTTCCGCTGCGCAGTCATTTGCCTGCTTCGCGATAGACTTCGCAGAGCATGGACTCCGCCTCTCTTGAACCTTTGACACTGACATCCGTCTCGGCCGCCTGTGCCGTGAATTCCGCCGATGCGCGCTGCTTTCCGCTGCCGCTGTCGGAATTTGAAGAGTACATGCTGTGTGACGACCGTTTATCGCATCCGATGGTGATTGTGATGCTGGCGGACGTTTCGGGGCTGTTGCGGGAGGCGGAATTTCGTGCGAGTGTGGCGGCACTGCTGCGTCGACAGCCGCTGCTGCGGTGCAGCATACAATCAGACGGTGGCCGGCCTGCGTGGGTTCCGCTGGTCAGCATACCGGACCCGGTGATCTGGCAATGCGTGGGCGCGGCGAATCCGTCAGAGTCTGTGCCTGCGGTAGAGCCGCTCGATGTGCGTGCCGGTCGGGGGGTGCGGATTCGAGTCTGGTTTTCCCCGGTCGTTTCCCGCATTTCCTTCGAGCTGCATCACGCCTGTGCGGACGGCATCTCTGCGGTGCAGTTGCTGAATGAGTTATTTGTCGAGTATTCATCGCGGACCGGTGGTGTGTCGACACCGCCCTCGCAAACGGCTGCGGAAGCTGCCGAAGCGCTGTCTTCTCGCAGCCCGCTGCAGAAGTCGGCGGCATCCGGCAGCGATTCAGCGGCCCGCGCAACACCGCTCAGCCAGCTCCCCGGAAAACTCGCCAGACTGCTTTTTCGGCGCCCGGTGCAGATTGCCGATTCGCATCAGCGACGTCATGAAAATGGAAGTCCGGCCGCCGCTGTGTCGGTGACCGTCAGCAGCCATCCTGCGATTCTGGTGCACAGTCTGCCGGAGCATGTCGTTGGAAAGCTGCGGACCGCCGCTGCACAACAGGATGTCGGACTCAATGACCTGCTGCTCCTGGAAATCTTCCGACACGTCACGGACTGGAATCTTCAGGCAGGTTGCGGGTCTGATCGAAGCTGGGTACGAATTGCGGTTCCGGTGAGTATGCGAAGTCCTCGCAATGTTCAGCTGCCCGCCTGCAACCTCGTCAGCTATGCGCTTGTAACCCATCGTATGCGGGACAGCCGTGAGCCTCGGCGACTGCTGCAGCAGATTCACGAAAAAACCATGACCATGCGTTCCGGCAGGGACGGTTTGATCGCGTTGAAGATCTTTCGCCTGCTGCGTCGCGTGCCCTGGGGTGTCCGCACTTTTCTGTCACTCTGGCCCTGTGCCGGCACGCTTGTACTTGCCAACGTGGGTAATGTGATTCGCCGCTGCCGACTCAGCCTGCCCCTTGATAACGGCCGCTGGATTGCCGGGAATATCAGCGTTGAACGAATCTGCGGCGTTCCTCCTGTTCGCCCCAATACCCTCGTGGCGATCGGGTTCACTGAATACGCCGGACAGCTGCATGTCAGTCTTCGCACCGACGGGACTCGACTGAACGTCGCGGACTCGGAGCAGTTTCTGAACCAGTTCACAGCGCGGCTGGAGCAAGCTGCGGTCATGAATCCCGACGGGCCGGGCTGAACTATCGAGTCTTCGTGGCCACGGCAATGCAGCTGCTGCCAAACGGTATCTGCTTCAGTCTGCGGATGCTGTGCAGTTCCCGATTGAGCAGTGAATTGGTGAGCTGGCGTGTGATCCGGCTGCCTCCGGAGTGTTCTTTGCGGGCGACTTCGACAGAGACAGTTTTCCGCAGACCCAGCCGGCAGGGGATTGAGCGGAGCAGCAGAATGGGAGGGAGCAGAAACGAAAACAGATATCCGCAGTAATTCACGGTGAATCCGTTTCGTGTCAGGAGTTCTGTGAGGGACCGGGTGGTGTAGCGACGAAAGTGGCCGGCATATTCGTCTTCAAACGACCACAGGAATCGGAAGGCCGGGACAGTGATGTAGAGCAGCCCGTTCGGCTGCAGAAAGCGGCCGAGGTTGCTGATGAAGTGGTCATGCTGCTCGATGTGTTCAACCACGTCGAAGACTCCGGCAGCAGAGATTGACCGCTCGGCGAACCCGGCATCCTCAAGAGTTGACTGGATCACGTTTGACAGGCCGCGTTTTCGGGCATTGCGTGCGCCTGCCGGTCCTGGTTCGACCAGTACCGTATCAATTCCAGCCTGCTGGAGTGCGTTTGAGACGCAGCCGTTGCCGCCACCGATGTCAAAGAACGTGGACTGCGGCGAAAAGCGGGACACCAGTTCAGTGATTACGCGGTTGCGGTGCTGAAACCAGAAGGAGTCGTCTTCGAACAGATAGCAGGCATCATTGCCTTCGTCCGGATACGACACGGCACGCTGCTCACAGGCGACCCAGATACCATCATCCCGACGGGTCAGACTGGACGTGATGGCGGTCAGGTCGATCTTGCCCACGGACATGAACTGGACTCGCTTTTCAATACCCCCGGGGAGGTTTCTGCGGAAACTGACGATTGCATCGGTAGTGCCGGAAGCAGGTCTGCCTGCGGGGAACTGGTGCCCGAAGTTCCGACATGACCAGCCTGGTGACAACACAGCCGGTGTTCTGAAGATAGGTCAAAAAATCCCACGATCCCGAAGCGTTCGGGAAAATGTCGGAAATGGCTGCAACCGACCGTGGTTTTCGTCAGCTTCAGGCGGGTACTGAAGACGCAGCGGACGTTGAAGAGCAGCGTCTAGACATCACACACCATCGCTGCATGGCGGAATGACTTAACCGGATCGGCCCAGGTGGGGATGAATTCCTGAGCCACGAAGCCGGTGTAACCGGTTTCGAGGATTGTTTGCATCATCGCCGGATAGTGAATTTCCTGGCGGCCATCCAGTTCGCAGCGTCCGGGATTGCCGGCGGTGTGGTAGTGGCCGATCAGCGCGTGGTCGCGACGAATTCGACGAATTACGTCGCCGTGCATGATCTGCACATGGTAGATGTCAAACAGCAGTCGGAAGTGCGGGGAATGCATGCGACGCACGAGGTCAAGGCAGCGGTCGACGTCATCCCCGAAGTAGCCGGGATGTCCCTTCATGGGATGCGAATCATCGCGGGAATTGAGGTGTTCAAGGCAGAGGGTTACGGAGTGCTGTTCGGCGTACTCGATCACCTGCTTCCAGCAATCGAGGCAGTTTTGTTCGGCTGTCGTATCGGACATCCCCCGCACCGCCATTCCGGTGAATGTGATCACCGACCGTGCACCGAATTTCACGGCTGTGTCAATTGCGTCTCGCAGCTTTGTGATGCATTCCGCATGATTGCCGCGATCAACAGGCCCGACGGCGAAACCGTGACTGCTGACAAGCGAAATCTGCAGGCCTTTCGCGCGAGCCTCCGGATAGAAGCGACGGTCGATGCCTTCGATTGCGGGAACACCAGTGGCCACACACAGGTCGATGAGCTGCGATGCGGGCATGGGATTATAGCACCAGCCCATCACGGACTGGCGGATCCGCCCATGGCGGATGCGGAAGTCGGCCGGCACCGCGGGGGCCTCGTCGGCCAGCGTTGCTGCGGGAATGCCGGGAGTGGCCACAGCCGCTGCCGTGCCCGAAAGGAATTGTCGTCTGGATCCGTTCATTCGCTGTCGCCTGCGAGACTTTCGATGTTGAGTTTGGCTGCCCGCGCGGCTTCTCTGAGCTTTTGCAGGACGAAGAACTTGTGATTGGCCACGGCCTGCTCGGTCAGATTCAGTCGCCGGGCGGCTTCACGGTTGGGCCAGCCCAGGACAAAGATCAGCTCGACACATTTGAGCCGTTCCCAGGCGCCGGTCTGCTTGAATTCGGTGATGAGCGGTCGCAGGACGGACTCGATCAGGGCTGCTTCCGACTGCGCCCGCTCGCTGCTGCGGAGCATACTGGAGGCTCCGCGGCCGGGGCCCGTGAGATCGCGAGCAGCACCGTCTTTGGATTCGGAGGTGAGCAGCGGGAGCACCGGACGACGACCGGAACGCCGCAGCGCATCCACCAGCTTATGCGCGGCAATGGAAAATAACCAGGACTCGAGCGGCGTTCGTTCGTCGTAGTTCGGGAGCGCCTTCAGAAAGCCCAGCAGCGTCTCCTGAACGACGTCCTCCGCCGCAGAGCGATCCTGCAGACGGGCTCGAGCGTAGGCCAGCAGTCGACCTTCGTACTGGTCGATGCACTGCTGCCACGCCCGCGCCTCGCCGGCTCGGATCCGCTGAATTAGCTGACGGTCGGCCTCATTGGCGGGCATGCAGCATACGCTCTGAAGACAGTGGGGAACGGATGAAGTTGTCGCTCGGGAATCATAAAATGGTCCGTGCCGAAATCCAAATCGACAGTCGCCGTTGCATTCAACCACAGAGTACACAGAGTTCCACAGAGAAACACAGGGAATTCAGCAAGACTGGCGGTAAGAATATCCAGATTGTTCCCCTCGGTTTTTTGATGTTTTCGCCATCCCGTGGCACACCTGCTTTTTCATTGTGTGTCAGAGAAATTCAATGCCGTTGGGCTGTCGCCCACTGGCATTGGCTTTCTCTCAATCGCCGCAAAAAAGTGGGAAAGGCGAAGAGGGGCGACGCGCGGAAGTGAGAAGTGAGGACGCGCGCTGAGCCGCCTGGCGGCAGCCTGCGGGTAAAGAGCCGTGGAAACGCGTCGTTGACGCCGCGGGCAGTGGTGCGCACCAGGGTGCGGAGGCGTAACCGGGGGCTGCCGCCCGTCCGCTCAGGCGCGGGCAGCTGGGCCATCGGCTGCCAACGGTCTCAACGAGATTCGGGCGCGGTGTGGTGCGGCGGCTGACGGCGCCGCAATGGATGTGTCGCCCTGCGGGCTGCAGGTGATTTGCTGCAGGGCCCCGGCGGCTTACGCCGCCGGCTATCGATGTGGCGCCCTCCGGGCTGAAACGCAGAGGGGCGCGGACTCGTGATGAGCCGCCTGGCTGCCACCCAATGGCATTGGCTTTCTCTCAATTGCCGCCAAAAAGCGGGAAAGGCGAGCGGGGGATGTCAATCCCCCGGTAACGGTGCGTAACCGCGCGGGCAGCGGCGCAGCAGGAGCACACCAGGGTGGTACCGGCCGATTGACATCGACCGCACGCCTTGCATGATCGGGTCGAGGTGTTTCAACGGAGAGCGAGTGCTCCCAAGCATGCGAAACATCAGAACGCCAATGCCATTGGGCGGAAACCTGCGGGTAAAGGACGCTGCGCGAGAGAGTAGAGCGTAGAAAGTGGAGAGGAGAAGAGGGGCGACGCGGGGAAGTGAAAAGTGAGGACGCGCGCTGAGCCGCCTGGCGGTAGCCTGCGGGTAAAGAGCCGTGCGCGAGAGTGAAGTGAGAAGTGAGGAGCGAGAACGCGCGCTGAGCCGCCTGGCGGCAGCCTGCGGGTAAAGAGCCGTGGAAATGGGTAGTTGACGCTGCGGTCAGGGGTGCGCACCAGGGTGCGGAGGTGTAACCGGGGGCTGCCGCCCGTCCGCTCAGGCGCGGGCAGCTGGGCCATCGGCTGCCAACGGTGTCACCGAGATTCGGGCGCGGTGTGGTGCGGCGGCTGACGGCGCCGCACCGGATGTGTCGCCCTCCGGGCTGCAGGTGATTTGCTGCAGGGCCCCGGCGGCTTACGCCGCCGGCTATAGATGTGGCGCCCTACGGGCTGAAACGCAGAGGGGGGCGGACTCGTGATGAGCCGCCTGGCTGCCACCCAATGGCCTTGGCTCTCTCTCAATCGTCGCAAAAAAGTGGGAAAGGCGAGCGGTGGATGTCAATCCCCCGGGTAACGGTCCGTAACCGCGCGGGCAGCGGCGCAGCAGGAGCGTCCCAGGGTGGTACCGGCCGCTTGACATCGACCGCACGCCTTTCATGATCGAAACCGGGCGTGTGAACCGAAAGCGAGTCCACCAAAGCATCCGAAGCCCCAGAAAGCCAATGCCCGCGGGCGGAAGCCTCCGGTACGCCCTCGCACCCTGGTGCCCGCCTCTGCCCGCCTCTGCCTGCGGCGTGAGCAGTGCGTAGGCAGGACACTTTACCCGCGGGCTGCCGCCCTGCGGCTCATCTGTGGCGGCATCCCACGGGCGTTGGCTTTCTTTCAATCGTCGCAAAAAGTGGGAAAGGCGAGCGGTGGATGTCAATCCCCCGGTAACGGTCCGGCAAACGCGCGTGCGTGTCAGCCGTGGAACGCGAATGCGGGCAACGCGGTGGTGTTTGCCGCGGCGATCGCGTGCCGCGACGGCGACGTCACCTGCCGATGGACATCGACCGCACGCCTTTCATGATCGAAACCGGGCGTGTGAACCGAAAGCGAGTCCACCAAAGCATCCGAAGCCCCAGAAAGCCAATGCCCGCGGGCTGTCGAAGGCTTCGGCTGCAGTTTACCTGCTGCGTTGTCCGGGGACTTCTTCAAAGATGAGTGGTGTGGCGGAGTTTTCAGGTGCGACCCGGAAGCACATGCGGCCGTCGAGGACTTTTCTGAGGATGTCTCCGCAGACTTCTCCACGCCAGCCGCTCAGGAGCAGCGGTACGTCTTCGGTCTCACCCCCGCGCACGGCTCTGACCAGCTCTGTCAGGTCACGGCTGGTGCCGACGAGTGCCTGGGCGATTTCGAGTTCAGCGCAGATGTTGCCCAGTGCCAGTCCCAGCAGTCGTGAGATGATTTGATCGTCGGAAGCGGAATCATCCCGGGGACGCAGCCGTGGCGGCAGTTTGTCATCCGGTATTCGCAGCGCCTCTGCCACCACTTCCACCATTTCCGGCAGCCGCCGACGATATTCCGGCCTGTTCAGGTCGCGCGTCGCGAGTGCCTGCTGAATGTTGGCAGGGCGACGTTTGGCGAGGTCCAGCAGCAGGTCGTCCCGCAGGATTCTGCGAGCTGGTTTGTTGAGTTCCGCTGCAGTTCGCTCACGCCAAACCGCCAGCCGCTGCAGGACTGCCAGATCACGCCGCGAAAGCCGATGGGCGCCCGAGATTCGCTCCCACGGCGGCACCTGCTCATCCTCATGAATCTCACGGCACATGCGGTCGAATTCCGCCTGAGCCCAGGTTTCGCGGCGGCGAGTTTTCAACCACTGAGACTGGCGGTCCCAGATTTCCAGAACATGTGACACGTCGTCCAGAGCATACCGCAGCTGTTCACGGGAGAGTGGCCGACGGAGCCAGTCTGAACGAGTCTGGTTGCTGGAGACCGTTCTTCCCAGCACCCGCTCTACAATCGCCGTGTAGGCGAGCGGATAGCTGCGCCCGCGAAGACCTTCCGCAAGCTGAATGTCCACCAGCCTCCGCGGAATCTGACCACTCCGCTGGATGCAGAATCGAATCTCAGCCTGACCCCCATGCACCACCACGGTCGTCTGATCATCGGCCATCAGGTCCCACCACGGACCCAGCGAGGGAACCGCCAGCGGATCCACGGCAGCACACCGGTCACGGGTCGCAAACTGCAGCAATCCCAGCTCAGGACGGTAGCCAACGTCAGACACAAATTCCGTGTCAAACGCCACAATCCCACACTCCCGAATGTGCTCACACAACTCCTGAAAATCAGTTTGATGTTCAATCAGTTCCGGAGGCATCGGGCACCAGAATGGGCTGTGGAAGACTTCAGACTTCAGGCTGCAGACCGCGGGCTGCGGACTGCAGGGTGACAGGTGAGAACGTCAGCAGATCGCTGAGAAACCCGATTGTAACCCGATATTCCCCTGGGAGCCACCGCGAAAATGCGGTCCCGCCATTTGACCCTGCCGGCCGTTTCCGCTCCGTTAATCCCCGGTTTCCCCGTGCTGCGCTTGCTTCGCCGGAATCACCGCGGCACAATTTCCACGAATCCCTCCACCTGCTCCGCACGCGAAGAAACCGCCATGCCCCGCCGCTTCCATCCTCGCCCGGCCCGCAGCCCGCTCGGCCGACCACTGCTGATCGCACTCGCTGTTCTTTCGGTGGCCGCTGTCGAAGCAGGGGCGGCTGATGATGTTCGCTACTCCACCTCAGTTGCGCCACTTCTCAGGACCTACTGCTCCGCCTGCCACAATCGCACCGAGGCCAGCGGCGGATTCTCCGTCCTCTCCCCCGACGAACTCCTCAAAGGCAGCGAAGACGGACCCGTTATCAGCACCGACCAGCCCGACTCCAGCCGACTGCTCGCAGTGATCGCCAGCACCGGTGAGGATCACATGCCCCCTGCTGACCAGCCTCAGCCAACACCTGCCGAAGTTGAAATTCTGCGGCAGTGGGTGCGCGGTGGTGCCACGTTTGATTCCCGCGTTGCCCTGCTCCCAGCCCTGCCAGCAGTCAAACCCCGTGCCCCCCGACCGGCCCTGCCAACCTCGCTCGACATCAGCCCCGACGGCACACGGCAACTCCTTGGCAAATTTCGCGCCGTCGATATTCTGGCGTTTTCCACAGCCCCATCAGACACGCCTGCCGCTCCCCAACTGCTCAATTCCCTTCCCATTCCCGATGGCAAGGTCACCGACGTGCATTTCAGCCGCGATGGATCGCGAATCCTCGCCGCCGCAGGCACCCCCGGTCTGGCCGGCCGCGCCGTAATCGCCGCCGCCGCCGATGCCACAGTGCTCGCCGAATTCAGCGGGGCCTCCGATATTCTCTATTCCGCCGCCTGGTCCCCCGACGAATCCCTCGTCGCTACCGCCGGTTATGACCGCATCATCCGCCTCTACCACGCCGACTCCGGAAAACTTGTCCGCGAAATCACAGGACACAACGGAGCCATCTTTGATCTGGCCTTCAGCCCCGATGGCTCCCTGCTGGCTTCCGCCAGCGCCGACGCCACCGTCAAGATCTGGCAAACAGATTCGGGTGTGCGTCTGGATACCCTGAGCCAGCCCCTTTCGGAACAGGCCTCGCTCGCCTTCCACCCCGACGGCAACTCGCTCTACGCCGTCGGTGCCGACAGTCGCATTCGGCAGTGGAGGATCATTTCCCGCTCCAAACCGGAGATCAATCCGCTGCTGATATCGCGTTTCGCGCACGAAGGTGCCGTCAGCCTGTTGCGAATTTCTGCGGATGGTCAGCTCCTGGCGACTGCCTCCGATACCGGCTCGGTGAAGCTCTGGCATGCGGCCTCGGTCACCGAGCTTGCGGCGCACTCCTTTCCGGGTGATGCCGCTGTTTGTCTGGAGTTTGTGCCGCAGGGCAGGCTGCTGGTGATCACCCGCGCGGGAGCCCGGCATTTGCTGTCGCTGCCGGATATCAGTCGTGCAGCTATGGCAGCTTCCGGTTCCTCCGGCGGCCCCGGCAATTCTGGTGCGGACGCTGTCGCAGCCGAGGCTCCTGCTTCGCCCGCTGCGGTAGCTGAGGCCGAGCCCAACGGCGCCGTTGCCGCCGCTCAGCAGGTTCCTTTCCCGACGGAGATCACCGGGGTGCTGCACGATGCAGCGGGCACGCAGCCGGATACGGACCTGTTCCGTTTCCCGGCTCGCAGAGGTCAGCCGGTGCTGGTGGAGGTTTTTGCTTCGCGTAACAAGTCTCCTGTGGATTCCCGCGTTGAGATCCTCACCCAGGACGGACAGCCGGTGCTGCATGTGAATCTGCAGGCTGTTCGGGATTCATGGTTTACCTTTCGCGGCAAGGACTCAGATACCAGCGATGATTTCCGACTGTTCAACTGGCAGGAGATGGAACTCAACGAATATCTGTATGCTGACGGAGAAGTCGTCCGTTTGTGGCTGTACCCGCGTGGGCCGGATTCTGGTTTCAAGGTTTATCCTGGCTTTGGCCAGCGGCAGACGTGGTTTAACACCACACCTGTAACGCACCCGCTGCAGGGGCCCGCCTTTATTGTGGTTCCCAAAGCTCCGGGTGAACCGCTCACAGATACCGGACTTCCGGTGTTCCCGGTGTACTGCCAGAACGACGACGATCCACTGCGTCAGTGGGGCAGTGATTCGCGGCTGGCCTTCAATCCGCCGGCTGATGGTGATTATCTGGTCCGGATTGAGGATGCGCGTGGTTTTCAGGGCGCCGATTTCAGTTATCAGCTGCGAATTCGCCGTCCGGCTCCCGACTTTTCCGTTGCGGCCAGTACGACGGAAATCAAGGTTCATCCCGGCACGGGCCGTGAAATTGTGTTCACCGCCACTCGTCTCGATAACTACTCCGGTCCCATCGAAATCACAGCTCGGAATCTGCCTCCCGGTTTCGCGTTTTCAGATCCGGTGATCATTCAGGCGGAGCAGCGTCAGGCGTTTGCCGCGCTGATCGCGGCACCGGATGCCGTCGCACCCTCGCCGGAGGCTGTGGCTGCGATTCGTTTTGTTGCCCGTGGTGAGAGCGAATCCGGTGGTCAGCCGATTGAGCACGAAATTGGAGGACTGAAGACACTTGAGGTGCTGCAGAACCCCGGCATTCGTGTGGTCATCCGCACGGACGAACAGCGCGCGGCTGGCAGCAGCGAGCACACTGCGGAACTCACAGTGACTCCCGGAACCACAATCAAGGCCTGGCTCAAAGTGGAACGCATCGATCACAAGGGACTTGTGGAATTCGGCAAGGAGGACTCCGGTCGCAACCTGCCCCACGGTGTGTTCGTGGACAATATCGGTCTCAACGGACTGATGCTGCTGGATGGGCAGACCGAGCGTGAGGTGTTCATTACGACAGCGCCCTGGGTACCTGAACAGTCCCGGCCGTTCTATCTTAAATCCAGCGTTGGTGGCGGCATCACAACTCTGCCCGTCATGCTGCACGTTCGCGCAGGGAATCTGAATGCAGCCAGCCGCTGAAGTTCCGGTTGAAGACTTCGAGTCGCTCTTCCACGGTGATCCGCGGGAGATTGAACAGCGTCTCAGGGCCCTGCGTCCCCGAGCCGCCTGCCATGCCGACCCCACGCTGGCTCCGAAAATTGAAGCCCGCATTGCCCTCACGCAGGCCATGCAGGGCCGCGCTGCTGAGGCCCGTCGCACGCTTGAAGCAGCTGAACTGTTCCCCGGGGCCAGCCATCCAGCCGCCCGAATTCAGCTGCTCATCGAACGGGGACGAGTGTTGCACCAAAGCGGGCAGAAGCCGGACGCCTGTGTGGTTTTTGTCTCGGCATGGGAATTTGCGAGCACCCACGGTCTTGACGGGCCTGCCGTCGATGCTGCCCATATGGCCGCCATCACCGCTGTGGAACCAGTCGCGAAAGTTCGCTGGAACAGAACGGCCCTGGAACTTGCTGAGGCATCAGCTGATCCAAAGGCCCGCGCCTGGATCAGCGTCCTGCATAATAACCTCGCACAGGCGTACATTGCCGCAGCGCAGTTCACCGCTGCCCACGAATCCTTTCAGACCTGTCGTGAACTTGCCAGCGCCGAAAACAACAGCATTATCGAACGTGGAGCCCGCTGGGGCATCGCCCGTGCCCTGCGTTCGCTCGGACGCACCACCGAAGCACTCGCCATGCAGCAACAGGTGCTCAGCGAGTATAACCGGCTTGAAGAGACGGCAGCATTGCCCGTGGAACTCATTCGCATGGGCCGTGGACTGGTCCATGAAGAGCTCGCCCAGCTGCTCACCACCGAAGCTCCCGCCCACGCCGCCCGCGCCCTCGAAGATCTCAGCAGCTGCAAATGGCACCTCGACACCGAATATCGTGATCGCTGGAACACGCTTGCCCGACTGGCCCGGCAGTTGCCCGGTTTTGTCTTTACCAACCACATCGTTTATGGACCGGACTCCGGCCCACTGCGGGAACTGGAGATGTCCTTTTCCGACACCTCTGAACGGCAGACTCCATGACGCTCCGCATCGCTCTGACCCTGCTCACCACCTCGGTCCTCAGCTTCTGTTCCGGCCTTCCGGCGACGGCTGCCGAACCCATCAATCCCCGTCCACATATCCTGATCTTCGTGATTGATGACCTGGGCTATGCTGACGTGGGTTTCAACGGTGGTCGCGAGATTCAAACTCCTGCCATCGATGCACTCGCAGCCGAAGGCACTGTACTCGCCGCCCACTACGTACAACCGGTCTGTTCACCCACCCGCGCGGCGCTGATGACCGGACGCTATGCCACTCGCACTGGTGTTTACACCATTGTTCGGCCCAACGCCCGCTGGGGATTGCCCCTCGACGAACGTACCCTCGCTGATGCTCTCCGACAGGCTGGCTATACCACCGCCATTACCGGCAAATGGCACCTCGGCGAATTCGAGGCCGCCTACAGACCGACCGCTCGAGGGTTTGATCATCAGTACGGACACTACTTTGGTGCAATTGATTACTACAACCACATCCGCGACGGACAGGTCGACTGGTATCGTGACGATCAACCGCTCAGTGAAGACGGCTACAGCACTGAGCTCATTGCTGCCGAAGCTTCCCGGCTGATCGCAAAGCATCAGCCCGTCGCTGACTCCAAACCACTGTTTCTGTACGTGCCGTTCAACGGCGTGCATGCGCCGCTGCAGGTGCCCGAAAGTTACCTGCAGCCGTATTCCGCACTCAAAGGCAACCGCCGCACCTATGCCGGAATGCTGGCTGCCGTCGACGCTGCCATCGGTCGCATTACCGCTGCTCTGCGGGAGGCCGGCATGCTGGACAACACGCTGGTACTGTTCACGGCCGACAACGGTGGACCATCGCCGGGCACCGTAACCAGTAATGGACAGCTCCGCGCCGGGAAAGGCACGCTCTACGAAGGCGGAGTCCGCGGCTGTGCGTTTATTCGCTGGCCCGGAAAGATCCCGGCCGGTACACGCAGCGAAGAACCTATTCACGCTGTCGACTGGTTCCCCACTCTTGTTGGAATCGCCGGTGGCTCACTCGAACAACCCAAACCGCTCGACGGCAAAGATCTCGCTCCCATGCTCATCGAAGGCAAAGCCAACCCCCATGCATCACTGCTGCTTGTACAGTCTCCCCAGCGCGCAGCCATCAGGGCGGGAGACTGGAAGCTGCTGCAGTCCCGCGGTGCTTCTGCGGCCGTCGGCAAAGCCACCAAAAACGGCGGCAGCAAAGCTGCGAAGAAGAAGGCAAAGCAGGCTGACGCCGCCGCTCCGCAGGCCGAAAACGGCCCCGAGCTGTATAACCTCCGCGAAGATCCAGGTGAGAAAAACAACCTTGCCAGTGCACAGCCGGAACTTGTCGCTCAGCTCAGCAAACAACTGGATGAGCTGTTGCTGAATGCCGTTCCTCCGGGGAACCCAGTGGAACCATGAACACAGTGCTCACGCCGTTAAGCAACTGCGGCTCAGCAGACAGGAACCTTGTCTCCGCCGGGTTGAAAAGGTGCGATAGTCGTTTCATGCGCCGCTGGCTGCTGGCTCCTGTGGTGCTGCTGTTTTGTTCGAGCCCCCTGCCGGCTGATCCGACAGCGCGCACGCAGCAGGGCGACAACTGCGCAGCGCGCACTGTGCAATCGTTCCCAACAGTCCGTTGTTCCGCACAAAAATCCGCTGTCCACGACTGTTCGTTGTCTGGTGCAGTCTTCACCTCGCTGCAGCAGCCGTCTGCGGATGTCCCCACGTCCCGGATTGACGAACCCGCCACCCGACGACTCATCGATTCCCTCCGTCGGCAACCGCGACCAGGAGTGGCCTTCAATCGACTTGTGCAGCAGCTGGAGCAGGCCGGGACCTTTGACGATTTCGTTGCCCGGCTGCAAACGGAGCTGCAGTCCGCACCTGCCGACGACGAAGGTTCCACCGCCGCAATTCTCGGACTCTTTGAACTCCACTCCCACCGTTATGCGGCGGCCCGCACGGCGTTTCAGCTGGCCGCTCGCCAGCGCCCGCGCGATCCGGTGATGTTCTGGCTGCTGGGATCCGCCGCACTGCAGGCCGGCGACGCGACTGCGGCAATCGACGCGTGTGAATCCGCACTCGCATTGAAGCCGGCTGCCGTCGATCTGGCCGGTATCGCCAGGGATCTTACGGCGGCACTTCGAAGGGCCGGTCGGTCCGACGAAACTGCTGCAGTCTGGACCCGCATGGAAGCGGCCGACCCCGACAATCTGCGGCTCTGCGAACAGGCTGCTGTCGCACTCCGCGACGCCGGTCTGGCGGAACAGTCTCTCGTGCGTTTTGAGCGACTCGCTGCGGAACTCGATGATCCCTCGCGCAGGAATCAGGCGCGGCTCGCTGCCGCCGACCTCAAACGCCGACTCGGTCAGGCCGGGCAGGCGCTGGCGGATGAAGAAGCACTGCTGGATGAGCTTGATCCCGACAGCTGGCAGGCCAGACAGGTGCTGGATCGCATTGAGGATGCGCTGCTGCAGTCCGGTCAGGCGGATGATCTGCTCGGTCGGCTCCGCTCGCGTCTGGAACGCCAGGGTTATCAGCCCGACCTCGTGCAGCGACTTGTGCGTCTGCTGCGACTTCGCAACCGCGCTGACGAAGTGTTGCAGCTGCTCGAACAGCAGCTGGCTGCAGCTCCGCAGGACCGCTTACTCAGGCTGCTGCTGATTGCAGAGCACACTCGCAGCGGCCGCACTGCTGCGGCCGTTGCTGAATATCAGTCGCTTGCGGACGCGGGGCTGTTGTTTCCGGCCGATCGCGAAGCCTGGGGCCGATTGCTGCTGGCAGATCGTCGTGATTCCTCCCAATCCACCACGGACCGCGCTCAGCAGGCCGCTGCGATCTGGCGCGGCCTGCTGGCGGAACAGCCGTCTGCGGCTGAACTGCGGCGAGTCGCGGAACTGTTTCGAGGTGCCGGGCTGACTGCAGAAGCCCTGCCTCTGCTGCAGCAGGCCCTCCAGATTGATCCCCACGATGCCGTGGCCCGTGAACAGCTGGGCAGCTGTCTGCACGCGCTGGGACGCCGGGATGAAGCTCTGAGTGTGTGGCAGGAACTGGCTGCGGGTGAGCGGCGCAGTTCTGAGGCCTTCCGCGAGTTATTCTCCATTCTGCAGTCCCACGGCGAACATCGGGCCGCCATTCAGGCGCTCAGCGCAGCCTGCGAGGTTCTGCCGACTGTGGCCGATCTGCTGCGGCTGGCCAGTGTACAACTGGAGTTTCGCGAAGGTACTGCGCGGCCTCTGGCGGCCGATTCTCTGCCCGTGCTCACTCGCGCCGCCGCCGCAGCGGAAACATTCGCCGACTGGCAGCGTGTGGCTGAACAGCAGGCAGCCGCCCTGCAGCAGCTCGGACAGCTGGAAATCGCTCTGCAGCAGCTGCGTGGTCAGTCTGCAGCAGCATCCTCAGCAGAGCTTCCGGCACCGGCGCTGCAGCTGTCCCCGCCTGTGCTCAATCAGCTGCACCTGGCGCTGCTCGAACGGGCTGCCGGCAGTCCCGAGCGGGCACTGCGTGAGGTGCAGCAGGCACTCGCGTCTGCCCCCGGCGAAGTTGCGGTTCTGCAGCTGGCTGCTGAGCTGTCAGCTGCTGCCGGACTTCCGGCAGTGGCCATGGAACTTCGCGAACAGCTGCTGCAGCACGACGTTCGCGGTCGCGTTACGCAGCTCACAGTCCTGATGAAGCTGGCGCAGCAGCTGGGCCTGCCTGAGAAGGCCTGCGAGCATGCTCGAGGGCTGATGCAGGCGGCTCCTGACGATCCTGCCATGCTCACAGCCGCAGCAGAAGTGCTTGCGGAATGCGGTCGCGGCGACATTGCTGCAACTGCACTCGAAGCTGCACTGCGACGTCAGCCGGATTCCGCCGCCGCGGCTCTCACCCTCGCTTCACTGCTCGCTGAACGTCGGCAGACGAGGCGTGCGGAAGAGGTCTGCCGCAGTGCTCTTGAACAGGTCAGCGACGAACGTTCCCGCAGCGAACTTGCAAGGCTGCTCGGTGAACTTCACCAGCAGCTCGGCAGCCCCCCTGATTTGCTGCCGTGGCTGGAAACGCGAATCGCGGAGGCGGATGAGCTGCAGCGGGGCAGCTGGCTGCGGACGCTCGCGGAGGTTCACAAGTCCACCGGACGGTTCGCGCTTGCCCGCCGCACACTCGAACGTGCTCTGGAACTGGACGGACCTGCCCCTGCTGTGCTGCTGGAATTGAGTGCACTGGCGCTGCAGCAGCAGGATCCCGCGTCCGCCGCGGCTGCGTTGCAGCAGATCAGCTCTGCTGAACTCGATCTCACGGCCTGTCGTCGGCTGCTGGATCTCGCACTCCGTTCCGGCCCCGCTGGCCTCGATCTGCTCAGAACAAGCCCGGCCCTGCTGCGGCTGGAAATCACCGATCACATCAGCCTCCTCGACCGTCTGCTGCAGCAGCGGCGATTCAGTGATGCTGCGGAACTTGCTGAACGTTTGCTGGTCGTCGCGGATCCGGCATGGGAAGTACGCGTGCGTCTGGCTGTTGCCTGCAGCCGAACCAGTCATTCAGCGGCTGCTGCCGTGCATTACCGGGAGCTTCTCGGGACGTCCCTGCCGCTTCAGACACCCTCGGCCGATGCCGTGCGTTCACGGCCCGGAAAACCGCGTCTGCGAGTACCCGCTGGGGCTGATGCGGCCAATCCTGAAGCCTGGGACATCACCTGGGAAAATTCCACTCGGATTTTGCTTGACTTGAGTCCATCGCGTGATCCTGACGTGTTTTCTGAGGGCTGGTGTGAAACCTTTGCGGTTGCACGCCTGCTGGCTGTGACTGGCCTGCTGCTGGCGGAAAATCAGCACAGTCCGGCTCACGCGGATGCATCACCGATCCTCAATTCGTCCCGACCAGCCTGGGATACATGGGTTCGTGGTCAGCTTCGATCCGTTGTTCACGGTCTGCCACACTGGTCACTCTCAGAAGCTCTGCAACTGCAGGCGGAGGTTGATGCGGAGGCCGAGGCTGCACTGCTCAGTACTGCCATGCAGCTGTTTGCTCCACCCGGCAGCAGGTCGTTGACGGGTGCTGACGGAGGCTGGCTGGGTATTCAGTGGCGGGGTACGATTGAGCGTCGCCGGCAGCGAGTGCGGCGGCCCGATCAGCAGCAGCTGGATGGGTTGCTGGCGGCTTTCCGAACTGCGGCAGCCAACGGTGCTGCGGAGCTTTGTGAACAGAGTGCAGCTGCTGTTGTTGCTGCCTGCCGACATGCAGAGCAGCCCGCTGCGGCGCAGCAGTTGCTTGAGTATCTGCAGCGCGATGCTGCTGAGCCCGCTGAACTGCTGGCAGCTCTCTTCCTGCAGCGGGCGATGTCAGAGATTTCCGGGACAACTGCCGAGACGTTTGAATCGCGTCTGCAGATGCTGGATCGAGTGCTTGCGGCAGCTCAGGTGGCGCAGGCGTCTGCGGAGCAAAAGCCGCCACAGCCGCGGTCGGCGATCAGTCTGCAGCAGCTGCGTGTTCGGGCGTTGCAGCTGCCTGGCGAGTGGGCGCTGGAGCTGTCTGCCGGGGAGCACGTGGCTGCCAGTCACCGACTGCTGTGCAGTTGGTGGCTGCGTCAGCCGTGGGCTTGGACGGGTGCATCGGAGCCGGATGGATTGAGCATGGGTGACGCCGTCGCCGCCGGCGATGGTTCGCTGACGGCATCAGCCGAAGTCAGCTTTTACAGCCGTTGTCAGCAGTTGCTGAATCTGCTGCTGCCAGAGGAAGAACGACCGCTCCTGATGCTGCTCGTGAAGCAGACTCCGCGGGATGCGCTGGAGTTGGCCGAGGCGGCAGCAGCGGTCGACAAAAATTCGCTGCGCGCCGCCCTGCTGCGGGCGGCAGCGGCCAATGAGTCGGCCGATCTGCCAAATCTGCTGGCCGCTGCTGAGCAGCTTCTGGCACTCCGGCCGCAATCGCCGCCGGTCGTGTTTCTTGTGGCTGACTGTCGCCGGAGAGCAGGGAGGTTTGCAGCAGCGCGGGAAATTCTGTTGCAGCTTCCGGCCGGTTTGCCGGCTCAGTCACGCCAGCGTTCCTTTCGACTGCTGGAACTCGCTGCGCTCCTGCAGGACGCAGATGGCGTCGACGCCGCGGCACAGGAACTGGCCGGTATGGAGCTGTCGTCTGCTGACCGCTCTCAACTCCTGTCGCAGTTGCGGATTTCCGGAACCACCAGTCTGCTGCGGGAGCTGCAGCAGCGGCAAATGGGAATTGCTGCTGCACCGGAATCCCCGGCGGCGGTGCTGGGGCGGTTACAACAGTTGCAGCAAACCGGCAGCACTGAGGAGGCTGTGGCGCTGGCGCGTCAGATTCTGGGCAGCGACGCCGGCCGCGGGCAGGGTGGAGTGCGTTTCCGTCAGCCGGCCGGTTCAGCCGCGGTTGCACTTCGCGAACAGGCGCAGGAACTGCTGAGAACGACTGGCGAGCAACAGGGGGGAACGGGTGTTGTCAGTCCGACAGAGCCGAATCCCCGCACGTCTGAGGCGTCGCAGGCGTCTCAGGCAGTTCAGGCCGGTCAGTCGGGGCCGAGTATTTCGGCGGCTCCGAGTCCCACGGCGCTGGCGGTCTTGCGGGGGCTGGGTTTATCCGGAGTTCGCGGTCATGGTTCTGACTGGCTGGGAGCTGACTGGCCAGCCTGTGGTCCGCAGCCGGTGCGTGTGATTGAGCGGCGGTTGCGGGCGGCACTGGAGGCTGTGAATTCCGGCAATCCGGAGGATGGTTTTGAATTGCTGCTGGGGATTGAGGAGCAGGATGCGGTGCGTGCTGCGGCATGGCTGGCAAGTCAGACACCTGCCGGTGACCCTGTTTCGCTTTCGGCGCTGCGGCGACTGGCCGTCGGCGCGCTGACGCCGGCCGTCGTGCAGCGGCTGACTGCCAGGCGTCTGCAACGGCTGCGTATGGCCACCGATCCTGGTCCGACGTGGGACGGCGTCCTGAACTGGTTTGAATCGTCTGGCCGCGAACTTCCGAATGCTCGCCGAGTCGCCTTTCCTGAGCTGATTGCTGCGACCGCCCGTCGTGGCCGGGTGGATGCGGCACAGCTGCGTGAACAGGCTGTTGAACTGCAGGCTCTGGCTCCGGAAGAGGTCATGCTGTATCGCGTGCTGCTGATGCTGATTGGTGAATGAGCCACGCAGCAGGCGCTGTTCGTCTCTACCACTCCTGAACCACTCCGGTGGTGCAGCGGGCGATACCGGAGTGGTGCTGCAGGACGAGGCAGCCGTCTTCGTCGATACCGAGGCAGAGTCCGGCGATATCTGTATCTCCGCTGCGGACGGTGACATGGCGGCCGTTGAGCAGACTGTGGCGGTTGACTTCAGCGAGCAGGGCGGCTGGTCTTCGGGAGAGTTCGGCAACGGCAGCATCCAGTTCCTGCAGTATTCGCAGCAGGACTTCCGTGAGGTCGGAGGGGCTGCCGGTCAGATCGCTGAGTGAGATGGCGCGGGCAGCGATTTCGGGGGGTGCGTCAGTGGTGGAATTATTGACGTTGATGCCAATTCCGAGCAGCAGTCCCGGGGCTGTGGCGGAACCCTGTTGTTCGACGAGGATGCCGCAGATTTTGCGGGAATCTGACAGCACATCATTGGGCCATTTGATGCTGAGGGCGGCTGTCGGGGCAAAGGTGGCAAGTGCTTTTCGGACGGCGAGTCCTGTGCAGATGGCCAGCAGTGGTCGGCGAGCGGCGGGCAGGGGCAGTTCGTCACCGCGGAGTACCAGGGTAAAGGCGAGGGCTCCCGCGGCCGACCACCAGGCATTTCCCTTGCGGCCCCGGCCGGCGGTTTGTTCGGCGGTGAGCACGAGTGCCGGAGCGCAGTTCAGCAGGGGTTCAAGGAGTTCTGCAGCGAGGGTGCTGGTGGAATCCAGAGTCGGATGATACTCAATGTGCTGCAGGCTGGATTCGCGGAGCAGTCGTGGGAGGTCAAAGGGAGCTGGGGGCATGGTGGTGTCTGGTGGAGGTGGTTGATTCCGTGCGGATGGTGGTGCTCAGTTTCCGCGTGAACGCGACCGGCTTCAACCGAATGTGCCTGACTTTGTGACATCTGTCGCCGCGTCGTGGACAAAAGCGGATTCCTGGAGAGAATGTCGGGGTTGCGGTGAGATTGCTGCCCTGCTTCAAAACCAGACTACGGAGTACCGATTCGTGAAGATTATTGGTGTGGATGTATGCCCATTGACGGGGGCCACGGTGGATGGTGGCTGGCCCCAGGGGCATGAACCGCAGGAGAACCTGCATACTCTGGTGTTTGTGCATACGGATGCGGGGATCAGCGGCTGCGGCAGCTGTTTCACTTCAGGCAGACTGATTCAGGGTGCCGTTGAATTGCTCTGGCCGCTGCTGCGGGGGCAGCCGGCCAATCAGCCTGAGCGGGTTTCAGAGACGCTGCATCAGTCGACGTTCTGGCAGGGGCGTGGCGGTTCCGTGACGCACGCGATCAGCGGCATCGACATCGCGCTGTGGGACATTTTCGGCCGGGCCTGTGGTCAGCCTGTTGCCAGACTGCTGGGTGGTTCCTATCGGGATCGGATTCGTCCTTACGGCTCGATCCTGTTTGATGAGCCTGACCAATTGGCCAGGAATCTTGAGAGTGTGGTGCAGCGGGGGTTTCGCTCGATCAAAATGGGCTGGCGTCCCTTTGGCCGCCGTGACCGGGCCTTTGATGAGCTGCTGGTGCAGACAGCTCGGAAGACCGTCGGTGACGGTGTGGAACTGATGGTGGATGCCGGCGGCAGTGAACAGTTCTGGCCTCACGGCACCAACTGGGCCCGTAACACCGCAGAGATGCTGGCGGACTACGGCATCGTCTGGTTTGAAGAAGCCCTGCCGCCGGACGATATTGACGGCTTTGTGGAACTCACGCGGCAATCCCCCGTACCTATTTCCGGCGGTGAAGTGCTCACCCGGCGTCAGGCTTTCGCACCCTGGCTTCAGCGTCGCGCGGTGGACATTATTCAGCCTGACGTAACCAAGAACGGCGGTCTGAGTGAATTCCGGCGGATCGCCTGGATGGCTCAGGATCACAACGTGCAGGTCGTGCCGCACGGCTGGAACACGGCCGTTGGACTGGCCGCGGACCTCCAGATTTCCGCCTTCCTGCCAAACGCCCGTTATGTGGAATACCTGACTCCCTGTGCGTATATCGATGAACTCACAACCGAACCGTTTGTGATTGACGCGGAAGGCTGCCTGCAGATCCCCGATCGTCCGGGGCTGGGTGTGGAAATCGACCCTGCAAAGCTCAAACGCTTCTGCCCGCAGCGGCTGGAATTTCGCTGAAACGACCACACTCTTCGGATCAAACCCATGCTTCCGCTGATACTTCGCAGCCTGTTCTGGTATGTTCGTACGCATCTGCTTGTGCTGCTGGCTGTGGCTGTCTCCACGGCCGTGATTGGCGGCTCACTGATCGTCGGGGATTCCGTGCGTGCCAGTCTGCGGCAGATGACTCTCGGACGACTCGGCGGCATTTCCCATGTGCTGCACAGCCCACGGTTTGTGCGCGAGGATCTGGCGGCTGAGCTGCAGGTGGCGGCCGGTGTGGCTGATGCTCAGGACACCACTGCGGCTGCTGGTCAGCTGACAGCCGCTCCCGCGCTGATCCTGCCGGGAAGTGTGGAACTGCGTGGTGCAGATGGTCTCCTGCGCCGCGCTGCCGGCGTCTCGCTCAACGGAATCCGCAGCGAAGACTGGCAACTGCTGGCTGTTGAAAACGTGTCCGCCCCCGGCAGCTCCGGGATTGTGCTCGGAGCCCGCACCGCTGCAGAACTGGGAGCAAACATCGGTGACCGAGTGACCATCTGGGCCGAGCTGCCGTCTTCGATTCCACGCGACAGTCTGATGGGCGAACGCGAAACCGTCTCCGCCGAACTCGAACTTGTCGTCGAAGGCATTCTCTCCGAGCAGGCAGGTGCTTCACGTTTCTCACTGCAGGCCGCACAGCAACTGCCGCACACCGTCTTCCTGAACCTCCGAACCTTTCAGGAACGCCTGAAACTCGAACCCCTCGAAGCCACTCGCCGCAATCCCACTGCACGCCCCGGACGCATCAACACCATTCTGATCGGCCAGCCGGAGAACAGCACCCGACCCGCACTTGCAGATCGTCCAACAGCCGAATTGATCGAATCTGACGGCAACGCCGCAAAACTGCTCCAGCAAAAGCTCGCCAACACCCTGACACTCGCAGATGTGGGACTCGCCATCCGCAGCCCCGAAGGCCGCAGTTATCTGTCGGTTGAGAGCAGCAGCATGATTCTGGAGGACGGACTGGCCGGTGCCGTGCAGCGAGCTGCGAAGGAACTGGGTATGGCGGCCGAACCAACACTCGTCTATCTGGCTAACGAACTCCATGCCGTGAATCGCACAGATCCCGCCTCTCGCTATTCCATGTATTCCATCATGGCCGGAATCAACTTCAACGCCCCCGCGCCGCTCGGACCAACCCGACTCGCAGATGGATCTTCCATCGCGGAACCCGCTGATAACGAAGTGATTCTCTCCGCATGGCTCGCTGAAGACCTCAGGGTCGCCGTTGGGGATCAGGTGGAGGCACGGTGGCATGAAGTCGGCAGCCACGGAGATTTGCCCGAACGGCACTGGAGGTTCACTGTTCGCGGCATTCTGCCGGCCGATGATCCGCTGACACTCGATCGTGACCTGACCCCGTTCGTGGACGGCGTCACAAACGTCGACAGCTTTGCCGACTGGGACCAGCCATTTCCCATGGAAATGGATCGGATTACCCCCCGCGATGATTCGTGGTGGGACGCCCATCGTGCCGCTCCGAAGGCCTTTATCTCGCTGGCCGCTGCTGAAAAGTTCTGGGCAGGACGCTTCGGCCGCAGCACTTCCATCCGCGTCGCCTCTCCAGGCGCCGCCCTGCCCCCGGAACGCCTCGAAATCCTCCGCGGCAGGCTCGAAACCGCAATCCGCAGCCAGTTGCAGCCGGAACGTCTGGGCCTCGCTGTCCGACCGATCCGTGCGGAAGGTCTGCTGGCGTCGACAGGAGCCAATAATTTCACGTGGCTGTTTATCGGCTTCAGTTTCTTCCTGATCGTCTCCGCCCTGCTGCTGGCGGCCCTGATGTTTCAGCTGGGAGTGCGACTGCGAGTGGCCCAGGTGGGGCTGATGGAGGCCGTGGGCTTTACTCCGGCCCGCGCCCGCCGAGTGCTGGTGCTGGAGGGACTGCTGGTTTCGTTTCTCGGGACGGTGGCCGGAGCAGGACTGGCCGTGATGTTCGCAAAACTGATGATTCTGGGGCTGACCACTCGCTGGGTCGGCGCCATCGGTACTCGGTTTCTGTTCGCCGAAATCCGGCCGACATCGCTCGCTGCTGCAGTCGCTGTGACCCTCGTGCTGTCGGGCCTCGCGATCCACAATGCCGTCCGCCGAACAACCCAGCGATCCCCCAGAGAACTGCTGGCCGGGCTGGCTTCCGAACATCTGCCCGCGCGCCGCGGTCGCTTTAAGGGACTGCTCTCCGGACTGTTTGCCACCGTGGCTGTGATGGCTGGTATTGCTCTGCCCGCCGCTATCGTGGCACGGCTGATTCCGGCCGGTGAAGCCTTCGGCGGTCTGTCGTGGCCGGTCGTGTGTTTCTTCCTCGCCGGTTTCGCATGGCTCTCTGCCGGTCTGCTGCTGCTGCAACGACTGTTGCAGCGCCGCGCCGGTGATGATGTGACCGGTGAACTGACGTCGCTCACCGGACTTGCTCTCGCCAATGCCGCCCGCAACCCCCATCGCAGCCTGCTCACCACTGCACTCATCGCCTTCGCCACCTTTGTGATCGTGGCGGTCGGAGCCGGACGCAGAAATCCGGTTTCTGAAATTCCCGATATGCGCAGCGGTAATGGAGGTTTCAGTCTCGTTGCCGAATCCTCACTGCCGATCCTCTTCGATCTCAACACCACTGACGGTCGACAGAAACTGGAGCTGCCGGAAACCGGGCCGGGAGCCCTGCCGCAGAATACCCGCGTGTTCGGATTCCGCATGCGACCCGGTGAAGATGCCAGCTGCCTGAACCTGTTCCAGACTCGCCTTCCCACGCTGCTGGGGGCGAAGCCGGAATTCATCAACCGCGGCGGTTTTCGCTTCGCAGATACTCCCGGACAAAACCCCTGGCTGCTCCTGCAGGAATCCTCCGCTAAGCATGTGGCTGACAGTGCCGAACTGCCGGTGATCCCGGTGATCGGTGACCTGAACACGCTGCAGTTCAGTCTGAAGAAGAAAATCGGCGACGTCATCCTGTTCCCCGATGACACCGCCCCCACCCACGCACTCAAAGTCGCCGGAATGCTCGATGGCAGCATCTTCCAGGGAGTGCTGGTGATGTCGGAGGAGCATCTGCTGCAGCTGGCGCCAGAGACTTCCGGATCCCGCTGGCTGCTGGTGGAAACAGAGCGGCTGGAAGATGCGGAACCGGCTGCTGCCGCCCTCGAAACGGCACTCCGACCCAGCGGTGTGGACGTGGAGTACGTCAGTCGGCGACTGGCGGACTTCCTCGCTGTGCAGAACACCTATCTGTCCACCTTTCAGCTCCTCGGCGGACTTGGGCTGCTTGTGGGAACGTTTGGGCTCGCAGCTGTGATGATGCGCAACGTCGTGGAACGTCGGCGGGAACTGGCACTGATGCGCGCTCTGGGATTTCGTGCACTGCGAATTCTCTGGCTGGTGCTGGCCGAAAACACGGCCTTACTGTTCTGGGGACTGGCGGTCGGCAGCGCCTCAGCGCTGGTGGCCATGTTTCCACACCTACGGAGTACTGGCGCGGACGTGCCATGGCGGGAGTTGGGATTGACGTTGCTGGCGGTTGCTGGCACGGGGACGGTGGCCGTGATTCTGCCGTTGTGGAGTGCCCTGCGGATTACGGTGCGTGAGGTGCTTACGGGCGAATAGAGAACTCGGTCGTGACAAATCTCCCGCAGCATGGGAGAATGCGGGTCTGATGCAGCAGGCGGGCCGCAGGTTCGCCTGGTGGCTGTTCACAGTGTTCCAGGAATCCGATCGATGAAATCTGCATTTGAAGCGGCTCAACAGTATTTCGACGAGGCCGCCACGGTCCTGGGGTTGTCGCACAGCATGCGTGATCTGCTGGTGACGCCGGAGCGTGAGATCAAGGTGCAGGTGCCGATTCGCCGGGACAACGGCGAAATAGCCACCTTCATAGGCTACCGGATGCAGCACAACAGTGCCCGCGGACCGATGAAGGGGGGGCTCCGCTATCACCACGAAGTCAACGCCGACGAAGTGTTGGCTCTGGCGTCGCTGATGACCTGGAAGACTGCTGTCGTGGACATTCCATATGGTGGCGCCAAGGGTGGTATCTCGGTCAACACCAAGGAGCTGTCGCGGGATGAGCTGGAGCGTCTGACGCGTCGTTTTGTGGACGAAATTCACGATCTGTTCGGTCCGGACAAGGACATTCCCGCGCCGGACATGGGCACCAACGCGCAGACGATGGCCTGGATCATGAATCAATACGAAAAGTTCCACGGGTTTGCTCCGGGTTGTGTCACCGGCAAGCCTGTGGAGCTGTACGGTGCGGAGGGTCGTGAGGAGGCGACGGGTCGTGGAGTTGGCAATTTGACGCTTGTCTGTCTCCGCCGCTTCGGTCGGATCATTGAAAACAGCACGGTGGCGATTCAGGGGTTTGGCAACGTGGGCACGTACACGGCGTCATATCTGCACCAGGCCGGCGGACGGGTGATTGCCATTTCGGACGTCAGCGGCGGAATTCTGAATCGCAGTGGCATCGATATCCCGGCCGCCCTCGAATACGTCGCCGCCAATAAATCGCTCAGCGGTTTCCCCGGCGGTGAACCGATTTCCAACGCAGACCTGCTGACGCTGGACGTGGATGTGCTCATCCCCGCAGCGCTCGGAAATGTGCTCACGGCCGATAACGCCGAACTGGTACAGGCTCGCCTGATCATCGAAGCCGCCAACGGTCCCACGACGCCGGAAGCCGATGCCATCTTCCGCCGCCGTGAGATTCCCGTGCTTCCGGATATTCTGGCCAACGCCGGTGGTGTGACCGTGAGTTATTTCGAGTGGGTGCAGAATCAGCAGTACTTCCGGTGGGACCTGAGTCGAGTGCGTGAGGAGCTGGAACGCAGCCTGACCAAAGCCTTCCACCGGGTTTCGACGATCGCCACGGAACGGAAGATCCCGCTGCGAACCGCCGCATGGGTGCTGGGAATTGAACGCGTCGCCCGTGCGACGGAACTGGGTGGGATCTGAATCCGTCATGCCGCGACTGTTTCACTGGGAACCTCTGTTCGAACAGCTGGAACGGGGCGGCCATCACAGCTGGGCGCAGACGCTCCGGGCCCTCAGCACAGCTGCAACAGATCCGGCGGCCAACGGTCATTTGTCCGTGTGGCGTACCGCGTGGGAACAGCTCCCGCAGTGTCCGGATCCACGTCTGCTGGCCGACCGCGATGCAGTGACACTGGAAGGCCGGCTGAATGCCGCCGACCAGCAACAGCTCGCGGGACTGCTGCGAGTGCTGCATCCGTGGCGCAAGGGGCCGTTTTGTTTTTTCGACACGTTCATCGATACCGAATGGCGCTCCTGCCTCAAATGGGATCGACTCGCGCCGCACATCGACTTTCGGGGCTGCCGAGTGCTGGATGTGGGGTGTGGGAATGGTTACTACGGCTGGCGCATGCTGCACGCCGGTGCTCAGCTGGTGCTCGGACTGGATCCCTTTCTGCTCTACGTCATGCAGTTTGAATTCCTGCGCCGGTATCTTCCCGATGACACTCCGCACTTCATCCTGCCGGTCGGAGATTCCGTGCTGCCACAGGGACTGCAGGCGTTTGATGTGTGTGTCTCGATGGGAGTGCTGTATCACCGCACAAGCCCCATCGATCACCTGCAGTCACTCTGGCAGACGCTGGTTCCCGGCGGCCAACTGCTGCTGGAAACACTCGTTCTGCCCGAACACGACTCCCGCCTGCTGGTTCCTCCCGGCCGCTACGCAAAGATGCGCAACGTCTGGTTCATCCCCACAATCCCACTGCTGCTCACCTGGCTGCAGCGATGCGGTTTCGATCACCCTGAAGTGCTGGATGTCACGGCAACCACGACGGCCGAACAGCGCCCTACGGAATGGATGACCTTTGAAAGCCTCCCCGACTTCCTCGACCCCACCGACCCCGGTCGCACCATCGAAGGCCACCCTGCCCCTCTGCGAGCACTCTTGACGGCACGTCGCAGAGGAGCTTGAAGTGCATCTCCCTGGATTCCTCGTCAAACGCTGCAACCGCACTGAACCGCAGGGCGGAAGCCTCTTGAGCCGCAGGGCGGAAGCCCGCGGGTAAAGAACCCAGGCCCGCGCTGCCACCGCCATGCCATCGCGGCCCCTGCCGGGTGCTTCCGCCCAATGGCCTTGAAGTTCTCTCCATCACCGCCAAAAAGCGCTGCAAAGGCGAGCAGTGGACGTTAATCCCCCGGTAACGGTCCGGCGAACGCGCGTGCGTGTGAGTTGTCGAACGCGAATGCGGGCAACGCGGTAGTGTTTGCCGCGGCGAACGTGTGCCGCGGCTGGGGTGTAACCGGCCTTGCCATGAAAACTTCAGTTATGGCGACCGGACCTGTTTCACGATCATTGGGCCGGGGGGTGTGTCGCTTCGAGGAGTTCCTGGAGCTGGGTGGCGAGTGACTGGAGTTGCTGCAGTGGCAGCGTCGCCAGCGTATGCTGGGGCGTCACTGGTTGTCGGAGAACTTCCTGAAGTGTGCGGATGCGGCCCATGAGCAGTCCCTCTTCACGGCCCTCTTCACGGCCCTTTTCGAGTCCCTCTTCACGCCCCTGTTCAATGAGTGCTTCATAGCATGTAGGCATTTGATTCTCCGCGTCGATCTTCAGTCCGGTTCTGATCGCCTTTTGAAACCATGTTAGCCGTCGAGCATCGAAAACCTGACAGAGGTACAAAATAATATCATTTAACGCATCTTTGTGCGAAGCGATTTTCTGCCAGAATTGCAGGAGTCTGAAGATGGCGACG
>JBEAUF010000099.1:0-7762 GCA_041161565.1 Planctomycetota bacterium | reverse complement strand
CCGCAACCCTGATTCATCCGTCCGCCCGCGGGACCGCAGTTGGCCCACCTGCGGCCCATCGCGCTGCCAACCCCCTGAGCGGACGGGCGGAAGCCCCCGGTTACGTCCCGACACCCTGGTGCCCACCCCTGCCGCCCCCTGAGCGGATGGGCGGAAGCCCCCGGTTACGTCCTGGCACCCTGGTGCCCACCGCGTCAGCATCGCGTCGCAGGCCCCTTTACCCGCAGGCTGCCGCCAGGCGGCTCATCGCGTTCCCACTTCCCACTTCCCACTTCCCACTTCCCACTTCTCACTTCCCACTTCCCACTTCCCACTTCCCACTTCTCACTTCCCACTTCCTTCTCCCCTCCACTCTCCACGCTCTCCTCTCTCGCACAGCCTCCCGCCCGGCAGCTCATCACCAGTCCGCTCTGTGTTTCAGCCCGGAGGGCGCCACATCCGTCGCGGCGCCGTCAGCCGCCGCAACACACTGCGACTGAATGTCGCTGAAACCCTGGGCAGCCGGTGGCCCGACGCTGCGCGAGAGAGGAGAGGGTGGAAAGTGAAGAGTAGAGGAGAACGCGGACGTAGGAACGGATGAGCGGACGGGCGGAAGCCCCCGGTTGCGTCCTGGCACCCTGGTGCCCAACCTGCCCGCGGCGTCAGCAGCGCGTTGCCACAGGCACTTCACCCGCGGGCTGCCGCCCAATGGCGTTGGCTTTCTGGCAAGACGCAGTGTCGGGAGGGCGAAGCTCCTGCTGAGCCGCATCCCTGCCGCGAGCGTTTCTTCGATCCCCGCTGCGCCGCAAAAACGCTGGCAAACGCTCACAACGCGGACCAGCGTTCAGCGGCTCGGCAGGAGCCTCGCCCGCCCAGGTCTTCACCCGTCTTTTCACAGAATTTCAGAGAAAGCCAATGCCATTGGGCGGCAGCCCGCGGGCAAAGGCCGCTGCAACGCGCTGCAGGTTCCCGACGCACTCCCACTGGCACTCACCTGTACCATTTTCAACCACGGATGGTGGCATGATCCACAGCGACGCCTTTCTCTGCCTGCCAAACTCAACCTCGGCAAAGACCCGGATGGCCTCGCCTATCGTATCGACGATGGCCGAGTCGCCTGGGAAGCCGATCCCGTTCGCATGCACGCTGACGACGCCTTCGCTGCCGAGCTCAAGCCACGCAACGACTCCCGCCAAAGCGAACGCAGCGGGGCCATGCAGTGGCTGCGAGAACACATGGCCTGCCAGGTCATGCCGGCCAACGAGGTTATCGAAGCCGGTGCTCAGGTTGGATTCACCGATCGCACGCTCCGCAGAGCCTACAAGGCCATCGGAGTGCCGGCACGCAAGGAAAGCTTCGACGGCCCGTGGCTCTGGCAACTGCCCGCCAACGCCGACCAACCCCCAGACACTCACGACCCCACTGAACCCGGCCTGTTCTGAATATTGCGCCCTTTTTTCTCTTTTCACCATCTCGCCCCCCCTCACACATACAGGTGGCGAGAAGGGAGGCAGTTGGCGAGATGGGCGCAAGTTTCACCCCCACCATGGTTCCTTCCTCGCCATATTCACCTGTTGATCCCTCGGGGAACAGCCGCGGGTATCAGCACAGTTTGTTTTCAAGGCCCGCTTTCCCCGAAAGACGAAAATGCCCCGGATCTCCGATCAGAACGCGCCAGACGGGCCCGTAAGCGACCAGTGGCGAAATCTGGTGGCCCGTGCCACCGCACTCTGCCGGACAGTGGCTGGTGTGGATCTGGCAGGCCGCCCCCTGTACATCCTGCTTCAGACGCAGGCAGCGGCTATTCCGGGGCCGGAGAACGAGTCTGACGGCTACAGCTGCAGCAGCGATCGCAGCTGGTGAAGGAGCGAGATCGTTTGCAGAAGGAGCTGCAGGCAGCTGATGCCACACTGGCAGCAGCTGAGGAAAAGCACACAGCGACGGTTCAGCCGATCCCAGCGAGGCTGATGGAGGTGCGACAAAAGCTCAGCGACGCCTCGACGGCCAGCGATCAGCTTTTGCGCACCTGCGACGAGCGTCAGCTGCGTGCGGCGCACGAAGCTGCAAACTCTGAGCTTTCGCTGCTGATCCGACATCGGCAGGAGCTGGAAACACAGGTTTCCCAGCTTCGCAATCAGGCTGAGCTGCGGACAGCAGCAGCAACGAAGGAAACGCATGAGCCACGGGCAGCCGGTCTCCGAGCAGAGGCTGAGCAACTGCAGACTCAGATCGACCGTGGCCAGAAGATGCTCAAAGTAAATGAGCGAAAGATGCTGGAAACGTCAGCATCGCGCGACAGCATCGAGCAGCGGATGCGGGAAACCTGAGTGTCGCTCAGCAAATTTTGCTCTTTGACAACTGAACAGAATTGAGACATCTCAGCCGCCGGGCCCGGCAATCCCGGCGGCTCACCAGCATCAACCAGCCTCGGTGTAAACCCCGGAATTGCGCTCTGGGTAACTTTCGTACACATGCTCAAAGACGGCGCTACACTTTTGGGCGTACAGTGGGCGATCGTAGACGGCGGGCAGTGTGTCGAGAGTGTCCTCAATTGCCATCTTGAGAGATGACCTCGCTGCAGATTTCTGACGCCAATTCAGGACCAGCATTTCTTTTAGACGGGCAAGCAGGTCCTTTGCAACCTTCTTCACCTCGTGGCGTTCGGCGGTGGTCAACTCCGGGGCTGGCCGTGTCAGGATGTCAAAGATAACCAATTCCTCTTCGCTGAGATTCTCACGAACGTGGCGTTCCTGCTCTTTGTCGAGGCTGTTCGACAGCTTAAGCAGTTCTTCGAAGAGCTGCTCGATGTTGCGGCTGCCATTGTTGTAGCTGTCGATCAACTCCTCAAACTTCTCCGCGAAATCGGTGCGAGTGCGGTTCAGGCGGACCAGCTTCTCCAGCTTCGCGGCAATGGCCGCCTTCAGTGCCTCAAGATCCGTGTTCTTGTGCTTTGACTCCCTAAACCGCTCTGCCAGCGCTTCGAAGTTGATCTTCGAAAGATCGATGGCAGGGGGGCCGTCCTCTCGGACCTCCATTCCCGTGATGGAATCGTCCAGCAGTTCGCCGATCTGCTTCAGGATGGTGGTGATGTCCGGTGGATTGGGGTTGAGCTTGGCGCGGATCGCAGCGGCCAGCGTGGAGATGCCCGCAACGCGGACCGAAAACTCGACCGCCGCCGGGTCCGGCTTCACGGCACGATAAAGCGTACTAACGAACTTCTCGTGGCCGAAGAAGTCGCGCCGCACAGCATCCGGGCCGATCAGCGCATCGATGGCGTTTTCGATGGCGGATAGACGATCCATACTTTCAGGCGGCAGTGCTTCCATCACCACGAGCTGCACACCGTGGCCTGCACAGAACGTCGTTGCCGACGTGATTGCTTCCCGCAGCGCCGCGACAAGCTGCGCCTTGTCCTTCACGGGGTTTGCATTGCCTTTGCCAGCACCGTAGATGGCGAGCGCCTTCTCAAGTGAGGCGAACACGTTGGCATAGTCCACGATCACGCCACTGTGTTTGCCAGGGAAGACCCGGTTAGCCCGCGCAATCGTCTGCATCAACGTGTGATTGCGCATCGGCTTGTCAAGGTAAACCGTCGAGCAACTGGGAGCATCGAATCCCGTCAGCCACATGGCGCAGACAAACACCAGCCTCAATGGATCCTTCGTGTCCTTGAACTGTTCGTCCAGGCTCGGCTGCGATTCATTCATCCGCCTGCGGTGCGGCTCGATGTCGATGCCAAGCTGTCTCATCTGCTCGATTTCGTTCTGCCCCGGCGAGACGATCACTGCCATGTCGGTGGTGGTGAGCACTTCCAGCCGCTCATTCAGTGCCAACCGCTCCGCAGTGGACAACTCGTAGCCTGCCAGTTCCGCTCGCACACGGGCCGTTTCGAGGGCCCAGTGTTTCTGCACCTTGTCGTACATTCGCAGCGCCGTGGCCTTATCGATGGAAACCACCATCGCCTTGCCGAGGAACCCGCGTCCGAGGAAGTGCCGCACGATGTCCTGAGCCACGGTTTCCAGACGGTCGTCGCGGGTAATCAGGTGGTACTGCCGTCCCAACACCCTTTCAAGCTTATCCTCCTGCATCGAATCCAGTTCAGCGTCCTCAATCAGGCGATAGATGTCGTCGTTGAGATTGGGGTTCACCAGTTGCAGTTCGGGCGTCCGGTTCTCGTAGAACAGCGGGACCGTGGCCCCGTCCTCAACCGACTGCTGGAAGTCGTAGATCGACACATAGTCGCCGAAGACTTCCTTCGTGCGTTCTTCACCTGCAATCAGTGGTGTCCCCGTAAAGGCCAGGAACATGGCCTTCGGGAGTGCGGCACGCATGTTGAGTGCCAGCGTGTCGTACTGGCTGCGGTGCGCCTCGTCAGTCAGCACGACCACATCGGAGCGGTCGGTGAGCGACTCCGGTGTCTGGAACTTGTGTATGAGCGTAAAGACATAGCGATGGTTGCCACGAAGCAGTTCCCGCAGGTGCGCGCCACTGGCGGCATGGCAACGCTCCCCTTCGGCCTCGCTGACCGCGCCCGCCGACTTGAAGACTTTGGCGATCTGATCGTCCAGATCCACTCGATCGGTCACAACGACAAACGTCCAGTTGCCAGCGAGCTTGCGGAGCACCTTTTGGGCGAAGAACACCATTGAGAAGCTCTTGCCGCTGCCCTGAGTCTGCCAGAAAACACCGCCGCGCCCGTGGCCCAGCCTGCGTGCCTCCAGCATCGAGGCGATGGCGTTGTTCACGCCGAGGAACTGATGGTTCTGCCCGAGAATTTTTACCAGCCCGGACTTGTGCTCGGAGAACAGCGTGAAATTCTCCACGAGGTCCAGTAAGCGAACGCGGTCGCAGGTGCCGCGGAGCATCACCTCGAGCGAGACACGCCGCGGCTCATCTTCACTGGCAATCCGCTTCCACTCGAAAAAACGTTCCCAGTCAGCAGTGAGCGAACCGACGCGGCTGTCGGTGCCGTTGCTGGTGATCAGCAGGGCGTTGAAAGCGAACAGTTGTGGGATCTGCTGCTTGTAATGAGTCAGATTTTCGTCGAAGGCTGCCCGCGCCTGCACCCCCGGCTTTTTGAATTCGATCACCACCCACGGCAGGCCGTTGACGAAACCCACCAGATCAGGCCGGCAGGTGTAGAGACTGCCGACTATGCTGAACTGGCTCGCCAGCAGAAAATCGTTCTGCTCCGGGTACTCCCAATCCACAACACGCAGACGTTCGGTGTTTTGCCCGCCGTGGTTAGGATCGGGGATGAATACCGGAATGCCCTCCTTGAGCAGTTTGTAGACCTCGCGGTTGGCGGCTTCCAGGCTCATCGTCGAGCGGTCGCGGGCAAGTTCGTCGATGGCCACCTGAATCACCTCGGCGGGAATACCGGGATTCAGCTTTGTCAGGGCCACTCGCAGCCGGTCAACCAAAACCACCTCACTCCTGATCTCGCGACCGAGCGTGCTGCCGGAGCCGAAGGTCTCGTCCAGCGCAGACATCGTCTGCCATCCCAGTGCTGCAAACAACCCGATGGCGGGTTGCTCGACCAGCTGGCCCTCCGTGTAGGCGTGCGGGCTCATGAGTCTACCCTTCTGTAATGGAGCTTCCAGACTCCACAATCAGATTTGCGGAGCCTAAAACGGAAAAGAGACTCCACAAAACCCTTTGTTGCTGCTTCAGACTCCGCAAGCATCTGAAAGCACCTCCCGACCTTCAGCCAGATTGACCAGTCTCGGGAATGCCAGTGTCGCTGGACGTCGGCGGCTGCCAGACTGCAATTCGCGGAGAATGCCTGCAGGTTGATCTGGCCGCGGAGCAGCCGATAGACCTCGCGGTTGGCAGCCTCCTGGCTCAGGGCCGAGCGGTCGCAGGCCAGTTCGTCGATGGCGGTCTGAATCACCTCGGTCGGCAAGCCGGGGTTTTGCTCGACGAGCTGGTCTTCGGTGCAGGCGTGCGGGCTCATGTTCTGGCTTTTGGACAGGCGGACAAATGCGCGGCGCTGGATTTGGGCAGGACTGTGTCAAAAGGTATTCCTCTGAAAATCACGCTTTCACGGTGCTTCACCCACTTTTTTCACATGCCGTTTTTGACAAAGGAGGGCTGATTCGGAGTTATTTTGTCCAAACATACACAGTGCTCCGCTTCACGCCCTGGCTGCCGATTTCATTTTCTGCAACCAATTCACCCAATTCCCGGCGGATTTTCCGACGAGGAATCTCAGACCCGATTCGCCCGTGGATTTCGCTGATGCTGGCCTTCCGGTAAATCTCAAGGTCGCGCAGGATCAGTTCACGCAACCGATGCCGCTCGATGCCTTTCAGCGTCGTCCCGCCCTGGAACTCCAATTTCCGCAAAACGTCCGGTTCGACAAAATACTCAGTCGCCTTCGTCCTGCCGCGCGAGCTCACCACGCCCCAATCCTTCAACCGACCAATCCAGTGCTTCAAATCCTCGGCTCGCGACAATTCCAGCACCTTCACGAGTTCGATGGCCGTCAGTGCCTCGTGCTGCGCCAGCAAGCCGAGCGTGATCAACTCTCTCTGGGTCGGCTGCAGCGTCAGCTCCGCTTTCACCATGAAATCCACGATTGATGTCCGCGCGATTTGTTTCCGCACCGTTACCACGACTCGGTCATCGCCCTGCTGCACGTCCGGGATGGGCCGGCCACTGGACAGCAGCACCTCGTACATCCGGTCGAACCCGCTGCCTTCACCCTCCATCAGCTTCAAATCGTAAAACACTTTCGCCAGATGCGGATTCCGCTTGCTGGACGTGTGCAAAATGTTACTCGGCGTCACCCCAATCGGGAGCAGGCCCGGATTGTGAACCTCCAGCCGGTCGGGATACAGATTCAGGAAGATGTCGCCTCGCTGCATGTAGGGGCGGTGAACCAGCGCGTTTGCCAGCAACTCGCGCACAACCACCTCGTCGTAATGCGGCACGGACTTACGAAACAACCCGGCGGGCAGTTCGTAAAACTCCTTCCATTCCGGCACCTCACGCCAGATCGCCTCAATCAACTCCAGCGGATTCTGGCTGTAATCGTTCCAGACCTGTTTCCGCACCTTTCGCCCGCGCTCGTCAAATTTGATGCACTGGATTTCGGGTGGATAGAGCAGCGCGGCCCGGTCCTCGCGCCGGCCAATCCACAGAATCCCGAGATTCGTCAGCAGCCCGCTGCGGACAAACAGGTAATGCTCCAGCAACTCGCCTTCTGGTTTGCCTCGCACAAACTCGGATACCCGATCCGAAGCCCGCACCCGCTTCACGAAATCAGCGAGCTTCGCCTTGTCAAAACCGTGCGCCGAGACGTGCTGAGTGGTCTGCAACTCCCAGACGAAGGAGTTCTTTTCCGCCATCAACCGACCCAGGTCATCCGGCATCAGCCGCCGCGTTTCGTCCGACACTCGGATGAAATACCGCCCGTCCGAAGTGGCCGCAATACCCTGCTCGTTGCGAAACACCTGTACTTCCACAAAATCGGCTCCGTTCCCGGCGGTGACTTTGCGGATGGCAACGCCGACGTTCACCGTGATCTGGGCCAGCCGCTTGCGCAGTCGGTCGGGGAGCTCCTCGGACACCTGTTGACCGCCAGGCGGCTCGTCCTGACCATCCTCGATGCCGAGCAGGATCACACCGCCCATCGCATTCGCGAAGCCGACGCAATCGCACGCCAATCCGTCCGCATCCTCGTGCCGGCCGAGTGCGTAACGCAGCGACTTCCGGTCGAGAGTTTGACCTTCGATGCTCATACGGGCGGCGTCTCCACGTCGATCTGGCCGGAAAGCAG
>JBEAUF010000077.1:0-15669 GCA_041161565.1 Planctomycetota bacterium | reverse complement strand
CCGAGGGAGTTGGTGACGATGGTGCGGCGGAGTTCGGTGTCGTAGTGGAGCCAGCGTTCGTAGATGCCGCCATCGCCCCAGGTGTGGAGGCAGCGTGCGTCCGGGGAATCGGCGTCGTATTCGAAGTGGAAGGTGAGTCCGTTGCGATTGGTTTCGCGAAGCAGCAATCCGCCGGGGCTGTATTCGAAGGTCATGGCGTGATCGAGGGGATCACGGGTGGCAACGAGCAGACCGGAGTGATCGTATTCGTAACGAACGAGGGGGAATGTCTGGCGAGGTTCGTCCGGATGGGGCCCGCGAATTTCGGTGATGCGGCCCTGGTGATCTGTGCTGACGGAGAGTTGCCGGCCGGCGCTGTCGCGGATTGCTGACAGGTGTCCGTGCTTATCGTAGCTCAGGTCAATGCGAAAGTTTTGGCGGTTGGTGATGGCCAGCAGTTTTTGTACGGGGGAGTCAAATGTGACGATGCCGAAGTGAAAGGAGATGCCTTCGGCGTTGCGGACGGAGTAGCCCTCGTGGTTGCGGGAGAGCGTCAGTCGTTCGGTGCGGTCGAAGACGGATTCACCTGCTGCGATGGGTGGGAAGGCGACGGGGCGGCCGTCGGGGAGTCGGATGGCGACGGCTTCGCCTTCATCGACGAGTCCGAGGTCGTAGCTGTGGTGCCAGCCGCGTCCGAGTGGGCCGTTGTAGGTGGAGGTGGAGAACCAGACGCGTTCCCAGACGAGGGGCAGGGGACCTGGGAGCTGGAAGTCGACGGCGTCGGTGAAGACTTTGCCGGTGGCGATATCGACAGGGTGTCCGGTGACTGAGCAGATTGCGCGGTGGACGCGATTGCGGGCGCTGGGGGGGACGCCGAGTTTATCCATGGCCTTTTTGGCGGCTTCGTGGAGGCGTTTTGACAAGGCTTTCCAGCGTTTGCTTTTCTTTTGAATCTTTTTGAAGGCTTTGGCGAGTTTCCCGAGTGCTGCGGCGCCGGCTTTCATGGCCATGCCCATGATCGAGATCGTGGGCGGGCCACCGACCATCACGGGAGGTCCTGCGGGGATCGCGAGGACTTGTGAGGTCGGGAGCATGAGGCATTTGGGGATGGTTTTTTTCTTGGGTGAAACGCGTGGGATCGAGGGCATGCCAACGCTTTGGCAGCTGAGGGCGGGCAGTCCCATGTAGCTGAGGGCATCGCCATCGCATTCGACGGTGGCGCTGCCCATGAACATTTCGCATTCGTTGCCTGGGGGAGGCGGGACGAAGACGCCCCCGATGGGAATGTGCGGCGGGACACACTTGCCTGCTGTGCCGGCCTGGGCGCGGTGCAGGTTGTTGATGAGGACCGTGGAGCCGATGATGGGGACGTAGTCGGCCGGATCGATCAGAAAGCCGACGAAGGGGTGTGGAATGGGGACCGGCGGGACGGGTCCCGGGGGCTGGATGAGATGGATATCGACGCCAATGACGGGATCGAGATGTTTGGCTGCGATCATGTCAGACGGCTCCCGGAGTCAGCAGTGATTTCCAGTCCTGCCCAAGCAGTTCGGTCATCTGGTTTTCTGTGAGATCACGGCGTTGTTTGTCTTTGCGAGCGAGTCGAAGCATGGTTTCGCCAGCCCAGGGAAGGTGAGTGTTGCGTCGTTGTTCGGGATCGAGGAGTTTTGCGGCGGCGAGCGATTTGAGGGAGCAGTCCCAGGCGGGCTGAGTTTGTCCGGCCTGTTCAAGGCACCAGGCGGCCATTCGCCAGCCTTCAAGTTCGCCGCGGTGGTCCTGGATTTCGGCCGCAGCTGTGGCGGCCGCCTGAAAAGGAGTGGCGGCGTCGGCCGTTTTTCCGGCGGCGATGCAGGCGGAGCCGATGGACATGTGGACGGTGACGAGCAGTTTACGGCAGACGTCGTCGGTTTGTCCGAGGAGATGTTTGAGTGCGGCGTGGCAGCAGTTGAGGAATTCTGTGGGTTTGCCGGCGGTGAACCAGGCAGCTCCGAGAGCCATTTGGGCGGTGCAGGCGAGGTGGTGCCAGTTTTCGCGAACGGCAATTTCGATGGCTTTGGCAGCGGCCTGTGAAGCGGCTGCTGTGTCACCCTGTCCGGCGGCATTGGTGGTGGCCACATAGTAGCGGCGGAAGTCGTGCCCGGGTCCAGGCGGTCCCGCTTCGGCCGCGATCTGTTCGTATGCCTGGGACATGTTGAGCTGGGGATCCACCGAGCGAACGACGGGGGATTCGGCGAGCTGGCTGAGCTGTGGCGGATGGTCGTAGTCGATGACCATGAAGCGGAGCGCTTCGGGGATGGGGAGCGCGGCGAGTTTGGTGAGCCAGTTGTCGAGTTCGCTGCGGCTGATGACGGCGGAGGGATTGAGGACAACGACGAAGTGGTCGGCGAGTGACTGAGTGAACGTGGCGAACTCGATGAGCGAATTCAGCAGTGTGCGGTGATCGGGCGGCGGTTGCGAAGGTGGCGGATTCCAGCGAACGACGATGCCAAGGGCTTCGATGTTTGCGCGATTATCGGCGACGGTTTGGGTGAATTCGGCGAGGAGTTGCGAGGTCCATTCGGCGGGTTTGAGGAGCGGGGATTTGAGTTCGATGAAGAGGTCGGGAATTTCGCTGGATTCAGACTGGAGATCAATGAATGTCTGGAGCATCTGGACGGAGTCGTCGGAGGCGATCCAGCGGAGGATGCGGGCGTCTGCATCCGCAGCGAATTCGTTCCAGAGTCCTTCGAGAATCTGGAGTCGCTGGAGGATGGGATTGGAGGCTGGCTGATTCATGGGTTGGCGAGCTTGAGTGCGAGTTCGACGAGTGCGGACTGAGTGGCGATTGACTGCGGGGGTCGGGGGGCGAGGTTGAGGGCGAGGATCACGAGGCCGGCGTGGATGGATTGATGACAGGTTTTGGGGTCGGGAGCAAGGAACGGCGAACCGGCCGGGGTGATGCTGCCGCTGGAGAAAAAGACGGCAGTACCGAGCCATTTGAGGGGGCGCTGGGGATCGAGTGGTTCGGCGGTGGTTTGGATCTGTCGACGGAGATCTTCGGAAGGGGAGTTGATCCAGCTGCGGACGAGCTGAAGAAAGGCAGACTCTTCCGGGGCGAGATTGGGGAGTTGCGTGATTGCGGTGGCGAGCCAGTTGATGGCACAGCGACGGTGCAGGGCAAAGGCAAGGAATTCGATTTTTGCCGCAGGGGAAGGGAGTCGCTGGATGAAATCAGCCGGAGATTGGTTGTCTTCCGGAGTGAGTGGGATGGATTGTCGAAGCTGGAATCGGGCAAGGATGGGGTCGGCGAGGGGAAGCAGAAAGCCGGTGGTGGGAGCAAGTTCCGGAGGAAGTTTGGCTGTGGAAGCGGCAGGTGACGCCGTGGAGCTGGGTGCAGCGGCGACTGTGGGGCTGGCTGCGGCGGCGGGCGTTTTGGCAGCTGGAGGAGGACCAGTCCATTCGATCAAAAAGGTGGTTTGACCGCAGACGAAGAAGTCACCGGGTTTAACTTGTGCGGTTTGAACAGGTTCGCCGTTCAGTGTGGTGCCATTTGTGCTGGAGAGATCACGCAGCGTGCAGGAGTCAGCGGTCAGGAGCAAAGAGGCGTGCCGGGAAGACATCAGCTGATCATCGGGGAAGGGAGCATCGCAGGATGGGTTGCGTCCGATGATGAGCGTGCGGCCTTCGGCGAGTGCAGCGACATCGCGAGGGGAAGCAAGGTTTGACGTTTGGGCTCGCAGAAAGGCGGGCATTGGGAAGTAAATTTGGGTTTGAAGGAGACTGGTGAGCCGCCGGGCGGCAGCCCGCGGGCAAAGAGCTCAGGCAACGTATGGGAAAAGAGACAACGGCGAGCGGGGGATGTCAATCCCCCGATAACAGTGCGTAACCGCGCGGGCAGCGTCGCAGCAGGAGCGAAGGAGGGGGGTACCGGCCGATTGAGATTGACCGGACGCCTTTCATGATCGAAACAAGTCGTGTTAAGGGAAGGCAAGTTCGCAAGGGGATGCGAAACACCAGAAAGTCAACGCCATGGGGCGACAGCCCGCGGGCAGAGGGCTCTGGCAACGTGCGGGAAATGGGGGGGGTGGGCGAAGTTGGAAGTGAGAAGTGAGAAGTGAGAAGTTGGAAGTTGGAATCTAATTTATTTTTGTCATAGCGCCGGTGAGTGTGAGGAGGGCGGAGCCCTGGACGGTGGTGTTGAGGGCTTTCATGGTGGCGGTGGCGGTGCCTTCGACGGTGATCATGGGGCCTTTGATTTCGATGCCGGTGGGTGAAATTTTGATGGTGCTGGCGCCGCAGATGAGTTCGATGGAGGCGGTGGCTTCGATTTTGATTTTGGCGCTGGAGGCGAGTGTGGCATCACCGGTGACGGTCACGGCCTGTTTTCCGCCGACGGAGATGGTTCGATCGGAGCCGACGGTGAGGGATTGTTTTCCGCCGACGGTGGAGGTTTCGTCGGCTTTGACGTCATCCTTTCGATTCGCGCCGACTTCGATCTGTTGATCGGAGCCGACGGTGAGTTTCATTTTCGAGCCGATTTTTATGGTTTGATTGGCATCGATGGTGACTGCTTGATCTTTGCCGATGGTGATGTCTTCGTTGCCGCCGATTTTGTTTGACCGATCAACTCCGACATTCAATGTTTGATTGTTATTGACATTGGTGTCCATGTTGTACTGGGCGTTGATGCGGAGTTGTTCCTTTCCGGCGGTGTCATCCATGGACATTTCGTTGAAGCCGGAAGCTTTGTGGGATTTGGTGGTGTTCCCGCGGCGTGTTTTTTCTGCAGGGAGGGCGAAGGGCGGTGCATTTTCGCCGTTGTAGACGCGTCCGATGATGATGGGTCGATCGGGGTTACCTTCAAGGAAGCTGACGATGACTTCTTCGCCGATGCGGGGCAGGTCCATCATGCCCCAGCCTTTACCGGCGTGGACCTGGGAGACGCGGATCCAGGCGCTGCTGCGTTCGTTTTTCTTACCGAGTCGATCCCAGTAGAACTGGACTTTGACGCGGCCGTAGCGATCGGTGTAGAGCTCTTCGCCGGAGGGTCCAACGACGAGGGCGGTCTGGATGCCGTGGATAGCGGGAGTGGGTCTGAGCGTTGGTCTGAAGGGAGTTGTGGCGGGGAGGCAGTTGAAGGAGTTGGTGTAGAGGAAGTTGCTGGCACCTTCTGAGGAGAACCACGCACCGCCGATGGAAGCCTGGTGTTGCACGGAGATGAGGGCCCATTTTTTGCCGACTTCAGCGGGGTCGTAGTGAGCTTTGATGGTGAAGCGGGCACCGGGGGAGAAGAAGGAGCAGGTGCTTTCACCGGAGGCATTGTCGTGGCGAGCTTCTTCGGCTTCGATGCGGAGGATGGCGAGTGAGTCGCCCTGGGCCATGGTCCCGTAGATACCTGGGAAGTCGTAGTATTCCAGTTTGGAGTTGCCGGAGAGTGAGACGACGCTGTTTTTATCGACGAGGAGCGAGGTGGAGGGTGTTTCGAAGTTGTAGTCGGTGTGGGTGTAGCGTCCGGTGGTGAGTTGCCAGTTGCGTCGCCAGGCGCGGAGGTTGTTGGTTTCTTCGGAGTGTGAGGCGTTGGTGTTGAGTTGGAGGTCTGCGTCTTTGGAATCGCAGAGTCCGCCGGGGTGATCGGTGAGTACGAGGGTGTGTTTGTTTTGTTCGTGGAGGAAGTACCAGAAGATTCCTTCTTCGCTGAGGAGTCTGGCGAGGAAGTCGTAGTGGGTTTCGCGGTACTGCACACAGTACTCGCGTTTTTCCGGCGTGCGTTTGAGGTCCCACTTGTAATCCGAGAAGCCGAGTCCGGAGAGGAGGCTGTCGATGATTTCGCGGGCGTTTTTGGATTTTTCGGTTTCGAAGATGCGGCAGTCGGAGGCTTTGGTGAGGAACCAGAGCCAGGGGACGACCTGAGCGCGATAGAAGTGGAGTCGATCGTTGAAGCCGGTGTAGACGAATGCGGCGACGAAGCCATGGAACCAGCGGGTTTTGCCATCGGGACGTCGGATGCAGAAGCCAACAGGCTTGCCGATGATATCGGCTGGTTTGATACCGCCGTCTTCGGAGACGAGTTCGAGTTCGAAGTTGAAGAGGTCGGAGATGGCTTCGCTGCCGGTGAAGGAAGCGAGGAGGAGTTTGTCTTTGCCGAGCGGGGTTTCCACGGCGAGTGGTTTGTTGTCCTGCGTGAGTTCAGCCATGGAAGCACCTGCGAAGATTGGGGGTGAAATTGGAAAACGCTGCCGGAATTCTGAGGACATCACTTTGGGGGGTGAGTCATCAGGGAAGCCGGCAGCGTTTGTGAGCGGAGCGAGAAGGCTGAGCGGGAATCAGCTGCGTCCGGTGGCGGGTTCGTACTTGCCGACGACCTTACCCTTGTTGTCACCGGTCTTGGGATCGACGACAACGTAGGTCCATTCGACCTTCTGGTAGTTCATGGAAAAGTCTTCACCTGGGAGTGGCTGGCCGGAGGCGTTGCCGTGCATGCTGTAGCTGCTGATGATGACGTCGAACAGCTTGTAGATGAGGTAGGGTTCCTGTTTGTTCTTGACGGTGGTGCAGAGGTGAATTTCGACTTCCTTGAAGAAGGTGCCGTTGGCACAGGCTTCCTGAAGTTTGGTGCTGGATTTGTCGAGTTGTCGGGTGATGTGGACATCACCGAGAGTGGTGCTGCCTTTGGTGCGCTGCTGATCGAGAGCACCGACGGGGATGGAGCGATGGATGCCGGCGGAGAGGGTATCGATGAGGACCCAATCCTTGTGATCATTGTCCTGAGCTTCACCTTTGATGTCGCCAAGTTTCATGAAAGCGGGCATGGTCGTGGCCTTTCTTGAGTGACCGTTATGGTCTGGGAGACAGGGAAGGTTCACCACGCGTTGTGGTGAGTTTTTTAACCGGTTGCGTTCCCCTTGTGGCACTATTGTCTGGATTTTGGCCGACGAGTTGCGAAATTTTGTGGAACATTTTTCTGAGGTGCAAATGTTTGGGGCTGGAAGACGTGGAAAAAGGCGGGAAAACTGGGTTTCAGAGTGAGACTGGAGGGGTGGAGGAAGGTGCTGGAGAGCTGGGGGCAGCAGCCGCGGGCGGTGTCGACGTGGAATCAGAGGCTGTCATCCACCAGACGATGACGACAAGTAGCAGGACGGCAGACAGGATGAAGCTGGCGATGGCGATGGTGAAGGTGGTTTCTCCGGCGAGCGGTTCTGCGGATCCTTCGAGTGGTTTGGGTTCGGGACCATCGACGACGTCCATTTGAATGAGTCTTTGGAGTTGTCTGGTCCAGGCGCGTCGGGCTTCTGCGATGTCGTGTGAATTGCCGGGCAGATCCCTTTGAAGCCTGCGAAAGGCTTCTTCGAGGTCGCCTTCGAAGCCGAGAACGACGGAGAGGTAGGCAAGTTCAGCAAGTCCTCCGCTGCTTCTCGGGATGCCTTCTTCGGCCTCAAGGAAGAACTTCCAGGCGCGGTTTTTTTCTTCGAGGTAGCGGTGTTCAAGAACGAGGTCCTGCCAATCGGGGAAGCGCTGCGTGAGGACTTCATCGGCCCAGTAGATCAGGAGGCGTTTACCGACTTCCCAGTCGGGTGAGCCGGTGGGTTGATCGGCGAGCAGTCGGGATTCGATGGACTGCAGGTCTGCCATGAGTTTTCGCTGGAGGTTTTCGAGTTCTTCCGGGGAACAGTTGCCTGGCTGGTTGACGAGCGCGAGGACCTTGAGGAAGAAGGGTTCAGCGAGTCTGACGAGTGAGCGGGACATGGGACGGCTTCGCGGGGATGTGATTTGAGGATTGGAAGAGCGGTTGTGAGTTTTCAGGTGGTGCGTGTGGCGAAGAGTGAGAAGCCAAGCGAGGCGAGGTTTCCGGATTCGTTGTCCTTGACATCGAATTTATGTGCGGCGTCCGGGGACTTCTGAATTTTGCGTTCGTTGACGCGGACGGCGAGATTGAGAGTGCGTTCGACCTGGACCCAGGCGCTGTTGCGATCATCGCGCTGGACGCGGAAGTAGTGCCAGTTGTTTCTGGGGAAGGCGCGGGGGATCTGGATATCGGAGACGGGCATGACCTGCACCCCGGCGCGACCTCCGGTGTAGATCCGGTCCACTTCCTCGGCACTGCCGACTTTCATGAGCAGTTCCCGTTCAGAAAGGATCTCGACAACGCGTGTGGAGGAGAGGCTGGATTCGACGCCGATGAAGAAGTTCCAGCCGGTTTCGAGCCATTCCTTATCGATGCGGACGGCGAGCTGGAGTCCCTGCCATCCGAATTCACGGCGTTTGTAGGGGGTTTCGGTTTCTTCGGCGAAATCGAGCAATTTGCGGAGTTCTCTGAAACTGAGTGCGATGTCATGGTGGAGGTAGGGCGGGAGTTGTGCGATTCGACGTTCGGGGCGGAAGACGGCCAGCAATCCGGCGGCGCGGGCGAGTTCGGTGAACGCGGTGAGTGGGTGGACATCGGGGAGGAAGGGGAGCGGGGCCAGTCCACCAAGTGCGGAATTGACAGCATGAAGTCGGAGTATGATCTCGAAGTCGTCCCGGTGACCAGTGCTGAGACTCACGCCGCGGTCAAGGATTTTTGTCGCCAGATCACCGCTCATGGCCCCCAGGCGATCATAGACGGAGCGAACGATGCGTGAGGCTTCGGCGGAGGCTTCGAGGCGGAGGATGGGAGGGATGTATTCGGCGTCGATTTTGGGCGGGGCTTCGGGAGTGGAACCGAGCCGCAGCTGGAAGAGGGGCACGGTGTCGTAACCGCGGAGGCTTTCATCCGGCGCCGAGAAGAGGATGCGGGGGTTCAGGCGACGGAAGTCAACGGGCTGCGGGTTTCCGGCTGCGTTTTCGTCCTCGCGTTCTTCCTGGTGTGGGACGAAGCGGAGCGGCGTTTGAGTTGCGTTTTGAGCGGAGCCTGGGGCGGCCAGGTTGGAAGGGCCACGGCGAAGCTCGGGGACTCCCAGCGACACGCGAACGCGACTTTCTGAGTTGCGAAAGAGTGCTCGGGGGATGGGTTCGGGTGAGATATGGCAGTCTTCGGGGAAGCGAACGAGAGTGCCATCCTGAAGTCGGGCATGGCAACTGCTGAGAGAGACTCGCCAGTTGGCGAGGGAGTCGCTGTCGACTTCGAGGCTGTGAAGTCCCCAGGGGAAGGGTTGAAGCCAGCCGGTGGAGCGTGCGAGTGATTCCTGGAGAAGGAGTTCCTGAGCCTGGAAGTGGTGTGGGCGAAGGAAGAGCCCTTCGGCCCAGTGGAGTGAGTGGGAGGACATTGAGGACCTTATGGAAGTTGGAAGGTATTGATGTTTGGTTTGCGTTTATGGGTTATCGGCCGGGAGTGGTTGATCGAGCTGAAGATCCGCTGCCGTTTCGAAAGCTCCGCTGAGGCGGGTGTTGAGTGACGTGAGTCCGACGGCGAAGCGATCACGATCGGCTGCCAGCCACGGAGCGTTTTCGTCTCCGCGGAATTCGCAGAGGAGCGATCCATTTTCGAGGCGGCGGATGGAGGTGGCGGCAGGGACGTGATTCCAGCGATCGGCCGCATCGCGTTCGAGGATTGAAATGCGGATGGAATGCGGGGACTGAGGATCAAGCTGATGAGAACCGGGTGCCGGGGCGGTGAATGGCGGGGCCGGGTCCACTCGGATCTGTAGTCTGCGATCTTCGGTGATATGCGACCAGAGCCTGAGCGGCGGCATGGTGGCGGGTTCAAGTTTGCGTGATGTGTCAGGGCTGGAGGCGTCAAGTGCGACAGGAAGAGCAATGACTTCATCGGGCTGTGAGGCGTTCATTTTCCAGAAGGCACGAACGCGGATGCGAGCATCGGGGTGCCAGCCTAGGATATTGATTTTCCAGCCGGGACACCCCTGGAAGCTTTCGAACGCTTCCTGAATGCGTGCAGTGCCGGGAACGCCGTTGGCTGCGGAGTAGACGAATTCGAGTTCCTGTGGGAGGGCAACGGGGAAGTTATCGTTGTCGTGATCGAGGAACAGCTGGAACTGGAGATCGGCAGCGTTGCCGCGGGACTGGAATTTCTGGGGGCCGGTGGCGGCGAGTCGGGTGGGTGCTCCGGGGATCTGGGGTTCCTGACGGAGTGGGACGGAGAGTTCGGTGGCGCTGCCATGTCGAAAGAGAAGCCTGCGATTGAGGTCCTGCCAGTCGGCTTCGATGAGCACCTGACCACCGGGGAGGGGGCGAAATGTGGCTGTGAGTGGTGCGGAATCGGAACGTTGAGCACCGAGTGAGACGAGGCAGTCGCGTGCGGGATCGAGTTGATCGGCGGCATAGACGACCCGACCGCGGCCATTGACGGGATCGATTCGGCCGACGATGGCATCGCGAGGAGCGTTGCTATTGGTGAGTGTGAGTGCACCGGGCTGTGTAGCGATATCCATTTCAGCGGTCAGGTTCTGGTCTTCCGCCGTGCGAATGAGGAAGCAGGAGCGAAGGAGTTCGGTATCTGCGGGTGGCAGGGTGAGTTTAGCGAGGTCAATGTTGAGTTGTTCTTCGATGCGTCCGGTTTCCGCGGGAACCATGCAGAGGATCAGGACCTGCACGCGACCTTTGAGGTTTTGGAGTGATCGCAGGAGTGCGGGAAGGCTGTTGCGTTTGGCCTGTTCAGGAGATTCGGGGGTCGGACCGTCCCCGGGGACACCATCGGTAATGGCAACGACAAGTCCGGAGCGAGCCTGGAGATCAGTATCGATGCACTTTCTGATGGACTCGTAGAGCGGCGACCAGCCCCAGGGAGTGCATTTATTAAGTCGCTGAGTCACGTCCGCGAAGCGATTGCTGATGGCGGGAGCGAGTGGAGTCATGGAAATCAGCCCGAGTGCTCTCTGCTGCTGGGACTCGTTGATGGGGAAATCAAAACCATCGAAGGCGGCGTCGAAATCCGGGCTGAGTTGTTGCGCGCCGTCCGTCGAATAATTCTCGCGATGTCCAAACACACGGAGGCTGACTTTGCGTGCATTGACGAAGCCGGCCTGCAGTTGCTGATCGACAAGTTTCTGCAGGGCGGCGGCGGCCTGTTCGGAGCGTGGGGCAGTGTTGCCCTGACTGCTGTCATCAACGTTTTTCATGCTGGCTGACCAGTCGAGCAGAAAGGCAACGGGGCCGAGGCTGAGCGAAGTGATCTGGACAGACGCGTTTGTGGGCTGAGCGGCTCGGGTGATGGACCAGTCGAGGGCTTCGCAGGGATTCAGGGTGATATTGCGAACGTTGTTTGAGCGTCCGCGGAAGAACCAGGTGGAGAGGAAGCTTGCGTCAGAGCAGGGGGCGGGTCTGGGCGTGCCGCCCTGAAGAGCGAGCGGAAATGCGGCGCGTTCGCGGCCGTTTGGAGCGGCGAGATTCACGGCGGCTGCGGGGGGTAGAATCACCGCTTTGGCAGAATCGTCGGGCTGCAGCGGGGGCAGCAGCTGGAAGGCGGCGATACCGGAGCGGGCGGACGGGTTGGCAAGTCTGAGGGAAAGTTCGAGTGTGGGGGTGGCGTTATTGGCGAAGAGCACATCGGGCGGGGCGTTTTCGAGTTCGAGTGCGGGTTCGACGGGAGCCGTGGGGGCGGTGGAGACGCCGCTTGTGGCGGAGGCGGGATTGGTGGAATTCGCGGTGGCCTGCCAGAGTTGGATTTGCCGCGCGTACCAGCCTTTTTCTGCCAGCGGTGACTGGTCCGTCGGCAGCACCCAGCGACTGGCTCTGAGTCGTTCGATGTGGAAGTTGCTGTAGTCGCTGGCGAGTGCCATCCAGTAGCGAGCGGAGATTTCGGGCTGGGGTGCCGGGGGCAGAGTCTGGCGGGCGAAGAGCGGCGGCAGGAGCCGTGTGCGAATATCGGCCGTGCGGAGTTCGGGGGTGCTGCGAAGAGAGTTTAGTCGTTCTTTCTGACCGGACCAGCCTGCGAGCAGCGCGGAGCCGGCCTGATGCAGAAACTCAGGGGTGAGCTGTTCCGGCTGATCGGGGAATTGCTGCAGGACTTTGGTGAGGTTTTCTGAAGGGTCCGGGAGGAGCTTGACGAGCTGCAGTTGCCAAAGAAGTTCGGTGTAGCCGGCCAGTTGCCGAGCGGGGAGCTGAGGAGCGTTGCCTGCTTCGGCGGGGGTGTTCGCTGATGCGGTGGCCGATGCCGCTGCGGGGGCGGTAGTTGATGCAGCAACTTTCAGCAGTTCCTGTTCGAGTTCCTGCGTGCGTTTGAGGAGGTTGATGTGGCGGTTGGCGTCAAGTGGGAGTAGCAGCAGTCTGCGGCAGTCGAGTGCGGTGTTGCGCTGATCTTCGGGAGAGTGTCTGGCGGGGTCGAGGGCGTTGGTATTGACGCGGTCAGCCAGGGCGTTGGCGCGTTCGAGGAGCAGCGAGCGGAGTTGGAGGGACTGGTCGATCAGGGGCTGGAGGCGACTGGAGCGGGCGCTGAGTTCAGCAGCAGCGTCCGTGGGGTTCGCGGGTGGCTCGGGAAGTGCTTCCGTGAGCTGAAGGTGCAGCATTCGTGTGGTGATGACGAGTGCAGCGATAGGGGAGAGCAGATCAGTATCAGGCTGGCCGTCGAGCTGGCTGCGACAGTCATCGAGGAGTCGCTGAAGTTCCTGCGGCTGGCTGTCGGTGAGGCTGAGTTGCCGGCGGAGGAGGCTATTGAGCTGAGCAGACGCTGTTGCAGTGGCCGTCGCTGAGGGGACAGCGACCGGGGCAAACTCGACGAAGCGGGGAAGCTGTTCGAGGAGGTCGCAGAGCAGCAGTTGTGCGGAGCGGCGTGTGCGAGCGAAGCTGGTGGTGGCTTCGAGGAATCGCTGTTGTTGTGTGAGGCTGTTTTCGGCGGGTGGCTGTGCGTTGACGAGAAAGCGATCTTCGCTGAGGAGCTGGAGTTCTTCGTGGCTGAGGAGCAGGGGCTGGAGGAGGTCGGTGGCTGTGAAGGTTTCGGCAGCGGCAATTTCGGCGAGCCGGCGGTTCTCGATGAGCTGTTGGCGAATCTCAGCTTGGCTGCCGATGTCAAGAACAGCTTCTGCGCGTTTGTCAAGACCAATTTCGAGCGATTTTTCGGCAGCGGCACCGGGGTCAGGAGATTTCTGAAGGAGCCGCTGATACGTGGGGAATTTGGCGAGGAGCTGATGGGGGAGCTGGTGGCTGGGGAAGATTGGGTCCCCGGGAGCGAGGAACTGGTTGGAGGCGGTTTGAAGTGTGGCGATCTCAGCGCGGGTGAGTTCGAGGAGTTTGGCGGCGAGATCGGGGTTACCTGCGGCCAGCGATGCTTCGGTGATGCGGAGTTGTTCGACGACCTGCTGCCAGCGAACGGGCACCCAGAGCCATGGAGCATCAGTCTGAAGTTGTGCAACCTGCTGGAGTGTCTTCAGGAGTTCAGGAAGGACAGTGGTGGAGGATTTGGCGAGTGCCGTGGGCGAGGGAGTTGGAAGAAGTTCGCTGAGAAGATTGAAATTGGTGTTGCCGCTGATTCTGACCTGCGGTGCGGCGGCCCCCAGAACGGCCTGAAGCCGGCGGGTGGTTTCGGTGTTGATGAAGCTGGCGTATTCAGCGGCGGAGAGCACTTTATCCTTGTTGAAATCCGCAGTTGCAGAGAGACCCAGATGGGCGGCTGCGGCGAAGGCGGTCAGGGCGGCGCTGCCACCGGGATCCGGCCAGCTGATCTGTTGATCATCGCAGGCGGTCACGACGGCGAGTCGTTCAAGTCCGGGCTGTTTGGTCCAGTTGTGAATGCTGCTGAGGACGGGGAGCTGAACAAGGCCGTGACTGAGCGGAAGAAGGGGTGTCGGCTGATCGACGAGCAGCAGCAGGTGGGCTTTGGGAAGCGTTTTAAGGAGTTCGCTGATTTGATCGCGGAGTTTGGCGGGATCGATGGCATCGGCAGGGGGAGCGCCGCTGGCGTGCAGTTCAAGAAGTTCGGACAGTTGAATGCTGCGTGGCAGCAGGAGAGCTGGCGCTTTGTTTTCTGCAGAGGCCATTGCGGGGCGCTGATCGGGAACAGGCAGGATCTGCAGCCAGAGAATGATGGCGACGTCGGGTTTGCGGACGCTTTTGATACTGCTGATGGTACTGAGAACTGTGTTGAGTTCGCTGACGGCAGGACCACTGCGAAGTTCGATGGGATTGAGGTCCGAGGGGCGACTGGCGAATGCGGGGGGGAGTGCAGCGAGGAGCGGGACTGTGGGCGCTGAGCTGGCTGTGATATTGGGCGAGACAATAAAGGTCAGCAGCCGCTGGGCCGGCATAAACAGGAATGCAAGAAAGACGGCAAGTGCTGTAACGACGAGGGCAGCGAAGAGCAGCCGCAGTTTGCTGCGTGGAGAACCGCTGAATGCAGGCCCAGACGATTTGCGGGACGACTGCTTCCAGCCATGTTCCGGTCCGGCAGACTGTTCGGAGCCCGGCTTCGTCGGGCGACTTCCTCGCCAGCCGCCGCTGTTTTGCTGAGCTGCCATGATGGTGAATCCCTTGAGATGCGATAAGAGGTTGATAAGCCACCGGGCGGTAGCCCAATGGAATTGGCTTTCTGGCAGGACGCAGTGCCGGGATGGTGAAACGACGGCGGATGGGTGTTATTTTTTGAAACACAGAGGACACAGAGTTTTAGGTCGAAACCCGGAGAAATTGGGATTATTGGCGAAAGGGTTGGCAGTGAAAGTACTCTGTATTGTTTCGTTATGTTTTTATTCAATTTCACCATCGCAGCCTCGCTGTCCCGAGTCTTTGCCCGTTTGTTGACAGAATTCCAGAGAACTTCAATGCCGCTGGGCGGTCGCCCGCGGGCAAAGAGTACTGTCAACGCGCAGGAAAAGGGGCGAGGGTATCAAGAAGTAATCAGCTAACCAGCTAACCAGCACTTAGCCGTTTGTGGCTCGAATTTTCATGATGAGGAAGGCGGTGGCAGCAAGGGCAGAAGCGGAGAGCGCAAAGAGGAGGATAGCGATGAGGCTGTGACGTTTGCGTTTAGTGATCAGAGCGGGAGTCCAGGCAACTTCGTCCTGGGACTCGGGGAGCTTATGCAGGACACCGCGGAGGAATCCCTGTTCGGTGCTGACTCGCCCGGTGGCGGAGAAGTAGACACCGTAGAGTCTGATGGTGGGTGAGACGGAGCGATAGAAGGCTTCGCGGAGGAGGACGACGAGGGCATCGCGGCGGGCACCGAGTTCGCAGATCATCTGGAAGAGTTTTGGGTTTTCGCGATTATCAAGATCTGCGGAGAAGGCACGATAGACCCAGCCTCTGAACCACTGCAGGGCGCGATCGACGATCCATTCGGCATTTTTTCGTTCGAGTTCATTTCCGCAGGGGTAACTGGAGCCTGCGCGGGAGAGCCTGAGTCCGGACTGGACGCGTTCGCCGCGGAGGATGAATTCGCGTACACCGGAGACATCATCGAGTTCGGTGATCATGGCGATGAGCGGGAACTGGAGGTTGAGGGCGGTGTGCACTGCGGCGACGTCCGCCTGAATGGCTCGGGCGAGCGGTTTGGCGTATTCAACGGAGGAGGCCCAGGAGAGGGGAATAGCCTGGAGCATCCCGTTGATGCCGCACCAGGGACGTCTGGCGGTGGTGATGCGTTCGCAGAGGAACCGCATGCGTCGTTCGCCGACGAGTCGTTCGATGTCGGTGACGGGGAGCACTTTGCGGCGGCCGAAGCCCTTGTTGGCATTTCCGCTGGAGGCGGTGAAGGTCTGCATGGCCTTTTTGATGGCGCCGGGCATCATGGTGCCCATGAAGGGTGCAGCTGCGAAGTCGCGGGCTGGAGCGGGTTCAGGAGTCATGGCG
>JBEAUF010000051.1:0-19142 GCA_041161565.1 Planctomycetota bacterium | reverse complement strand
GGGGTGTACCGGCAGCAGCGGTGCTGTCCGTCGCGACGGAGTCTGCGGGTGGCATTGCGGAGCCGGGCCCGGTGGTATCGGGCGTGGGGTCCGGCGTGCCAGTGGTGCCTGGCGGGCCCGTGGTGTCTGGCGTGGTGCTGGCTGTTTGGGGAGCAGTGTCCGCAAAGGGGACGTAGTCACCGGGGCTGCCGGAGTCCTGGCAGCCGGTGGTGATCAGAGCGACGGCAGTGGTCAGCGACAGCAGCAGCCGATTCACAGGGGGTGCTCCGGGAGAACAGGGCGATGGAGTGCGGAAAACGTGGGAATTCCGCGAGGTGGGCGGCGGCATTCTACCGTTGTGCGGCACATCCGCGTACTCCCATCCGGCCAGAAATATCGGAATTGCATCCGGTCGGAAAAATCCGGGCCGCAGCCGCTCAATTCGCAGAAATGAAATTGGCTGTTGCACGAGGCGATTGCGTCGGAATTTCCTTGACTTCCCCATTTCCCCACAAACCAGGACCTGCGGATTTTCTCCCGCGCCCCGTCGCTGTATGATTCAGCACATCCCCGGCCTGCTCCGCCCTGCACGTCGCACTGCAGCACTTTTCAACACCACCTTCCGGAGACGCTCCTGTGATTCGCGTTTCTGCCCTTTGCCTGCTCGTTTATGCCGCGGGCACCGCCTCCGCTGTGGCTCAGTCCCCTGCCCGGCAAACTCCTGCGGTGGACTTCCAGAAGTCCGTCCGCCCGATTCTCGCCGAACACTGCTGGCACTGCCACGGCGTCGACGCGGCGCAGCGTCAGGGTGGTCTGCGGCTGGATATCCGCGAAGCGGCACTGGCGGGCGGAGATTCAAAGCAGCCGGCGATCGTCCCCGGGCAACCGGATTCCAGCGAACTGCTCAAACGCATCCTCAGCCACGACCCGGACACCATGATGCCACCTCCGGACCAGCCGCGGCGGCCTGCAGAAGCCGACATCGCGGTGCTCCGACAATGGATCAGCGAAGGCGCCGCCTGGGAAGATCACTGGGCCTTCCTGCCCCCACAGAAAACTCCGCTTCCCAACCCCGCCTTCACCAATCCAGTCGACTCCTTTGTGGCTCATCGGCTGCAGCGCGAGGGTCTGCGTTTTTCCCCGGCCGCCCCCCCTGAACTGCTCATTCGCCGTCTGTTTCTTGACCTGATCGGGCTCCCGCCCACCCCCGCCCAGCTGCAGCAGTACACCGCAGCCGGCCCCGAAGCCGCCGCAGCAATGCTGCTCAGCAGCCCCCGCTACGGTGAAAAATGGGCCCGGCACTGGCTCGATCTCGCCCGCTACTCCGACACCAACGGCTACGAAAAAGACCTGCAGCGTGAACAATGGATCTGGCGCGACTGGGTGGTGAACGCCATCAATCAGGACATGCCCTACGACCAGTTCATTATCGAGCAGATCGCCGGAGACCTGCTCCCGAATGCCACCCAGCAGCAGCTGATCGCCACCGGATTTCTGCGCAACAGCATGATCAACGAGGAAGGTGCGATTGTGCCTGAGCAGTTTCGGATGGTTGAAATGTTCGACCGCATGGACTGCATCGGCAAGGCAGTGCTTGGAATCACCACCCAGTGTGCCCAGTGTCATTCACACAAATTCGATCCGGTCACCCACACCGAATACTACGGGATGTTTGCGTTTCTGAATGACACCTACGAATCACAGTCATGGGTCTATTCGGCCGAACAGCAGCAACGGCTCGGTGAAATCTCCGCCCAGGCCGCCCAACTCCGGGACCGCATGCGTGCGGCTCGCCCGCAGTGGCAGGACGAGCTGCAGGCCTTTTCCGCGGATCTGACTTCAAAGCTGCCCGCATGGACACCGCTCCGATTTATCGAAATGGGCAGCAACAGCGGGCTCAACCACCCCACCCAGGAAGTTGACAATTCAATTTTGATGAAGGGCCACACCAGTGGCGACGTGTTTGTAATTGCCGAACCACCGGCGGCTCCCGCCACAGCTCCGATCACCGGCCTGCAGATTGAAGTGCTCAACCACCGCGACCTTCCGCAAAACGGCCCTGGCCGCAGTCGGCTCGGGACGTGGATCATGCATGAGCTCGAAGTCTTCCTTCGCAAGCCCGGATCGGATACCTGGGAGAAGCAGCAGCTGAGCGACGCCACGGCCGATTTTTCCAGCCCGGAGACGAAATCGGGCGACGGGAAAAAAACCACCGGCCCCGTGCAACTGCTCATCGACGGCAGTGACGACACTTCCTGGCTGGCGGACCGGGGGCCTGGTTTCCGCAACCAGCCATCCGTGGCTGTCCTGCGCTTCACCGCTCCGCTCGAACTTCCCTCCGGCAGTCAGCTCAAAATCGCCTGGCGGATGGGTGATATGCCGGGCTGCATGCGTTTCAGTCTGACGGCCAGTCCGACACCCGCTGCTCCGGCCGTCAATCACGCCGCGGTGTTGGCTCTGCAGCAGCCTGCCGATCAGCGGACTGCGGACGAGCAGCTGGCAGTGTTCGATGCGTGGCAGCGTTCCGTGCCGGATCTCAAACCGCTCAGCGACGAGCTTGATAATCTGCTTCGCACAATCCCGGACGGCATCACCACGGTGCTGCACGTCACCGCTCGCAGCCCCCGCGACCCTCGTGGCACTTTTCTGCTGGACCGGGGCGAATGGGATCAGCCGCGGGATGCGGTGCAGCCGCACGTTCCCGCCGCCTTCCACGCCTTCCCCGCAGATGCTCCACTGAACCGACTGGGGTTTGCTCGCTGGCTGGTGGACCGTCGTTCGCCGCTGGCCGCGCGTGTGGCGGTGAATAACGTCTGGCAGGCGGTGTTTGGCCAGGGTTTGGTGGAGACCTCCGAAGACTTTGGGACACGAGCACCGGTGCCCGAATACCGAGAACTGCTGGACTGGCTGGCGGTGGACTTTATGGAGCACGGCTGGAGTCGTCGGCATTTGCTGCAGACGATCATCAGCAGCCGCACCTACCGCCAGGCCTCCGCCGCCACCCCGGAACTGCTCGAACGCGACCCCAAAAATCAGCTGCTGGCCCGCGGAGCCCGCTACCGCGCTGATGCGGAAGTGATTCGCGATATTGCGCTCAGTGCTGCCGGACTGCTGAGCACCAGGGCTGGTGGTCCCAGTGTGATCCCGCCGGTGCCCCAGAATGTGCTGGACTACAACTACACCTATCCTGGTTACTGGACCGCAGCCACCGGGGAAGACCGTTACCGCCGAGCTGTGTACCTGTTTCGCAAGCGGTCCATGCCCGACCCGGTGCTGGCTTCGTTTGACGCGCCCAACGGCGACTTCTCCTGTCCGCGACGGATGCGTTCCAACACGCCCATGGCTGCGCTCGCCGGGCTCAACGAAACCATCTTCATTGAAGCGGCCCGCGGTCTGGCTCAGCGCATTCTCCGCGAAGCCGCTCCGGACGACGCAGCCCGCGCTCGGCATGGTTTCCTGCTGTGCACGTCACGGCAGCCCACGGATGCGGAACTGGAGGAAGTTCTGAGTGCGCTGAAGGCCCGTCGCCAGCGGATTGCTGACGGCTGGCTGAATCCGCGCGAGCTGACCACCGGCGACCCGGCGAAGCTGCCCGAGCTGCCTCCGAATACCACTCCCCAGGATGCCGCCGCATGGACACTGCTCGCCCGCGTCCTGCTCAATCTTGACGAAACCATTACTCGCAACTGAACCTTCTGCCTGTCGGCCTGGGACGTGATTCATGAACTATGTTTTTGCCGCTGTGTTGTTGCTGCTGCCCGTGACTGTCGCCTCTGCCCGGGACGGCGAAGCTGCTGCCGGGCCGAATCCTGGTGCGGCTGTCGGTGCTTCAGGGGGCGGAGCCTCAGAGGTCGCCCGGCAGTGTGCGAACCCGAGCGGCGGAACGGCCGGAGTTTCGGCTGACACGTCGCGTCCCAACATCCTGTTTCTGCTCACCGATGATCAGCGCTGGGATGCCGTGGGTATCGCCGGCCATCCCGCGCTGAAAACCCCGCACATCGACAGACTGGCTCAGGAAGGCGTGCACTTTCGCAACGCCTTCTGCACGACGTCGCTGTGTTCTCCGAGCCGCGCCAGCATTCTCAGCGGACTCTACGCTCACGCTCACGGTGTGGTGAACAACTTCACGGAATATCCACAGAATCTGCAGAGCTTTCCGCGGGTTCTGCAGCAGCAGGGATATCACACCGCATACATCGGCAAATGGCACATGGGTGAAGAGAACGATGAACCGCGGCCCGGATTTGACTGGTTTGTGTCCCACCGCGGTCAGGGGAAATACTTTGATACGGAATTCAACATCAACGGCACACAACGCAAAGTTGTTCCGGGTTATTACACGCACGCAGTGACAGACATGGCGGAAGCGTGGCTGAAGGAGGACCACAGCGGGCGTCCGTGGTGCCTGATGCTCGGTCACAAGGCTCCGCACAGCTTCTATCAGCCTGAACCCAGGTATCAGCAGGCTTTCGACGACGTGCAGGTGCTCTACCCGGAAACCGCCTTTATGCTGCAGGACAAGCCGGACTGGATTCGCCAGCGTTTGCCGACGTGGCATGGGATTTACGGCCCACTGTTCGACTGGCGCAAAAAATTCCCGGATGCCTCCCCGGCCGCCGTGAAGGACTTCGCCGCCATGACTCGCGCCTACTGGGCCACACTGCTTTCCGTCGATGACAGCGTGGGACGTCTGTACCAGCTGCTGCGGGAGCGGAATGAGCTGGAGAATACGATCATTGTGATGATGAGCGATAACGGGATCCTCAACGGCGAACACGGAATGGTGGACAAACGCACGGCGCATGAGCCCAGCATGCGGATCCTGCAGATTGTCCGTTTTCCCGGGCTGACACCGGTTGACAAGCCGCGGCAGATCGACCAGCAGGTGCTCACCGTGGACGTGGCTCCGAGTCTGCTGGAACTTTGCGGAGTACCGCCGCTGGAGAAGATTCACGGGAAGTCCTGGGTACAGCTGGTGCAGCAGGGTGATCCGGCCTGGCGCACATCATTTCTGTACCACTACAACTACGAAAAACAGTTCCCGTATACGCCGAATGTCCGCTGTGTGCGGACAGAAACATGGAAGTACAGCCATTCGCCACACGGGGATGGGAGTCCGGATCGGCATCGTGCGGAGCTGTACAACATCGAGTTTGATCCGGAGGAGCGGCACAATCTGATTGACCGTCCGAAGTACCAGCCGGTGGTGCAGCAGCTGCAGCGGGAGCTGGAACGAGTGATGGCGGAGGTGGGTTTGACGCCCGCTTCAGACAGGATGCCGCTGGATGAGGGCATCCGTCAGGAGTTACCGGATCAGAAGATCCGCTGAGTGAAAGGGTTCGGCGGAGTCCTGCCGGACTGGTGTTCAAACCAAAGCGTTTTCTGTGCTGCATGCCAGGTGGTGAATTGAATGAGTTCTGACAGTCCTCAGTGGTCGCCCGGCAACGGTCTGCATTTTCGGTTGCTGGCTTCCAGCGGCCGGGCTCGGCGTGGCCGGTTTGTCACGGCGCACGGGCCGGTGGAGACCCCCGCCTTTATGCCCGTGGGAACTCAGGCGGCAGTCAAATGTGTGCTCCCCGATCAGGTGGCCGCCACAGGCGCTCAGGTGGTGCTCGCCAATACCTACCACCTCGGAATACTCGACCGCACCCAGATCGTGGAGCGACTGGGCGGGCTGCATTCGATGATGCGCTGGAATCAGACGATCCTGACGGATTCGGGTGGTTTTCAGGTGTTCAGCCTGCCGGAACGCACGATTACTGAGGAGGGTGTGAGCTTTCGTTTTCGTTCGGGGAAGAAGGACGCTGAAGGCACCCCAATGATGCTCAGCCCGGAATCCGCGATGGACATCCAGCGGCGTTTGGGTGCGGACATCGTGATGGCCTTTGATGAGTGTGTGGACCATCGGATGCCGGCGGCCTATGTGGCACAGTCTCTGGAACGCACCCAGCGCTGGCTCAAACGCTGCGCCGCTGTGCCGCTGCAGCCCCACCAGCACCTGTTTGGGATCATTCAGGGCGGGATGGAACTGGAGCTGCGGTCGCGGGCTGTGCGTCTGGTGACGTCGCTGAATCTTCCGGGCTATGCGATTGGCGGAGTCTCGGTGGGTGAGGGACATGAGGCGATGGTGCGGGTGGTGAGACACACCGCGCCGCTGATGCCGACTGACCAGGTGCGGTATCTGATGGGAGTCGGTCTTCCGGAGGACCTTGTGGCGGCCGTGGAATGCGGCATGGATATCTTTGACTGCATCATCCCAACGCGTTACGCCCGCGAGGGCACCGTGTTCACCTGGGACGGCAAGATGCGTCTGCAGGACAAAACCTTTCGCAAGGACCGCTACCCAATCGACACCTCCTGCAGCTGCATCGCCTGCAGTCAGGGATTCAGCCGCGCGTATCTGCGGCATCTGCTGTTCGCTGACGAGCCGTTGTATGGGACACTGGCGACAATCCACAACCTGCACTTCTATCAGGATCTGATGCGAGGCATGCGCCAGGCCATCGAGAACAATCGTTTCACCGGCTGGGCGGAACAGTTTCGGAAGCGTTACCTGAAACGGGCCGGGTGACCGCGCTGAACCAACGCACTCCGCCGCCTTGCGGAATCGCATGAGCCGCAGGGCGACAGCACTGAGCCGCAGGGCGACAGCGCACTGAGCCGCAGGGCGACAGCGCACTGAGCCGCAGGGCGGAAGCCCGCGGGTAAAGAACCCTGGCGAGAGAAGAGAGATGGAAGTGAGAAGTGAGAAGTGAGAAGTGAGAAGTGAGAAGTGAGAAGTGAGAAGTGAGAAGTGAGAAGTGAGAACGCTCGCTGAGCCGCCTGGCGGCAGCCTGCGGGTAAAGAGCCCTGGCAACGTCCTGCTGACGCCGCGGGCAGGGGTGCGCACCAAGGTGCGAATCGCAACCGGGGGCTTCCGCCCGCCCGCTCAGGGGTGTGTTGTTTCAGACGTTTTGAAAGACCTCGTTCCCGTTCACACGCGTGGACGCGGTGGAGTGGTTCAGGGTGGAATCTCAGAGCATGACATCAGGCATCTTTACCGCCGTACTGCTCAGCGGACGTGACCCGACGAAGTTGCCTGGGCAGCTCGGCGAAGATATTTGAGGGTGGCTGCGTGAATGATGATTTCACCGAGTCGCGGCCAGATTTCCCGAAGCACAAACACCGGGCGAAGAGCCGGGAAGTTGAGGATCATTTCCGGAGGTGCTTTGTGAATGGCGGTTTCCACGGCTGCGGCGACGCGTGCCGCTGTGGTACCTCCCAGCAGTGGCGGAGTCCGGCGGCCGACGGAGCGAACGATTTCGTCATAAATACCGCCATCAACGGCGAACCCTGGACAGATGGCCGTGCAGCTGACACCGGTGCGTTTGAGTTCTCCGCGAAGGGACTGTGTGAAGGCAATCAGCCCGGCTTTGGTCGCTCCATAAACAGCTCCCCATGCCGGTCCATGCTTGCCCGCCGTGGATGCCATGTTGATGATCCGGCCGAATTTCTGTTGTTTCATCAGCGGCAGCACCAGTCGAGTCAGCAGAATCGCGCTGGTAAGATTGGTGTTGATGACGGAGACAATTTTTTCTTCGCTGAGGCTTTCAAGTTCCGCGAAGCATTCGATGCCGGCGTTGTTAACCAGCACATCAATGCGGCCGAAGCGGTTGGTGGCCTGACGGACGAGGTTTTCCAGTCCGGCGGAGCTGGTGACATCCACGGCGACTGTGAGCACCTGTGCGCCGGCAGCCTGAACGCTGTCGGCCGTCTGCTGCAGACGCTCGATGTTTCTGGCAGCGAGGATGAATCGGCGACCGGGCCGGGCCAGCCGCTCAGCGGTAATCCGGCCGATCCCGGCGGAGGCACCGGTGATGAGGATCGTGGTTGGTTCCGGGAGCCTGGCCATGCGGGATTTCCAATCGGTGGGTTGAATGCGGGTTGTGTCTGACACCTGTGGGTGCGGTTTGTAGCTCAGGCGGTATCTCTGTCGGAACAGCGGACGCCGGGAATCGCGGCGGCAGTCGTGCCAACCGGCAGAATCCTCCTGAAGTTCGCGAATCCCGCCATTCAGCCGGCCTGCCTGACCCGCGTGTCCCTGCCCCAGTCTGCCTGTTCTCGCCAACCTGCGGCGAATTCTCTTGCCTCAGAGGGTGAATGTCTGAGAAAATTCACCATGGAATCCTGGCCTGTTTCACCGCCGGGGCCGTTTCAAAAGGTGGGATTATGTCACGTCTGGCCGCTGGTCTGGTTCTGTCTCTGGCTGTTGCTCTGATCAGCAGCCCCTCCGCATCTGCTCAGGGACTGATCTTTCAGCTTCCCGAAGACAGTCGTGGGGTCGAGTATCAGGGAACGCTCACACAGGGCACATCGGCCGACGACGAGAACGCCCTGACGTGGACGTGCGAACTGACGATCAAGTCCGTGGGGCGTGAAGACGCGGAATTTGAAGGGCAGGTTCAGCCCTGTCGCTGGATTGAGATCAAGACCATCACAGGTCAGGCGGGTGAAGCGGGCATCGACCCCGGCCCCGTGGGTGCTCGCATCTACAAAGTGCTGGTCCCGGAAAGTAAAGTCATTGGCGAATCCCGCGACTCCAGCGGCATCGCCAATGACATGCTGCCGATCGTCAGGGGTTTTCGACGACTGGGCGAAGAAGGTGTGGAACCGATCAGGACACCGGCCCTGCGGTTCTATCCCACCATCGCCCTGCTGACCAGCTACCCGGATCCCGAGGTGATTGCGACCAATGCTGTACCGGAAATCATTCTGCAGGGTCAGCAGTTTTCAGCTGTGCACCGCAAGGGCCGGGTGGTGATGGAAAGCCAGAAAACACGATCAACCAACGAAGGCGAATACTGGGTGTCAAAGGACATCCCATTTGGCCTTGCCCGCTGGACGGTGACGGTCACCAGCGAGGAAAAGGACCTCGCGGCTCCGCGAACGGAATTCCGGACCACCGTGGTGAAAAAGGTGGACATGAAGTTGCGGCAGATCCGTGAGAATGTTGAGAGCGAACTGGTAACGCAGTAGCGTCAGCGGTTGGCGGTTCCGTAATTGCGAATGTCGCGGCGGGGCATTGAGCGGCTGATCAGTTCCGACCGATTCAAATCGGCGACGCAGCCCCTTTTTCCCGCATCCTCGCTGGGCACTCCCCCACTTCTGTGTCAGAATACTGGGCAGGTGCATTCCGGCGACTCAGGCATTCCCAGCGAAACTTGATCCGAGCGGCAATCATGGCAGGTTCGGGAACAACCAGTTCTGTTTTGCGGTGGCTGCTGCCGCTGCTGACCGCGGCCTTGAGCCTGATGGTTTTGCAGTTCTCTGGAATCCCACGAACAGACAGAACACGACCTGGGCGCCCCACGCTCCTGCCCAGCCACCGAACTCTGATCCGCGCTGTGATTTTTCGCCTGTGCTTTTGCGGAGCAGCTGGGATTGGTGCAGTGTTCTGCGAAGCGATGCGGCTCAGCAGGAGCATCGCCCGCCCGACACCGGACTTTGTCAGAAGGGCAAGGCCTCCGGTCGTTAACCGGGCTGTGACCGGCAGCATCCTCGCGGTCGGCTGTTGCACGCTGATGATTGTGGGAATGACAAGCAGGTGCTTGGCCGCGGATTCACCAGAGCTCGCTCGCACCGCAGTCCGCATTCTGCGGTCACGATGTCAGTCATGTCACGGTCCGCAGCAGCAGGAGAGTGAGCTGCGGGTGGACAGTCGCGAGGCATTGCTTGCAGGTGGCAGTCGCGGGCCGGCGATCGCTTCGCAGGGCGGGTCGGCAGAAAGTCTGCTGCTGAATTCTGTAACGCCGGGGGATCCTGAGCTGCAGATGCCTCCCAAACAGCCGTTGACGCAATCCGAGATCACCGTGCTGCGGCAATGGCTGGAGGCTGGTGCCCCGTGGCCGGACGCGAGCGATGCTGAGGCTGCTTTACCGCCGGACACCGGCAGTGCGCTCGAAGATCCCCGCAACCCGATCCGGCAGCTGTTTGGCAATGAACGACTCAACCTCTGGTCACTTCGGCCCCCACAGCCAGCCGAACTCCCGAACACTCCCGGTCATCCCATCGACCTGATTCTGCAGTCAGAGCTTGCTCAGCGGGGACTGCAGCTGTCTCCGCCGGCCGACCGCCGCACACTGCTCAGGCGCGCATCGCTGGACCTGACAGGCCTGTTACCAGTCGACTCTGAAGTTCAGCAGTTTCTGGCTGACGCCGCACCGGATGCGTGGGAGCGGGCCGTTGATCGGCTGCTGGCATCACCGCGATACGGCGAACGTCAGGCTCGGCTCTGGCTGGACGTCGTCCGCTACGCTGACACCAACGGTTATGAGCGCGATGAATTTCGGCCGGAGATGTGGCGTTACCGCGATTACGTGGTGCGATCGTTCAATACGGACAAGCCGTTCAGTCAGTTTGTGCGTGAGCAGCTGGCGGGTGACGAGCTGGTAGGCCCGGAACCTGAAAATGCAGCGGAAGTGGATGCGCTTGTGGCCACTGGCTTTCTGAGGCTGGGGCAATGGGACAGCACCGCTTCGATCTTTCAGGAGGAGCCGCGGCTGCAGGCGGAAATTCAGGCGGACCTGACCAACACCACCGCCTCCGCATTTCTCGGGCTCACCATGTCCTGCTGCCAGTGCCACGACCACAAGTACGATCCGCTGAGCCAGGCCGATCACTACCGTCTGCGTGCTTTCTTTGCCTCCGCAACACCTCGAAATGATCTTCCCGCAGCCCCGGCTGACATTCGACGGCAGACCGCAGCCGCAAACGCCGCCATTGAAGCGCGCCGCGCTGCTCTGCAGAAGGAGCTGGAGGGTCTGAGCGAACAGCAGGCGGCGGACCGTGAGCGGCTGCAGCGGGAGCTGGATGAACTGCAGTCACAGCTGCAGACCATGGAACAGGCACTCGGAGTTATCGACAGCGCTGACTCAATCCCCGCCACACACATTCTGGCCCAGGGTGACTTTGCATCACCGGGTGCCGAGACTCCGCCCGGTTTCCCTTCGGTGCTTGATCCGCACCCTGCCGTGATTGCCGCCCCGCGGGCTGGGAGTTCGGGCCGCCGACTGGCCCTTGCAGACTGGATTGTGAATCCCGGTAATCCGTGGACGGCACGCGTCTTTGTGAATCGAGTCTGGCAGCAGCACTTTGGCAGGGGGCTGGCAGCCACGGCAAATGACTTCGGCATAACCGGCAGCGCTCCGGTGCATCAGCCCCTGCTGGACTGGCTGTCTTTGGAATTCATTCGCAGTGGCTGGTCTGTGAAATCCCTGCATCGGCTGATACTCACATCGGCCGCATGGCAGCAGCAGTCGCGGCAGTCATCGGCGATCGCGGCAGCACCGCATTCGGACCCTGAGAACCAGTTGTTCTGGCGTCAGAACCTGCGGCGGCTGGACGCGGAGACGGTGCGTGATGTACTGCTTCAGTCAGCGGGCCTGCTCAGAGAAAAATCCGGTGGTCGCCCGGTCTGGCCTGCAGTGCCTCAGGAACTTCTGGAAGCTCAGCCGGCAATCCTTGAGGCGCTGGAGGGCAAGGACGACGGCCGTCGGCAGGGGTGGTATGCAGATCCGGTGGAGCAGACGGACGTCCGCAGTCTGTATCTGATTCGCAAGCGTTGTTTGCCGATTCCCTTTCTGCAGGTATTCGATCTTCCCGACACGACCAGTTCCTGTGCGCGTCGTGATGAAACGGTGGTCGCTCCGCAGGCGATCATGCTGCTGAACAGCCCTGAGACGGTTCGCTGCTGCACGGCGCTTGCTGAACGCGTGCGTGCGGAGTGCGGGGGGCAAATGACTGCAGAGCTGCTGGGTGAGCAGGCCGGAACGGCAGTGGATGCGGCGTATCGGATACTGTTTCAGCGGACGGCGGATGCAGAGGAACGAGCACGTGCTGCCGAATTTCTGCGACAGCTGGCGGCGTCAAACGGAGCAGACACGGCACTCAGAGAATTCTGTCGGGCGCTGCTGAATACCAACGAGTTTCTGTACGTGGACTGAGATCAGCTGAAGAGTTCCGCGATTGGCTGCCCGTGGTCCGTGATGGGTACGGGGCGATCGCCATCCAGCAGTTCTTTTGCGGGATCGATGCCGAGGGCCGCATAGAGTGTGGCGTGCAGATCGGGAACGGAAACGGGGCGGTCCACGACCTTGCGGCTGAAGTCATCGGTGGTTCCGATCGCGAGACCGGACTTGAGTCCCCCGCCGAAGATGGGTACGGAGAACGCGGTACTCTGGTGTCCTCTGCCACCACCTCCGTCGAATTCCGGCGGCCGCCCGAATTCGGTGCCAACGGCCACGAGGGTGGAATCGAGCAGTCCGCGTTGCTGGAGGTCGTCGAGCAGTGCGGAGAGCGATTTGTCGAGCTCCTGAATCAGTACGTGCTGATTCTTTTGTCCATCGTTGTGGGTATCCCAGCCGGTGCCATTGATGAAGTTCAGGTTGAAGGCGACTTCGACGAACCGTACGCCGCTTTCGACAAGGCGTCGAGCGAGCAGGCAGCGCTGGCCGAATTCGCTTCCGTAGGCGTTGCGCAGATCGGCCGATTCGCTGTTGAGATCAAACACGGAAGCGAAGCGGGGACCGGCGAGTGCTTCGCCGCGGACTCCGGCGCTGACGTAATCCTCCACGCTGCGAAAACCGCTGTAGCGTCGGCGATAGTCATCGCGCATGGTGTCCAGCAGTCGCTGGCGGCGTTCAAGTCGCCGTGGGGTGACATCGGCCGGACGGCGCAGTCCGGCCGGGCCGCTGGCCGTATCGATGAGGTAGAGGTAGTTATGGCGAGCTCCCAGAAATCCGGGTCCGCGAGTTGCACTGGGGTAGCCCATGACCACATAGGCAGGAACATCGCTGTCTTCGCTGCCCAGTTCATGCGAAACGACGGAACCCAGTGACGGATAAATGGTGGTTCCAGTGGGAGCGCGTCCTACGTGCATGCGATTGACGGCCGCCGCGTGTTCGTCGATGACTTCGTGATGCACGGAGCGAATCAGACAGCCTTTATCAAGCCGATCAGCCATCGATCTGAGGTGTTCGCAGACCTGCACACCGGGGATGGCAGTATTGATGGCAGGGTAGGCTGAACCGGGTTTTTTGGAACCCTGCGTCGGATCTCCGACCTGTTTGGGGTCCCAGGTATCCATTTGAGCAGCACCGCCACCCAGCCAGATAAAGATGCAGCTGCGGGCACGGCCGCGAAGCAGGGGAGCAGGAGCGGGGGGCTCTTCGGCGGTGAGCGTTGCGGCGGTCGTCAGGAGGGTGGCAGTGGAAGCAAGCTGCAGTGAGCTGCGGCGAGACAGGACGTCACCGGAAAAGGGGGGCAGCGACATGACGCGGGCTCCGGCGCTGGCAGGAGGTGAAAAAACGAATGGCGGCAGTCGCAAACGTGGCGGAGAAACAGCCCGACAGAGACGCCGCTGTGCATGATGATAGAATGCGGCCGACCGATTTGATATATCCAGTCGCCCCGGGTTCTGAAGTTCTCCGGGAGCAGTTCCGAAATTACCGCCCGCAGTCCGGAGCGGCAGATCTCCAGCGGAGTGAAACGATGGTGCAGTGGATCGACCGTCAGCGGCTTGCCAGCCAGGTGCTGGCGGGCACATTTCTGAATCTGGGGTCCTCCGCCGCCGTCGAAATTGCCGCCGGCATGGGTTTCGACTGGCTGCTGCTGGATCTTGAACACGGGTCCGGTTCATGGGCCGACCTGCGGCCGCTCCTGCTGGCCGCTGCCGGTTCGTCCGCCGTACCGATTGTTCGGGTGCGATCCGCAGACGCTGACGATGTGAAGTTTGTGATGGACAGCGGTGCAGCCGGAATCATGTTCCCCTACATCGGCACTCCGGCAGAAGCCGCGCGGGCTGTGAGTCTGGTGAAATATCCACCACTGGGCGTGCGAGGTGTTGCTCAGGTGATCCGTGCGACCAGTTACGGGCGGGCATGGCAATCCTACCTCGCAGAAGCCAACGCACGTTCGCTGGTGATCGTCCAGATTGAAACACCGGAGGCGGTGGAGCAGGCGGAGGCGATAGCGGCTGTGCCCGGAGTCGACGTGTTGTTTGTGGGACCGATGGATCTGAGCGTCAACATGGGGCACCCGGGCGACTTCACGCAGCCGCTGTTTCTGCAGCATCTGCAGACCGTCGTTCGAGCCTGCGAAAGGCACGGTCGCACCGCGGGAATTCTCTCGCGACCGGAACTGGTGGAACAGCACAAGGCCTTCGGCTTCCGCTTTGTGGCACTCGGTTCCGACGCCTCTGCCATCGCCACCGGCATGACGCAGAACCTCGCCGCCATCCGCCGACAGGGGCTTGTGGGCCACGATCGGGGCTGAGGTTCCGCGGCGGGGGCCGGGTGGTTTCAGAGCAGTTGCGGGAGCAGGGTGAAGCAGAGGTCCAGATCGGAGACCGATTCGGCCGGAATGCTCGCGGAATGAGTTTGTTGGGCAACGACGTTTGTTTCGGCAGAACCCTGGTTACCGGCGGTTTGCCGAGTGTTTGTTGTGCTGGAGCGGCGAGCCCCCGGTTTGCGGAGTTCTGAGGCCTGGCTCGATGTAACGAGGGCGGCGGCGTCAACGGGCAGGAGCTGAGTTTCGGGCCGCAGTCGTGAGCTGTAACTCTGCCCGGGGCTGGAGGAGATTTCGGCAGAGGACCGGGATTCGGCCATGAAATCCTCCACAACCAGCGCATCACCGTCCCACGCTGGCGGTGGATCAGCGATGCCCTGAGGTGAGAAGTTGCCGGAGGCCAGTGCGAAGGTTGCCGTGGCAGTTGGAGCAACAAGCGTGCGTCCTGAACGAAATGCCACGACCGTGTCGCTGGCATTATCGACGACCCAGATATCCATGGAGGCATTTGACGGGTCAACGGTAATACCTGTCGGCATGACAACGCCGGGGCCGAGCAGCCATGAAACGGAGCCGACAGTGACACCCTGGGAATTAAGTGTGTAGCGGAAAACACGGTCACTTCTGAGATCATCATTCACAGTCCAGAGGTAGCCGAGGCCATTCTGGATGCCGTAGACGATGTCACGAGGCTGATTATTACCGATGGCGAGTGCAAAGTTGGTGTTGGGGGACTGGGAGCCGGAGAGTCGGGAGGCTGCAGCGGGGTAGTAGAAGACGCGGTCGGAGCGATTGTCGACGATCCAGATATTGACTCCGTCAGTGGCGATGCCCTCGGGGAGTGCATTACGGGGCATGCCGGCAGCCTTCCAGGAGCCCTCCAGCGTGCCGCTGCTGGTATAGACGTAGACGTTCTGGTTGGTGTCGATAACCCAGAGTCGCTGGCCTGCGGCGGTCGTGGCAATTCCGCGAGGCGAAATATTGGCTGTGGGATTGGAGGAAACAGAGATGGGGGTGAAATCCGGTTCGTAGCGGTGAATGGTGCTGTCGTTGAATCCATCACCATCCACAACAAAAAACTTTGGCGGCGGCGGTGGTTCGTCATCGAGGTTCACAAGATCGATGAACTGCGGCGGGATTCTGCTGTAGGCGGGATCCGAAGTGACGGTTGACACCATGATCTGATAGTTGACGGCTCGATCATAGACGAGGTCATCCTGACCAGTGACAGTGACTGCCTGCGGAATGTTCCAGTTGGTGTCGTCGAAGCTCAGGGATGGCACCGAGACCGTGCCCTCGGAGAGATCGCTGGATTCCAGAGCAATAGTCACCGGCCCCAGCGGTGGTGTGGCCAGCACAACGCTGAAAGTCACGGTGCCACCGGCCTCTGTGGTTTCCGAGCCGGACTGATCGGTGAGGAAAACATCTGCAAAGTCATCATTCAGATTGGTGATTGCGAGATCATCAGGATCCTGACCGTCGTAGAGGGCATCTGCGGAGGTTGCCGGGCCGATGATCACGTGCCAGACCACGTCGCCATCATCGTAGAGGTCGTCAACGCCGGTGAGCGTGACGGTTTGCGGTATATTCCAGTTGTCGGCAGTGAAGACGAGGCTGCTGACGGAGGTGGTGCCTTCTGCGAGGTTGTCGGAAGAAACCGGGAGTTTAACATCAGCTGACGGCTGAAGTTTGAGCACAACAGAGAAGGTGACAGCACCACCATCTTCAGTGGTTTCCGGAAGCCCCGGTGGCGTAACCGCGATCAGATTCTGAAAGACCATAGCGGCCACATCGAGTCGACCGCCAGTGGAGGTGATTGTGGAGATGGATGGTGTCGGGGTGACAGAGTTGAAGAGAGCGCGGCGGAGGGCCTCGGCCGGGAATCCAGCGGGCTGCAGTGATGCGTACAGGGCAACGGCACCGGAGACGTGGGGTGTAGCCATGGAAGTGCCGTTGTAGCTGGCGTAGGTTTTGTCGGGCACCGTCGACACGATGCCTACACCTGGAGCAGCGAGGTCGACCGAGTTGCGGCCGAAGTTGGTGAAGCCGGCGCGATTGCCCGCACTGTCAATGGCCGCAACGGCCACAACAGCGTCATAGCTGGCTGCAGATTCGGTGGAAGTGGAAGTAGTCGTGGTGTAGCTGGCAGGATAGAAGGGGGACGAATCGTTATTGTCGCCGATTCCATCACTGCCACCGTTTCCAGCAGCAGCAATAAACAGAATGTTCTCTTTCGCCCCACGGATAATTGCACTCTGCAAAGCCTCGGAATAACCACCACCACCCCACGAGTTGCTGGTGGCGACGATATTCAGACCATGCAGCACTTTCAGATCAGTCATGTAATCGAGGGACTGGATTGCGGCTGTGGTGCTGCCACCTCCCTGTAAAAACTTCGCATTGATCAACGTTACATCCCAGCTGACGCCGGCGAGACCAATTCCATTGCCTCCTGTTGCGCCAATGGTGCCCGCGCAGTGAGTGCCGTGGTCGTCGAAGGTGCCATCGTAGATTGAGTTATCGTTGTTGCGGAAGTCCCAGCCACGCATGTCGTCGGCGTAACCATTGCCGTCGTTATCAAGGCCGTCGCCGGGCGTTTCGAAGGGATTCAGCCACATGTTGTCAATCAGATCCGGATGATCAAACTGAATGCCCTCGTCCACCACGCCGATGTAGACGGTGTCCGAGCCTGTGAAGTCCCGGTCCCAGACCTGTTCCGCCTGAGAACCGAAAATGTTCGTGGTGCGTGACGGTCCGACATTCCGCGGAGTATCACTGCTGTAGGTCCCCCACAGACCCCCACCTGTGTACTCCGGGTCGTTGCTGATGGCCGCAGTCCGATAGATGTAGTTCGGCTCTGCAAAGGCCACCGAGGGATCGCTCTCAGCAATCTGGATCGCCTGCTCAATCGACAACCCGGGCGCAACAGACAACCGCTGCAGAACTCCGGTGCCGGAACGCATCATCGCCAGCGTCTGAATGCTTTCCAGCACCTCACCACCAATTGCTGCCTGCACCGCCGTGGTCGTGTTCCCGTTCACCTGCGGACGGAACTGCACCAGAATCTCGCCCGCCATGTGCTCCGCCAGCCCCCCGGACTGACTGCCCAAACCGGTTCCGGTGGCCGAAAGCAGCGCACGTGACTCCAGCCACTCCACCAGACCAGACACCTGCCGTCCGCGTCCCAGGCCAAATCGTCCCCGCTGTTGACGCCTGCCCATGCGATACTCCCCGATCTGGTCTCGGATTCGGCCGAAAGATGGAAGAACCGCCACCACGTCCATCCCGCAAAAACGACTTGCGCTGGACTTTCTCAGCCTTGCAACAAAATTTCCTATAACCTGGAGTTTCCGACCATGTCAAGGATCGGAAGTGGTGGAAAGGGAATTTAGGCCGGAAAACTCTGCGGTTTCCTCCCGGAAACAGCCAGCAGATGAAGCGGCGACCGGACGTGCTTCAGGCTGAATTCCTGCTGCGGAGATCCAGCTGCTGTTCCAGACGCGCGGACAGCAGTGACAGCGGGTAGCTCATGGCCAGATACAGCACCGCAGTGACGGCTCCCAGTTCCACCACGGCCATGGTGTTCTGAGCCTGGATGTAATAGCCTTTGGAGAGTTCGATGACACCAATCAGGCTGCAGACGGCGGTATCCTTGAAGAGGGCGATGAAGTCATTGGTGACGTTGGGAACTGCACGGCGGAACGCCTGTGGAATGATGATTCGTCGCAGCGCCAGCGGACGGCTCATTCCCAGCGCCAGGGCCGCTTCCATCTGTTCCCGCGGCACCGCCTGAAAACCACTGCGAAAGACTTCGGCTTCGCAGGCGGCATAATTCAGTGCGAGCGCCAGGATGGCTGCGGGAAAGCGACTCACTCCCAGCTGCTGATCCGGGAAGAGCCAGTGCAGAAATCCGGGAACAACAAAAAAGATCAGAAACAATTGCAGAGCCAGCGGCGTGCCGCGGAGGAGTTCCACGAACAGCTGCGAACCCACAGACTGCCAGCGAGTGCCATACATGCGGGCAATTGCCAGCAGCAGTCCAAAAGCCACAGCGATGGGCATAGATGTGATGGAAAGCAGTACTGTGGTGAGCGCAGCCTGCAGCAGCAGACCGGTGCTGTGGAGCAGCTGCTGTCCGCGGGTGACGGTGACTGCCGAGGAATCCCCGACATCCCCGTCCGCGGCGGCCGTGGCAAGTCCCACAAAGCCACCTTCGGCATTTGTTTCCAGCCCGCGCAGGGCCTGAGTTTCATTCCACATGCGTTCCTTTTCGAAAATCCTCCGCAATGTGCCGTCACGAAGGCCGGTAATCAGGGTCTGATTAACCAGTTGCAGCAGTTCCGGGGTCTGCCTGCGCGTCAGAGCAACATAAAAGCCACGACCGACCGGACGATCCACAGCCTGCAGCTCAGGAAAGTCACGCTCATAAAATGTCCAGATCGGCAGGTCCTGAAGATTGGCACGAATGCCGTCCTGCCCGAGTTCCACAGCCTTCATGGCGTCCGTCACGCCGTCGAAACCCGCCACACGCACTCGATCGCCACCAAACTGTTTGATCCAGGTTTCCGCCGCGGAGCCGGTGAGGGCCGAGACGACGACAGGCTGGCCATCGTCGGTTTCCAGCAGGTCAGCGAGTGAGCGGAGTTTCTGATCGCTGCGGCGTCCCAGCAGCTGCAGTTCGTAGATGTAGTAGGGGACAGAAGTGCCATAGTGGGCGGCACGAACTTCGGTCCACTCGTAGCCATTCAGCACAATGTCGATTTCACCAAGATCCAGCATCGCCGGCAGCTTGTCCCACTGACACTGCACAAATTCCGCTCGCACCCCAAGCGACTTTGCAA
>JBEAUF010000006.1:0-5173 GCA_041161565.1 Planctomycetota bacterium | reverse complement strand
GTCGGACCAGTGGCTTGTGATCACCGAGGATGCCGGTGGTGGTAAAACGGTGCTGTCGTGGCTGTTGGCCGCGGCACTCAGTCGGCACGCGGAACGCTTCTGGGTGGTGCGATATGAAGGCCGATTTCCTGAGGATTTGCGGAAGGATCTGGAGCAGCGCCTGCAGGGCAGGCTGAGGGATTCCGGGATGACGCAGACGGCCCGCGAGGTGCTGGATGATTTGCTGACCCAGCGCCGCGTGGTTGTGATTTATGATGCGCTTGATCAGGACAACAGCAGTACTGCTGTCGAAAGAATCCATAAGTTGCGGCATTCCGTTCCGGATGACTGTCTGAAAACCGGTCTGCGGCTGATTGTTACCAGTCGCCCGTATGCGGTGAATCAGCACCACACCAGCGTCTTCCAGTTAGCTGACTGGCGGCATTGTCGGCTGGAGCTGTTCGATGATGGGCAGCAGACGGATTACCGGGAACAGGTGCAGCGTCTGGCAGAGTCGCGAAAGGCGGGTGACGGTGCCAGAGTGGAAACCGCCTACGGGCAGCTGCTGCCGGATCCTGAAGCCGTGGCAGATCTGCTGGCGTATCCCGTTGTGCAGGCGCAGCTTCGCAGCATCATTGAATCGCAGCTGGGATCCAGCGGGACGGGCACGCTGCGCCCATTTCGCAACGCGGGCGATTTGTACTGGGAAGTTGCGAATCGCCTGCTGGATCGAGCGTTTAAGAGTAGGCGATATGCAGATACACTTAGCCGCCGCGCGAAGCTGCTCCAGCTCCTGTCCTGCTACGGCTATCTGATGATGCTGAAGTATCGCGACTACCGGGTGCCGCAACTGGAAATCGCCACGATGCACGCATCTGTGCGCGACCGCTGCAACGTGAGTGAAAACGACTGGAAAGGGTACGAAGACATTCTGCAGGATACGTCCGCCACGGAACATCTGTTGCTGAAGGAAAATCCCAAGCGAGAACTTTCGTTTCCTTCTCTGAAAATGGCTGAATTTTTCGCCGGCCTGTATCTGGGTCGCTACTGCGACGAGCGTGTGGTCCACGAACTGCAACCGCAGATCGGGATGGGGGAATGGAACAACATCTGGCGGTTTGTGGCGGAACTGCCGGAGACGAGCGATGGTGACGGCCGTTTTGTCGGCCAGCCCAACAGCCTGCGCTGCAGTCTGCAGGCATTGTTTGCCGTGCCGGACAAGGGGAAGCTGCGCCCGACAGAGTCAATGTTCCGGGCATGGCAGGTGTTGACGCGAAATAATTGGCTGAGCGAAGTCCGGGAGCACGTTCTGACAGGCTGGCGGCAGCAGTTCCGGCGGATTCTGATTGAGGGGTATGAACAGGGTAAGCCATCACTGCGAGCGCGGACGGCGGCGGAAGTTGTTTTCGAAGGTGATCTGCAGCGATTTGTTGACAGTGCCGTCGATCCAGAACTGGAGCGGCTCCGCGTGTTGTTGAAACCGCTAAAAGACAAAGAAGATCGAAATCGTACTGAGGAAAGACAATTCGAGACATTGAAGGACCAGCGTTCCCTCCTTCAGAAACTGGACGTCCAGCAGTGGTGCCAGCAGCTTCGCCCGAGTTTTGAAACCTATGCACTGTGCTCCGATGCCCAAAGAGGCGACCCCGAACAGTTGACTTTCATGATGGGGGCGTCAGACAAAGATCCGGCGGCCGACAGTAACCTTGAGCAGCCCTGGCAGAACGTCACCGTCCCGGCATTCTACATGGCGACGGCCTGCGTGACGCGAGCCCAGTATGCGCTGTTTGACCCCGAGCGGGAGCAGGAACACCGTAATTTGCCCGCAAAGGCTCCTGACCCCGATTGCCCGATGATTTACGTGAACTTCCATGACGGGATCTGTTTTGCCTTGTGGCTGGATGATAGCTACAGCCTGCCCAGTGAAGTGCAGTGGGAGGGCGCGGCGTGGGGTGGACTGGATCGCGAACAGCATCCGGAGTACGTGATCGGCGTGCATCCGAAAACCGCGGATTTCACGTCGACTGAAGTGAATTTTGATGGAAACCACACGGTTCCTGTCCGTTTTGCGAAGTTTCAGCCGAACGGATTTGGGCTGTGGCAGATGAGTGGGAATGTCTGGGAATACACGCGTTCTGAGTGGCATGAGAGGCTGCAGGACGCGATCGGACACAGGGAAGATAATTTAGCCTGTGGCTCGGCGGAGGCTCTTCGCTGCGTTCGGGGGGGCTCCTGGGGCGGCGATGCGAGGGACTCCCGCTGCTCGTACCGGAACTGGGACGGGTACGTTAACCGGTACATCTTCACTGGTATTCGTCTCTCCAGGACCAAGTAACAATTTGCCCTCTATCCCTTTAGCCCTCTTCCCTTGCGATTTGCTTTTCCCTTTGCGATTGTTGCGATTTACTGCGATTCAGGGCATCTGCGACACGCGCAGCGTGGCGCGCGAGTTTGAAATTGGAAACAGTTCGCGTCAGATTTCCGCCCAATAGTGTTGAAGTTCTCTGCAATCCCGTGAACAGACGGGTAAAGATCTGGGAGAGCGAGGCTCCTGCCGAGCCATCGAACCCTGATTCCTGCGTTTTGCGGTGCCGCAGGGATCGATGAAGCGAATGCGACAGGACTGCGGCTCAGCAGAAGCTTCGCCCTCCCGACATTGCGTCTTGCCAGAAAGCCAATGCCATTGGTCGTTAGCCCTCGGGACTGTGATTAACCAGCACCGCTGTGGTGCTGGAGTGTTTTGTCGCGGGTCGTCAGGGTTTGAGTGCGAGACTGGAGACGGGGATCACGGCGAGTTCGCTGGCGACGTGGCTTTTGTGGGTGTAGCCGATGTAGAGCCGCCCAGCATGTTCAATGGCGGCCGGATAGCTGAAATCCGCTCCGGGATCGGACACGCCCGGAGTGCTGCTGCAGACCGAGGAGCGGATGAGGAAGATGTGGCTGAAGGTTGATTCGCCGGGTTTGCTGACTGCGATCGTCAGGGGTGCACGGCGGTGGCCGCTGTCAGAGGTGGTTGTGCAGACGAGATACCTCTGGCCGGTGCTCAGCAGGCCCGCGCTGGGTTTGCTGGTGGCCATCGGCAGGTTGGAAACGGTGGCTGGTGTCCATGTCCTTCCGTAGTCTTCGCTGGTTGAAACGAGGGCGATGGGCCTTGCGCCGTAGCGGGCGATATTGGTGATTCGCTGTGGCTCCACAATCACCGTTGATTCGCCCCAGAGATTGGTTTTCAGGCTTTGATCGGGCTGAATGACAACGAGTTCCCACTTCGAGAAGTCATCGCCCCTGCTGACTGCAACTGCCGGCAGGTTACCGGCTTCACCAAACCCGCTGGAAACTCGGAACCCGGCCATGATCCAGTTCCCATCAGCCATCTGCCGGGGGTTTTGCATGGGCCAGAAGCCATGATCGAGGACTACTCCGAGAGGTTCCCAGGCATTCGACGTTTCATTGAGCAGGTAGCCGCGAGTGTGCGTGCGCTGGAAGTTATCCTCGAAGGCTCCCATAAACGCCCACAGTCTGCCTTTGTGGGAGAGGAAGACACCGTGACTGACCCCCAGATTGCCTCTGCCTGCGTCCATCACCACGGTCTGGCCCCAGGTCCTGCCGCCATCCTCGCTGACTCTGACATGAGCTTCCTCCGTCGCTGTGTTCTCGTCCCCTTTATTGAATCCCCAGGAGGCATAGAGTCTGTCCTTGTGCCACACGAGCCCGACGCCCAGCGTCCAGTTGCAGCCGTCTTCATCGGGCCGCTGTTTTTTGAGGACATGGAACTCAACATCCTGTACCTGCGGCAGTTCAGTTGTTTTGGGAAGCGTCAGTGTGGGGTCCCAGAGCGGCCATGCAGCGGGAGTGTCTGGCAGATCGTGTGTTGCGGAGACCGGTTGATAGCTCCGGGCAACCGCTTCCGGGCTGAGCGCTGTCGGCTGAAACGAAAACTCGTCGACTGCACCGTGAAACGCCTGCTGAACGGCATTTGCGTCCCAGATGCCACCGAGTGTGATCGGAGCGGCCGTATTTGGGATGGGTGACTGGAGCGGCACTTCACCTGTGAGCTTTCCGTTGAGGTAGAGCTGAGCTTTTTGTTTGTCAGCGACGAGGGTTACCTGATGCCATCTTCCGGCGCGGAGTGGTTCCGCACAGGCGATGGTATTCCAGCCGTTCTGTCGCAGGTGGGCCTTCAGTCTGCCGTCGGGTTCGATTGTGAGGCTCCACTGGCGTTCATCGCGGGAGTAGCGATTCTTGCCTGCCAGCATCTGTTGTCCCGCTGCGAGTTCATAGGGGTTGAACCACAGAGACACGGTGAACTCGGTGCCCGTCAGTTTCTCGCTGTTTCTGAGCTCAATCAGCGACTCACCATCGAGCACGAGGCTTCTGCCGCGGACTCCGGCTGCCGTCTGGGCATGGCCGCGTACGACCACTGTGTTCGTGACGTCATCGAGCGACCAGCTCAGCGGGTTCTGGTGATTGAGCAGTGCAGTTATGAGTGCACACGCGAGGCACAGCGAGGTTCGCACGGATCCTGATTCCTTTTTCTCAAGCCTTCAATGCATCGAGAATGGGTGCCGGACAGCACGTCTGATTTCAAGGCTATGACCACCACGCTACTCTCGTTTGCCTCGAACTGTCAAGGATTACACGCGTGTGTGTTGGCCTGTGGGGTTAGCGAAGCAGCGTGTTAGCCATGGCGTTTGCGCACGTCCTGAGCGGTCGGGCGACGCTGCGCGAGAGAGGAGAGGGTAGAAAGTAGAGAGTAGAGGAGAACGCGGAAGTAAGAACGGATGAGCGGTCGGGCGGGAGCCGCGGGTTGCGTTTTCGCACCCTGGTGCGCGGTCTTGCGTGCGGTGTCAGCGGTGCGTTGTCAGGGTTCTTTACCCGCGGGCTTCCGCCCTGCGGCTCAACGCGTTTGTCATGCGTGTTTGCCGCGTTTCTGAGCGGGTGGGCGGGAGCCCCCGGTTGCGTTTTCGCACCTTGGTGCGCGGTCTTGCGTGCGGTGTCAGCGGTGCGTTGGCAGGGGTCTTTACCCGCGGGCTGCCGCCCTGCGGCTCAACGCGTTTGTCATGCGCGTTTGCCGCGTTTCTGAGCGGGCGGGCGGGAGCCCCCGGTTGCGATTTCGCACCCTGGTGCGTGGTCCTGCCTGCGGCGTCAGCGGTGCGTTGGCAGGGCACTTTACCCGCGGGCTTCCGCCCTGCGGCTC
>JBEAUF010000458.1:0-4621 GCA_041161565.1 Planctomycetota bacterium | reverse complement strand
CCGCAGAACTCATCCTGCACCTGTTCGGCTCAATTCCCCGTACAACCTCCGATCTGCTCTTCGTCAAACAAAAACTCGCCGGCCTCATCGCCGAAATCGATCTGTCCCTGAGCCGACAAGTCAACCAAATCCTCCACGAACCCCGCTTTCAGCAACTGGAAAGCTCCTGGCGCGGTCTGTATTACGTCTGGGATATCCGCCGCCAACTCCTCAGCGAAACCGGGTCTTCATCCGAGTCGCCTGGGATGCTGATTCGAGTGTTGTCGGTGCGAAAATCTGATCTCCTTCGCGACTTCAACGCCGCTGCTGAATTCGATCAGTCACAAATCTTTCGCAAGATCTACGAAGAGGAATTCGGAACGGCCGGCGGTCTTCCCTATGGACTGCTTATCTCTGACCTTGAATTCACCAACCACCCCGACGATCTGGATCTGCTCGCCGCACTTTCCGGGGTGGCCGCTGCATCCTTTGCCCCACTGATCGCCTCAGCCTCCCCTGCCCTCCTTGGCCTTGATGACTTCCGCACACTCGCTCAGCCTGTCAACCTCGCCCGCATCATTCGCTCCGATCGCTATATCCGCTGGCGCAGCCTCCGGCAGGACCCCGACACGCGGTTCGTCGGACTGACACTCCCCCGAGTCCTCCTGCGAAAACCGTGGGAAGACGATGGCAGTTCGCGGTTCGGTTTCCGCTTTCGCGAATCGGCCGAGGGCCCCGACAGATCCAGCCTGCTCTGGGGCTCTGCTGCCTGGGCATTCGCCGGTGTCGTCTGCCGCTCCTTCGCCATGTCCGGCTGGTTCGCCGATATCCGGGGAGTTCAGCGGGGAGCCGATGACGGTGGACTCGTTACGGAACTCCCGGCCTGGTCCTTTGCCACCGATGTCGCCACCACGGCCGAACGCACCCCGCTCGAAGTCCGCATACCCGATGCCCAGGAAGCCGAACTCTGTGAACTCGGCTTCATTCCCCTCAGCGCCTGCACTGGCACACCATTCACGGCCTTCAACGCCAACGGTTCTCTCCACGAACCCGAACGATTTGTCGGCGACGAACTCGCAACTGCCAACGCTCGCATCTCCGCTATGCTCCAGTACGTGCTCTGCTGTTCCCGCATCGCCCACTACCTCAAAGTCCGCGTCAGAGACAACCTCGGCGGACTCCGCACCGCCTCCGAACTTGAAAATTCCCTGCAAAACTGGCTCCAGGATTACGTCACCCCCGACGATCGCGCCGATGCCGCCACCAAAGCCCGCTTCCCTCTTCGAAACGCATCCGTGGAACTCACTGAAGAACCCGGTCGCCCCGGCAGCTACCAACTGAAACTGCTCCTTCAGCCCCACTATCAGCTTGATCAGCTCTCCAGCACCATCTCCTTCGTCGCCACCCGCGTTAATCTCGGCATCTGATCAACTTTTCTCTCCCCCACATCCAGCAACGGGATCTCTCATGCCGGACCTTCACGAACTCATTCAGCGCGGCGATCTGCAGGGCGCTGTTGCCGCCAGCCTCGAACGCGTCCGCAACCACCCCGCTGACATCCCGGCCCGTAGCCTGCTCGCCGAACTCCTGTGCTTCACCGGAGATCTCGAACGCGCCGACCGACAACTCGATGCCCTCCTCCGCACCGACCCATCCTCGCTGCATGGCGTCTCCCTCATGCGACACCTCATTCGCGCCGAAGTTTCCCGCCGCGAAGTCTTCGAACAGGGACGCATCCCCGAATTCTCCGGACCGCCCTCACCCGCCCTGCAACTGCGCCTCAAAGCGCTCACCGAATTCCGCAACGGCTGCCACAACGCCGCCGCCGCCCTCATCCAGGAAGCCGGACAACTCGAATCCGAACTCTCTGGTACTGTCGACGGTCGTCCCTTCAACGGCTTCTCTGATCTCGATGCCATCCTTGGCCCCGTGCTCGAAGTCTTCACAGCCACCGGCGCCTGCTACTGGATCGACTGTGCCCAGATCCTGCAGCTTGACTTCGAACCCGTCACCCACCTCTCCGATACCCTCTGGCGCCCAGCCTCCATCCAAACCGTCGGCGGCATCGACGGACGTGTCCACATCCCAGCACTCTACTACGGTTCCGAAAAGTCCAGCGACCCCCGCGTCACCCTCGGACGAACCACCGAATGGATCACCTCGCCCGACGCTGATCTCACTCGCGGCGCCGGCCAACGCGAGTTCCTCACCGGTGATGATGTCTCAGCCATCCTCACCATCCGCAGCCTGACGTTCCAGCCGGAGACCGCATGAGCACCGGGCTGAACAAAAATATCTCCGCACGCCCCTCCATCCTCGATCGACTCATCGATCGCCAGCCGGATCAGTCCACGGAACTTCCATGGTCCGACAGCCAGCGCCTCGAAGTCATTCGGGCCGGCATCCGTCGCGACGTGCAGGACCTGCTCAACGCACGCTTCCGCTGCGTCGCCTGGCCACCTCAACTGGAAGAACTCAACGACTCGCTCCTCAACTACGGACTGCCGGACTTCACCGCCGCAGGTCTCAACCTCGCTCGCGATCCCGATATCCTCATCGAATCGGTCCGCCGCGCACTCTCCATTTTTGAACCCCGACTAACAGAATTGCGAATCCGCCTGATCGGAGACAGCTTTCACGTCGATCGCACACTCCGCTTTCGCATCGAAGCTGTGCTGCTCATCGAAAACCAACGCATCCCCATGCTGCTCGAATCCGCCGTTGAAGCCCGCACCGGACAGTTCAGTATCGGAGAACCCGGCCGATGAGAGACGCCCTCGACATCTGGTACGAACGCGAAATGGAATTTCTTCGCAGCAGCTGCGCTGAATTCGCCGCTCGCTTCCCCAAGATTGCCGGCCGACTCATGATCGGCCCCGCCGGCGTTGCTGACCCCCACGTCGAAAGACTCATCCAGGCCTTCGCATTTCTGAATGCCCGCACCCGACTCAAACTCGAAGACTCGTTCCCCGAAATCGTCGACGGCGTCATCAACGCCCTCTACCCCCACCTGCTCGCTCCCGTCCCCTCCATGACCATCCTCGGGTTTCAACTTGACCCCGCCCAGAAGGAACTCGCCGGAGGACTTGCTGTTCCCAAAGGATCCATGTTCGACTCCGATCGTTCCGCAGGACCTGCCTGCCGCTTTCGCATCTCACAAGCCCTGAAACTTCTGCCCATTGATTTGCAGTCTGCACAACTTCTTCCCAGCCCCTTCCCAGGCCCCGCTTCTCCACGTCGCTCCATCGCTGCCGCCGCACTCCTGCTCCAGCTTCGCACCTTTGATAACGTACTCCCATGGCAGGCTCTCCCAGGCGACTCACTGCGTTTCTACATTCATTTCCCCGAATTCTCCAAAGCCGCAAAACTCCTCGAAACCCTCTGCACACAAACACTCGAAATCGTCGTTTCCGACGGTCAGTCAGGCGGCTTCTCAACAGTCCTCCCCGCAAACGCTCTGCAGCCAGCCGGATTCTCTCCCGACGAAGACCTTCTGCCTCGCTCCCCGCATTCCTTCCCCGGCTACGGAATGCTCACCGAATACTTCGTCCTCCCTCGCAAATTCCTCTTCTTCGAACTCTCCGGTCTCTCACAACAACTCCGCGCAAAACTCGGCTCCACACTGCACATCTCCTTCCTGCTTGCCGACCTCCCCGGCGCCCTCACCAATGCCGTTTCCCGCGATAACCTGCGCCTCAACTGCTCACCCGCTATCAACCTCTTCCCCCGCACCGCGGACGCCATCCCGCTCAATTATCGCACCGCAGAATACCGCGTCATTGCCGATGCCCGCGCCGAAGATTCCCTCGAAATCCACTCCGTGAACTCCGTTCGCTTCGAAGATTATTCCGGACAGACTATCCCCGTTCGCCCCTTTTACAGCTCCGCCATCGCCAACGAAGACGCCTGCTACTGGCACGCTGTTCGCCGCCCCGGACCCGTCGACGGGGACGTCGGAGTAATCAATCAGCCAGGCGAAGTCTACATCAGCCTGCTCGACCCCCACTTCTCCGTCTGGAACCCCGGACAAGGACTCCTCTACGCCGAACTCACCTGCTTCAATCGCAGCCTCCCTGAAGCCATCGGTCGCGGTTCCCCCGGCGCCCCATCGCTGCGATTTTCCCCCGCCGAAGCGGGCAGTCCCGTCCAGGCCATCGAATGCCTCACACCACCCACACCCGTCTGCCGCCGACACCTCGCACGCCCCTCGCTCTGGCCACTCATCTCACAACTCACCCTCAACCATCTCTCGCTGGGCTCAGGTCAACAGTCCCTCCCTGCACTCCAGGAAATCCTTGCACTGAACGACCCATCAGAAACCGCCGAAACCCGGATCCTCATCAGCGGACTTCGCGAACTCCGCTCCAGCCCAGGAGTCCGCCGCGTCGGCAGCGGCTTTGTCCGCGGCGTCGAAAACGAACTGATCCTCGATGACGAAAGCTACCGCGGCAATAATCCCTGGCTCTTCGCCTCCGTACTCAATCATTTTCTCTCCATGTACATTTCCATCAACTCCTTCTCGTCCCTCACCGCCAACACATCCGAACGCAAAGCCCGAGCCCTGGAACCCTGGTCATGGCCTCTCCAAATCGGCAATCGCCCCCCAGTCTGATCGCAGATCTCCTCGCTGCCCCAGCCGCCT
>JBEAUF010000415.1:0-4843 GCA_041161565.1 Planctomycetota bacterium | reverse complement strand
GAAGCTCCTGCTGAGCCGCATCCCTGCCGCGAGCGTTTCTTCGATCCCCGCTGCGCCGCAAAAACGCTGGCAAGCGATCATAGCGTGGACCAGCGTTCAGCGGCTCGGCAGGAGCCTCGCCGTCCCAAGTCTTCAACCGTCTTTTTACAGAATTTCAGAGAACCCCAATGCCATTGGGCGGAGGCCCAATGGCATTGGCTTCCTTTCAATCACCGCAAAAAAGGTGAAAGGCGAGCGGGGGATGTCAATCCCCCGGTAACGGTCCATAACCGCCCGGCCAGCGCCGCAGCAGGAGCACACCAGGGTCTTACCGGCCGATTGACATCGACCGCACGCCATGCGGCGTTTTCGTGACTCGATCAGGCTCCGGGATTTCAACTGGCAGGCCGAACTGAAATCTCCCAATCTGCCTTGTTCACACCGTTTTTCCATCCCAGCTTCGCCCTGGTATGGCGAAAACAACAATACCCAGAGGGTATTTGCACCCATTTCTCCTGCATGTGTTTTGTTAAGACGAGTGCTGAATTCCCTGTGTTTCTCCGTGAAACTCTGTGTGCTCTGTGGTTGAAAAGGACCAGCATCCCCGCGGCGGCCGGTCGATGTCAACCGGCAGCCACGGCCCTCGTTCGCCCTCGCCGCGATGGCGACCTCCCAATGCTCATCCCGTCTCCCCACTGAACTCCGGCAAACATCCACGCCATAGGGCGGCAGCCTGCTTAACTTTTTTCCCGAACAAGCTCCCCCCATTTCCCCGGGTGGGCGACAGTCTGGGGGAAATCAGGTAGCATCCGAGAGGGTCTGCAGCCATTCGACAGCAAGCGTCTGTGAGCGAGGCTGCAGCCGGATGGCCCGGATGGCCCGGAGTGCTGCTGGATGTTTCCCAATCGACGTCACCAAAACTCAGACGCTTCGCCGATTGACGGAGATTCGCTGCTCGTGAATCTCTCGATCAGTCTGGCAGAGGCTTACAGCGGCAGCGAACGTCAGCTGCTGGTCAACCGCTTTGTCGCCTGCAGCGTTTGCGAAGGCACCGGCTGCGAACCTCAGCCGGACCACCAGCCTGCCGGAATCTGCTCGACCTGCCACGGAGCATGCCGCACATTCACCGAAAGCCTGCTCACATTGACAATCCAGCCGGGGCTGGACAGCGGTTCCCAAATGCGGATTCCGTTCGCCGGGCACGCCGGGTGCCATGGCGGAGCGACCGGCGATCTGGTGATTCACTTCGAGGTGCTCCCGCATCCCCGTTTTCAACGGCATGGCAGCACCCTCACAGGCAGCCATCACATCTCGCCCCGACAGGCGCGGGCTGGTGCCGAGACCGAAGCGATTATCCTCGGCATACCGCTCCGGATCTCGATTCTGCCGGGGACCACCGCTGGAACGCGTCTTCGATTTGCAGGTCGCGGCATGCCGGATCCCGACGATCCAGACGGTCCTCGCGGCCTGTTGCAGCTGCAAATCGAAATCACAGCCGACGATTCCCCTGAACCGGTTTCGGCTGAGGCTCGTCAGCCCAGTTCGAACCAGCCGTCAGCCGATCTGCTGCTGCTTTCGCCGCTGCCTGCGGAGACAGCTGCGCAACGGCTGCTGGATCCCTGGTGCCGCAGCGTGCAGCCCCTGCCGGACCGCACTCCCTGCCTCGTCTGTGGCCGATCCACGGCAGATTTGCTTGTCAATATTGTGCAGCATCGCCTGTTTACCTGCGGTGTGCCCGTCTCAGTTTGCTCGAGGTGCAGCGGACGTTTTCCGTTTTCCGATTCAGTCACCTCGATCATCAGCAGTGTGCTTCCCGACGTCAGAGCCTGGTCTGCTTCCGTCGCCGTTGCCGTTTGGGCTGCCGGCATCCTGCTCCTGCTGCAGGTGCTTGAGATCCGCGGTGGTGCAGTTGTTCCGGGAGTGCTGTTCTGGGGCCTGATACTGCCCGCTCTGGCTATCCGGGGACTTGACAGACTCCGGCCGCGGTGGCTGGAGCGTCGTACGAGCAGTCGCTGTTCGCAACTGCAGACTCTTGTCATCAAATCCGGCCTGCAGGAGGTTTTCGATGACGATCCGAACGCCGAGGTGATGCTGCTGGAACCTGTCCAGTCTGTGCAGCGGCCGGTCGTACGTCCCATGGATGTGATCCGCCGATGGCTGCATCCGCACCAGCAGTTCAGGCCACTGTTCAGTGAATCGGAGTGGGAGCGGTCCGGTCTTTGCCGACCGCTGCTGGACACACTGGTGCACGAAGTTGTGCGGCGGCTGCGGCAACTGCTCGACGAAGCCCCCGCAAGTGCTTCCGAAACCGTGCATGTCGGCATCGTGCTGCTGCCCGGCGGGCGGATGGAGGTTGAAGTTCGCATGTATTCGAGCTGGCGATCTGTTCAGGAGCTGCAGGCCGCACTGCGACGATCAATCCGCCAGCTGCCGCCGATGGCCGTCAGTTGTGCGCTGCCAATGCTCATCTATTCCTGCAACCGGCACGGCACACCACTCCATGTGCAGTTGTCGCCGCCATTCAGAGACTGGTCGAAGATGCCGGGAACCGAACATTTGTCGGCTGACGCGAGCCCTGTGGAGCAGGCTGAACAGATCTGGGGTGTGCAGCCCGAACATCGCAACCACCTGGTGGCTGCCGAGCACATTCACCAGTGGGCCCGGATCGGGGCTCCGCTCCTCCCTGTGCTCACAGCGGAATCCGCGCGACTGGTTCAGCGACATACTGACGAGCCGGGGAACGACGCGTGGCAGGAGCGACTCTCGGAGCTGTTCGGCAGCTTTTCACAGTGGTACCCTCAGGATCCGGAAATCGTTTTTCTGCACGCCCGATGTCTTGGGCAGATGGCCATGCCGGAGCGTGCTGCGGCAGTCTGCCAGGATTTACTTCGCCGCTTCCCGACTTATGCAAATGCCCATGGCGTCCTCGCCTGTCTGCAGCACAATCTCGGGCGGTCCCAGGACGCCGAACTGACCCTTCGAGCAGCTCCGCGAGGCGGATTATCACTTGAGTTTTATCTGTCGGTTGCGAGGATTTTTCGGCAGCTCAACCAGCCGTGGCGAGCAGCCGGCTACCTCCATGCGGCTGTTTTTCGTTACCCTGGTCAGGCTCAGGCATGGCTTGAACGTGCTCAGCTGCTGGCCTCCATTGGCCATCCTGAACGGGCTCTGCTGGATCTGGATCAGACTGAACAGCTGGCAGGAATCAGACCCTCAACCGTCTGGCTGCGGGGACAGTGCCTGACGGCACTCCGCCAGCACGACGCCGCACTCGAACTCTACGAAAACGCAGCACAGCAGGATCCTCGCAATCCGCTGTTCCCCCAGCTGCGAGCAGAATTGCTGGAAGAAATCGGCCGATCTTCAGAGGCCGTAACGGAAGCAACACGAGTACTGGAACAGACACCGGATTTTCTGCCCGCCCGGATCCTGCGGATTCACTCCCTGATCGCCGAAGGCTCGCTGGAAGAGGCCCTTGCAGAAATTGACAGTCTGCCGGAGGATGCGAGCCTCATCGGTGAACAGCACATGCTGCGCGGCATGGTCCTGCAGCAGCGTGAAGACTTTGAAGAAGCGCTGTGGCATTTCGATCAGGCCTGTGCCGTCGACGATCGCCACATCATTCGCTGCCGTCGCATCGAAGTCCTCTGGAGGCTTGAACGCTTCAAAGAAGCACTGAAGGACCTGAATTTGGTCCTCACAGACCTGCCGGATGCCATACCGCTGCTGACACTGCGGGGGCGTGTCCAGCTGCAGCTGAAACAGCCACAAAAGGCCGCGATGGACTTTGATCGTGTACTGCAGCTTGATCCACAGCATGTCGAGGCCCTGCATGGACGAGCGATGGTGTTTATTAAGGATCAGCAGCCGCAGCTGGCGATGAGCCTGCTCAATGCCGCACTCCAAACGGCCCCCACCGATCCCCAATCACTGATGGCCCGCGCGCGACTGCACTGGGAAGACCGCGAGCTGCGTTTGGCCGAAGCTGACCTCACAAAACTCCTCACACAATCCCCCGACATCATTACCGCGATTCTGTGTCGCGGCGAAATTCGACTCCGCCTGCGACGCTTTGAAGATGCCCGGAAAGACTACGACCACGTGCTGCTCATGGAACCCGGGAATCGAACCGCACTGATCTGCAGGAGCATTCTGTACGAACAGATCGGCGATACCGAAAACGCGAGAATCGATATGGAACAGGCTTTCGAGCGGCATCCGGAAGCAGCTGTATGGCTCCCGATCAACCGACTGCTGCTGCAGGCAATGATCGCCTACGACAACCAGCAATATGCAGAAGCCGTCGCATTTGCCAACGAAATGCTCGCACTGCAGCCTGATAACCACGAGGCACGACGCTGCCGCGCTGCCTCATACTGGTTTCTCAATCTGTTTGCTGAGGCCTTGCACGACTACGAACAACTCCTGCTGATTTCTGTAATTCCCTGCCAGCCAAGAACCGGACTGCTGATTTCCCAGGCAGCAGCACTGGGGGAACTGGGCGAATTTGAACAGGCACTCAAGATCCTTCAGGGTGCCATTCGCGCTGCTCGACGAAATCGCAGCCGCGATCTGGCCCGCGGCCTGAATGCCCTCGGACGCACACTCACCGCTCTGAAACGTTACTCCGAAGCCGACGAAGCCTTTCGGGAATCACTCAGCATGGAACCGGAAGACGGGTGGCTGCATTTCAATCGCGGCCTCTTCTTCCTCGCCCAGGGCCAGCCCTCCGCCGCCGGAAAATGCTTCTCCCTCGCCCGACGCCTCACCCGACTACCCTTCAGCCCCCGCAAACGCCTCCTCGCCGCCGCCTTCGTGCGCCAACTCAACTCCAACAATCCAGCCGAAACGCCACAATAACCCC
>JBEAUF010000409.1:0-83196 GCA_041161565.1 Planctomycetota bacterium | reverse complement strand
TCCCCATCCTCCCTGCCCCCCAAACGCATGGGCAGCTGCCCCCAACAGCACGGAGTGCAGCCAGCCCCTCGTTCGGCACCAGGCAGTTTCACCTGCAAGCAGATTGTCAGCAGCCGCTTATACCCGCGATTAAATCGCCTCGCAGGCAGAAACACCCGCCAGCTGCTGGTTTGCTGGGTTTGGCAACGCGATTGCTCCTGCAGCGTAGCCGTTCGGCGCTTTGGCATCCTGCCGCATAGTCTGCTGACGGCTGTTTTCCCAGTGTGGTCACTCGCAGGGATCTTCCGCAGGCCGTCGGCTGAGTTTGCCCTGAGCAACAAACTGAGTGGGCACGTAAGCGCAAGCCCTCCCACATCACTACATGCCGGCACTGTGTTCGAAGACGCTGATGACAATCGAGCCCCCTGTGATCATGGGGCGGTTTGCATACTCGATTCATTCGCCTGCCAAACCGAATCGGGCCGTGGCCTTGCACTTCTGTCGAGGATCAGGGAATCTCCTGTCCGGATCCTGCATTGTTTGCCAAACCGGTGTACCGGTGTCTTCCTGCGGGGGCTTTCTGAGATGCCTCGTGACAACCGTTTTCAGCATCAGCCTTACCCGACGACCCCGGGTGATGCGGTGGAGTTTCATCAGCTTGAGGTGCTGGACCCGTTTGAGGGCATCAATGCGGGGTTGCATGAGCGGCATCGGATCGCCCGGGTGGTGCTGGTGCATGGCACATTTATGGGTGAGGATCCGTTTGGAATTTCCAGCACGCTGAACGCGGTGGCCGAGAGTTTGCCGCTGGCTGGGGCAGCCTTGCGGCAGTTGTCGGAGCGTTTGCGGGAGCGAACTCAGCCGCTGGTGACTCGCCTGGCCCGGGATCTGGGCAACTACACGGAAGAATTTCGGGTGCGTTTTCAGCAGCTTGTCGGGGATGATCCGCAGGTTGAGTTTCCTCAGGCGGCATGGTCCAGTGAGAACCATCATCTGGCGCGGGCGGATCTGGCGGTGAGTCTGCTGGAGCAGCTGCTGTTGCGGCCGCTGCCGGAGGACCAGCGGGTGCTCTTCTGGGGCCATTCGCATGCCGGCAACGCCTTCGCAATCCTCAGCAATCTGCTTGCCAACCATCCTCCGTCGATTGAGCGATTCTTTGCAGCCGTGCAGGATCGGGTACCGGCCCGCTGGCAGGCTGTGCATACGGCGCTCAGGCGTTCAGAATCCCCGCATCCGCTGGCGCGGCAGGTCCTGTTTGCGGCATTTGGTACACCGGTTCGCTATGGCTGGGATTCTGCCGGCTGCTCCGCGCTGCTGCACGTGAATTTCCATCGCGTCTACAATCCCCACGAACCTGCGATCGCCAGACCTGTCTATCCACCGTGGAACGTCTCCGACATTCTTTCCGGTGCCTGGGGTGACTGGGTTCAGGCCTTCGCCATCGCGGGAACTGACACCACATCAATCCCTGCGGCAAAAACCAACGCTTTGCTGTCAGAAATCCTCGAATCCGGACTCAGCCCGATCGATCCGGCGACGCTTTCCACCGCCCTGCGGTTCACGCCAGCCGGGCGTTTTCGGGACCTGTGTGCGCGCTGGCAGCAGGGCACTCGGTGCCATGCGGATGGCTTGAATCTGCTTGTGGATTACACGCCATCGGGTGATCGCACATTTCCCGGAATTCCCATTGAATCAGCGGTCATGGGTCATGGTGTGGCGACGAGTGTGCGGTGGCTTCCAGCCCATCTGCGGTTGATCGAGCAGGCGCTCAATGGCAAAAATTGACTTTCGGATCCATGTCCTGCTGCAGCAGTTTGTCGACAGCGACAGCTGTGGGCTTGGGGAAGCTTTGTTTTTCCCGGAGACCACCACCGCGGAGACAAACCCCGATGATGTGCGGGAAATCGTGCTTGAGAACATTCTCAGGCAGCTCCCTGAAATCCCCGGTTCGCAGCTCTGGCAGCGCATGCACGCAGGCATCCTCGACTGTGTGGATATCGAGTTGCAGATTGAGCCTGCGGAGCGTTCGCCGCTGTGGCGCGAGCCGGTGTCGCTTACTTTGTACGCAGTTCGCTGGCAGAAGTCTGCCGATCTGCATCTGGCGCTGCTGCCGTCGCTTGGTATGGAAGTGGCAGCAAACACGGCGGAAGAACTGTTGCGGGCGGTGGAGGAGCAGGTTCGGCTGGAAATCTTCCGACGCAAAGCCGCACGATCGCTGGGGTCGATGCTGCAGCTGTCGCGATGTTCGGGACTGGCGCTGCAGGGATTTGACATCAGCCACACGGTGGAAAGCCCGAAGGATCGGGCCCAGCGGGAGCTCCAGCCGCGTACCCCGGAAGCTCGAGTGCTGGACAAGGCCTGCGATCGCCTGCAGCGGTCCACCGCCGTGCAGGCCTGGTGTCGGGAGGGTCAGGTACAGCAGCTGGCTGAGTTGCTGGGAGGTCGCGTGCCCCGCAGTGTGCTGCTTGTCGGGCCATCCGGCTCGGGCAAGACGGCCATTTTTCGGGAACTGGCGATTCACAGTGCATCGCACGACTTCAGCACCTCGCAGTTCTGGATGACCAGCGGTTCCCGGCTTGTGGCGGGAATGACGGGCTTTGGTATGTGGCAGGAGCGACTGGAGCGGCTCCGCCAGGAAATGCAGGAATCGCGAGTGATCCTCCACGTGGGTTCGCTGATGGAACTTGTGGAGACCGGTCGCAGTAACTGCCAGACCGAGGGTATGGCCGCATTCCTCAGACCCTTTATTGCCCGCGGTGAAATGCTGGTGGCAGCCGAGTGCACACCGGAGGAACTGTCGGTGATCGAACGCCAGGATGCGGCACTGGTGCGGGCTTTTGTGCAGCTGACGGTCACTGAGCCACCACAGTCGGACCGCCTGCGAATCCTCACGGAGGCCGCTCGGGAGCAGCACCCCGGTGCGACGCTTTCCTGTTCGCCAGCCGCGATCGCTGAAATCGAACGTCTGCACCGCCGTTTTGCCACCTATTCCGCCTTCCCTGCGCGGCAGCTGCGATTTCTGCAGAATCTGCGGCGGGACCTGGCTGCGGCCGGTGATCCTGCCCCCGGCCACCTGATCGCTCCCGAAGATGTCGTGACCACCTTTTCGCAGGAAACAGGGCTTCCTCTGTGGATGCTTGACGACCGGATCCCCTTCGCCCCTGCGGCGGCTGAGCATTGGTTTGCCACACGAGTCATTGGTCAGGCGGAGGCTGTGGATCTGACGGTGAATCTGCTGACCACGCTGAAGGCGCAGCTGAATCGCGAACATCGACCGCTGGCCAGCCTGCTCCTGATCGGTCCCACCGGAGTGGGCAAAACGGAGCTTGCGAGGGCGATTGCGGAATACATGTTCGGAGCGGCTGACGCGGCGGATTCCCGAATGATTCGAATTGACATGAGTGAATATGCGGATCCGCTGGCGGCTGAGCGCTTGATTGGCGGATCGGCAGCTTCCGAGGGACTGCTCACGGCTCGCATCCGGGAGCAGCCGTTTTCGGTGGTTCTGCTGGACGAGTTTGAAAAGGCGGACTCCGCCATCTTTGACCTGCTCCTGCAGGTGCTTGGCGAGGGGCGGTTGACGGACGCGGCCGGCCGTCTGGCTGATTTTCGCAATTCCATCATTATTATGACATCAAACCTTGGAGCGGCCGGCTTTGGTCGAGGAGCAGCGGGATTCAGCTCTTCACCGGCCGATCTGGAAGATGCTCGGCGGCATTTTGAACGCGAGGTTCGCAGTTTCGTGCGTCCGGAGCTCTTCAATCGCATCGACCGCATCGTTCCGTTTGCTCCGCTTGACAGAGCCACCGCGCGGCGAATTGTTGAACGGCAGCTGAAGCTGGTCCGGGAGCGGGAGGGGTTGAAGTATCGTCGCGTCTCACTGAGCTATAATGCCGACGTTGTGGACTACCTGCTGGAGCGGGGCTTTGAGCCGCGCTATGGTGCGCGATCACTGCGGCGCGTGATCGACCGGGATTTTCTTGCACCGCTGGCTGAACAGTTCAATCAATACTCGGCCGATACCGTGCTGACTGCGGTCTGCAGCGTTGCGAAAACAGAGGCTGAAGCCGGCCCGCCTGTTCTGCAGCTGCAGCATGTTATCCACGCGGAGACAGACGCCGTCGGTCGAGTGCTTTCCACGGCAGCTGCGGCCAATGCGGATCTGTTTCAGGCGGTTGAGCAGCTGCAGTTTCAGAGGGCATCGGTACAGCAGCTGCGACAGGCCTCGTCGGTACTCAGCCTCGAAAGCCGCATCTTCCGCCTGGAAAAGCAGGAACGCCGGTGGAACAGGAACCCGACGCATTCCGGGGAGGAACTGCAGCTGCGACAGGAGCTTGAGCGGCTGCGGCTGTGGCTCGGAAGATGCGATGCCTGCCTTGCGAGTATCTCGGGTCGTGAGGAACAGGAACTGCTGACACTGTACGGGGGCAGCGCGGCTCCGGACGCGGTGCGGTCGCTGCGTGAATTCCTGCACCGTGAACAGCTCGAATTTGAAGCCCTGCTCATGGATCTGCTGGAACTGGAAACAGCAGCGCGTGCTGAAATCCGGATGCTGCTGGTCTCCGACGACGCGTCGGCACTGCAGCTGCTGACGAGAAGTTTTCTGGAAATTGCTGCCGGACTGGCAGCCCGCGTGGCTGTCTGGGAGTATTTGCCCGCCGGCGTCAAACGCACGAATTTGCCTGCCGATCAGTGGTCCCTGAAGACGCTCCGCTGGACTCCTGTACCAGCGGCACGTGGCTCTTCCGGCGATGACAAATGGCAACTGCAGCTGAAAGACACGGCACGGGCCTCCGACAACGCTCCACTGTTGCTGCGTCGTCGCGTTGCGGACGGGCGACCACTCACGGATCCGTCCACAGCCGGAGTTCCGGGACGCTTTTTGGAGATTCGCGGACCACGGGTCTTTAATCGATTTGTGCGCGAGGAGGGTGTTCATCGTTTTGACTTTGGGCAGGGTAAGGTGGACGTGCAGGTCTTCACCGGGCTCCCGGAGATCGATCAGTACCTGCCACCGGCGGGAATTCTTCGTCCTGGAGCCGTGCTGCTGACGGACCGCTGTCGTGACTACGACTTTTCGCGTGAGCGGATTGTGGATCGATGGCTGGCGGAAACGGTGCCTGCCCCTTCCACGAACGACCTGCCTGCCGTCCTTTCCACACTGCTCGCGCGTCGCCACCGGCAGCTCGCGGAGCAACTTCTGGACTGACATCGCCCTATGGACATCACCATTCCAGTCTACGTGGAAACTGTCGCGGTCTCCGGAGGACGCCCTGAGTATCTGGTGCGGCCACTTTGGTTCGACGCTCCCGTGGAACAGGCCCCCCTGCTGTCAACAGCCCTGCAGAAGCTCACCAAAAGCGTCCGTAAACAGCTTGTGGAGCTCAGCCGTCAGCAGCGTCATGATGCGTTGGCCGCATGGAGCAGTAACCCGGAACTGGAGACTCACCAGTACCGCATTCGGATTGAACGCGACAGCTCCATCATCCGTCTGCGGCTTTTGCTGATCATTCTGAAACGCTTTCAGCGTCGCCTCGCGTTTACTCCGGCGTTCCCGGAAATGTGGTTCGAAGTTCTGGCAGACGAGGACCCTGAGCAGCGGCTGGCGGAAGCGCTCACAGCGCACCTGAAAATTCTCGCGGGGGAAGGTCGTGGCATAGATACGGATTCGCTGCGTCGGCGGTCACTGGAGACCAGTGCGTGGGTGACGGACATCCAGCTGACGTTGACTCCGGAGCGTGTGCGGGTGGCAAAGTCTAACAATCTGTTCGCGATGCTGGGGTCAGCGGAGCGAATGAACGGGGAGTGGGAACTGCATCGAGTCGGTCGCTGTCTGCAGGATCTGTATCCGCACGATCTCAGCCGCGCCCAGCTGCGTGAGCGTGAGGTGCAGGAACTGACTCAGGTACTGAGTTCCACCGATCGGCGGCCGGTCCTGTTGCTGGGACGTCGCCAGTGCGGAAAAACAGCAGTGCTCCACGAATACGTGTTCCGCAATGCGGAGCGCCCGCGGAGTGCTTTGCACAGCGGTGGAGCGGTTTGGCTGCTTTCTCCGCAGCGACTGATTTCAGGCATGTCGTATGTTGGCCAGTGGGAGAGTCGATTTCACGCGATTATGCAGTTTGCGGCTCGCAGAGATCTGGTGATGTATTTCGACGACCTTGTGGGACTGTTTCAGGCGGGTGTCACCAGTCAGTCAAGCATCAGTGCAGCTGCGCTGCTGAAGACAATCATGCTCAATCGCACCGTGCGGATCTGCGGCGAACTGACCTTTGAGGAATTTCGAGTGCTGCAGGAGCGGGACCGAGCTTTCGCGGACCAGTTTCACGTGATTCGCGTGCAGGAGTTGATGGAGGCAGAGAACCTGAGGGTGCTGCTTGGCTGGCAGCGGCAGCTGGAGGTCCGACACTCAGTCCGTTTCCAGCTGGAAACGCTCCCGGCGATTATCGATCTGCAGCGTCGTTACGTGCGGGATGCCGCATTTCCGGGGAAGGCGGCCGCATTTATGCAGCGTCTGGCAGTGAGGTTTGGCGCGGAGTCGAGAGATTCCGGTGTGGATCATCACCGGCGGCCGCTGATTTCCCAGGACAGTGTCTTCGAAATGTTTCGGCAGCAGTCGGGGCTGCCGCTGTCATTTCTCGATCAGCGAACCCGTCTGCAGTCCGGACAGATCACAGCCGCGATCAGGGAGCGTTTCGTTGGCCAGCCTCAGGCTGTCGGTGCAGCCGTGGAGATTATCAGCATCGCGCGGGCAAGACTGAATGATCCATCGCGTCCACTTGCCACCCTGCTGCTGCTCGGCCCGACAGGTGTGGGCAAGACCGAGTTTGCACGGTCTTTGGCGAGTTGCCTGTTTGGCAGTGCCGATCGTCTGCTGCGTTTCGACATGAATGAATTTGTGTCCCCGACGGCGGTCTCGCTGCTGGCCGGGACATTCACGCAGCCGGACGGACTGTTGACGGCTGCAGTTCGTCGGCAGCCATTTGCAGTGCTGCTGTTTGATGAAATCGAGAAAGCCCATCCGAATGTGTTCGATCTGTTGCTGCAGGTGCTTGGGGAAGGGCGGCTGACCGATGCTCGCGGCCGTACCACGAATTTTTCGAATACCATCATCGTCCTGACCTCGAACCTTGGAACTCAGCGCAACGAGCACAGTCTCGGCTTCGGAGTCGGCTCGGACAGCGCGGGCCAGCAGGCAGTGCGTGCGGCAGAACAATTTTTCCGGCCGGAATTCTTCAACCGCATCGATCGAGTGGTTCCGTTCGACCGTCTTTCGCGTGTGGACGTGGAACTGATTGCCCGACACTTGATGACCGGTGTGCTGCAGCGGGAGGGCCTGATCCGCAGACAGTGCATCCTGAATGCGTCACCGGCGGTCACCGAGTGGATTGTTGAGCAGGGTTTCAACCCAGTGCTGGGTGCGCGGGCTTTGAAGCGGGCCATTGAGCGGGAACTGGCGCAGCCCGTGGCCGCGCTGCTCGCCGAATTGCCGGCGGAATCAGCAACATCCACGGCTCCGGAGGCCGTTACATTGCTCGATGTTGATCGCGGCGAGGCGGGGCTGACCGTAGCGGTACGCCGGCTGCAGTATCGAGCAGTGCTGCAGCCTCTGCAGGGTGACTCGGCGGATAGCACTCTGCGAACGCTGGCGGAATGCGACCGAATCCTCGTGGAAATCGAGGAGCGTCTGCCGCAGCTCCGCACAACCGGCGTGTTTGAGACCAGTGCGCTGACGCCCGCACAGTGTCGTTATCTGATGGTTCAGGATGAGCTGCTTGTGTTGCGGGAGCGGCACGAGGAAATCCGTGTGGCGGTAACCAGTCGCAAAGCGAACAACTCAGCTCAGGTTTTGCACATCCCCAGACCAAGCCCAACGGTCGTGCGGCGATTTTACAGCTGGCCCGATACGCGGAACCCAGTAGCTCAGACGCAGGAGGCGATTGACGATTTCGTCCATGAGCCCCATCTGCAGGTTCCACGGGCACTTGCAAAGCTGCCGCGTCCCGAGGACCTGCGGGCGCGTTGCTCCTGGCTGCGGAAGCTGGCGTTTTCCGAGCTGTGCCGCATGGAGGAGGACGTGACCCTGCGAGTGACCGTAATGGACCCGGGTCGAGCTGAATGTCTGCGGGCGTGGATTGCGTGGTTTTATTCCGCGTGGCATGGTTCCGAGGACGGTATTAACTGGGGGTTGGAGCTGGATGTGCAGCAGCATCCGGATACCCCACAGACCGCTGCAGTCAGGATCCAGGGGGTGCTGGCCGGCGACGTGGCAGACCGGGAATGTGGATTTCAGCTGTTTGAACTTGAGGATCAGCCGGCCCCCGGACTGCTCTCTGTATCCCGCCCCACCGAGTCCCCTCCGGAAGTGCTGGTACGCCGCCTGAAGATCATCAGCCGGACAAAAGGGATTCTGGCACCGACTATTTCAGAGCTTCACCGGCAGACATGGGGGTCAGTGCCGGATTAATTCCCGATCCCTTTCAGGTTCAGTGCTGATGCCCACATGCAGTTTTCCCGTTCTGGTCTGGAAGAATTCCGCCGGCATTTATACGGCGAGTCTGGTGGAGTACGCCGCGCCGGCTGCCGTTGCAGCCTCCGCAAAGTCAGCACTGGAGCAGCTGAAGAGTTTCGTGGAGTGGCAGTACCGGCAGGAGCCCGCGCCGCCGTTGCCGGAACTTCGCGATGCAAAACTGGTGCAATACCGGGTGTCCGTGCGTCCGGAGTATCAGGACGCGGTATCGGGCCGCAGATATCCGGTGAGCCTGCCTGTGGAACTCCGTGTGCATTGTGTTCTGGGGAAGCAGTCTGAGGACAACCGATTTGCATCCATTCCAATACCCGGTTTGCGTCTGCAGCTGACACGTTACGACGAACCTGACGTGTTTGTTCCGCGGATGGTACAGCGATGGTTTGAAGACCGCGCGCCCGGCGAACTGGCTGCGTTCGCACCGCCGGATGAGGTGTTGCTGGAGCTGATCCATGTGACGATTCAGCCGCCCGTGCGTTCACAGCGTCTGCAGCTGCGTACCCCGCAGCTGGAAAAAATCGCCGACCCGCTCGGTGAAACGCATGTGCGGTCGCTGTATGGACGAGCCTGGGAACGGGACGACGAGGTGCGGGAGTTTGCGACGCGACTGCAGCGTGAGCAGGGCAGCTGGCTGCTGGTGGGTGAAGCGGGCAGTGGCAGGACCACACTGCTGTGCGAGGCCGTGCGGCAGATTGAGCGGGATTTGCATGGGGAGCAGCGGGTGACGGCGGATACGCCGAGCGTGCTGCGACCGGCCCGACGTTTCTGGCAGACCAGCGCCGGTCGACTCATCGCCGGCATGATGTATCTCGGCGAATGGCAGGAACGACTCGAAGGCGTGATCGGGGAGCTGGCTGATATCGACGGCGTGCTGTGCATCGAATCGCTTCCGGAACTCCTGCGGACCGGTGGCCGTGAGAGCACGGACAGTCTGGCGGCATTTTGTACACCGTATCTGCAGCGTGGTGAGCTGCGGATGATTGCCGAGGTCACACCAGCGCAGCTGGACGCCTGCCGCCGCCTGCTCCCGGGCTTCGTCGACCTGTTCCACGTGCAAACCCTGAAAACGCTCACTTCACAGCAGGCTGTGCGAGTGCTGGAACGTGTCGCGGAGAACGCTGCTGCGATCTCCGGCATCCGTGTGGCCCCGCAGGCCGCAGCACGCGTGGTGCGGCTATTCGAGCGTTTTCAGTCATGGCAGGTCTTTCCGGGTGCAGTGGCAACCTTCTGGAAAGACCTGCTCGATCGCAGCGAACGAAAGCCTGACCGCAGCCTGTGCGAAGACGATGTGCTGACGGAATTCCTCAAACGCACCGGCCTGCCTGAGAAGTTTCTGCGGGATGAGGTGCGTGTATTACGGGCGACAGTGCTGCAGCAGTTTGAGTCGGAAATCATCGGGCAGCCGGGAGCCTGTGCGGCAGCGGCCGATATGGTGATTCAGTTCAAGGCCGGCCTGAACGATCCGCAGCGGCCACTGGGAGTCTTGCTGTTCTGCGGCCCCACGGGTGTGGGTAAGACTGAGCTGGCGAAGGCGATTTCACGGTGCCTGTTTGGAGGCAATGGCCCGGAGCGACCTGGCGATGCGACTATGGAACGAACAGAGGTCCCTCGAATGCTGCGTCTGGACATGAGCGAGTATTCAGGTCCGTGGGCAGCCGATCGACTGCTGCTGAAAAGCGACGGTGACAGCTCGGACTTCATTCAGCAGATTCGCCGCCAGCCATTCACGGTGCTGCTGATGGATGAAATCGAGAAGGCACACCCGGCAGTGTTCGACGTGCTGATGAACGTGTTTGATGAAGGGCGGCTGACAGATCGCTTTGGACGTGTGACGTGGTTTCGCAGCACGGTGATTATTTTGACCTCAAACCTTGGTTCTGTCAGCAACGGTTCCGTTGGTTTTGGGGGCAGCAGCCAGCAGTCAGCAGCCCGTCACGAGGCAGCGGTTCGGGAATTCTTCCGACCGGAATTCTTCAACCGGCTGGACCGCGTCGTGACATTTGATCCGCTGTCCGAGCGGGCGATTGAGGGCATCACGGAAAACGAAATGCGGCGGATCGCCGGTCGGGAAGGGCTGAGCAGGCGTGGAGTGCAACTGACGTGGACAGCGGATGTGGTGAGCCATCTGGCCCGTACGGCCTTTGATCCCCGCTACGGGGCTCGACCGCTGCAACGGGCACTGGAGAGCCTGATAGTCGCCCCGTTGGCTGCGAGGATAGTGAACCGATCCACCGCACTCCCCACCGTGATTCACTGCAGGCTGCGGGAGGGCCAGATCGTGCTGGACGAGATGCCGCCGGGCGGAACCGCGTGAGCCGTCGGGTGGCAGCCCGCACGGCGGCTCATGCGCCGGTCGTTGCGTTTGCAGAACTCCTGAGCGGACGGGCGGAAGCCCCCGGTTGTGCTTTGGCACCCTGGTGCCCGTCCTGCCGGCGGCGGCGGAGCGTGGGCAGCGCTCTTTACCCGCGGGCTCCCGCCCGGCGGCTCATCACGCTCCCGCACGGCGGCTCATCGCACTCCGCTCAGGTGACGGCCGCGCACACGCGCCGTTACCCGGGATTGACATCCCCCGCTCGCCTTGCCGAGATGGGGCGACGCGAGGCCGGTTGCCAGGCAGCCTTCCGAAACTCGGATCCCGGATTCGACAATGCCCGCATTTGATGGTATACTGGGTTTACGGGATCGTAGCTCAACGGTCAGAGCAGGGGACTTGAACGATACGGCCTGCCCGAACAGCGCTAGCAAGAAGGGGTAAAGCATTTCCCCAGGGGCCAGCTTTGTACGAATGGCAATATCGGTTGGGTTGCGGCTGAGAACAGCCGTAGAATCTGTCAAACTCGGGGAACGCTAAACTGGACACAAGTCCAACAGGCCAATCCCGAGCCAAGCTGTGTGATCACCCCAGGGTATCCACACAGAAGGTGTAGAGACCAGACGGCAGACGGTCGGCTGAACAGCCGGCTGAAGGGATGGTCCGGACCACAAACCCGAAAGGGGCGGTGAAAACCGAAGTGGGGTGCATAATCCCTTGGTTGCAGGTTCGAATCCTGCCGGTCCCATTCTTCTTTTTCTCGCGTGTTCATCCGCGCCGCATGGCGAATTGCTGTTCTGCCGCGGCCGATGTGGTTTCAGATTCGCGAATCATCAACCGGATCAGTGCTGCCACGGACCCCACCTTCAGCCGATTCATGATCTGCGTTCGATGGGATTCCACGGTCTTCACCGAGATGGACAGCAGGTCAGCGATCTGACGGTTTGATTTGCCGACATACACCAGGCTCGCGACTCGCTGTTGCTGCTGTGTAAGCGTCAGTAGTATTCCGGAACAGCCACTGGCTTCCTGACCAGGCTGCGGTCTGGCTTCGCCTGCCCGGCTCCAGCCCGCATCCAGTATCGCCGCCCGCAGGGTTTCGACGGTGACTGGTTTCTCCAGCACGGTGGTGGCCCCGGCTTTCATAGCCGCCACGATACTCCGGGTTGTCGGCATTTCAGCCAGCAGAATCAGTCGGGTCTGTTTGGACTGCAAAAGGCATTTGGCTGTGAACGCATCGTTGCAGTCCAGCGTCTGCTGCTGATCCAGCAGCAGAATCTGTGGCGCCTCTTCGGGGGAATGTTGTTCGAATTGCCATGGCGTCAGAAATCGTCGGGGCTGGGGACCGATCGTCTGCATGGCTATGCAGACTGCTGTCTGCAGGAGATCATCCTCGGTAATCAGCGCCACGGGACGTGGGTCTTGCCGGAGGGGGCGCGCCCTGCTGATTATTCGTCCAGTCGCAGCGGCGTATGGGGGTTGTTGAATTGGCAAGAGATACTCCACATCCGAGGGTTCCACCGGCGATCACACTTGTCATTTCGAATGCCGGGCGAACCCGCAAATCCAAAAATTTTCCGTATTTTTTCCCGCGTTTGGGGAAATCTGCGGGCTTCGACTTCCGCCTTTCGGAACCCGGACGCCGAACGCCGCTTCCTGCTGGACTTCGCTGTTCGGGCCGTTCGACAATACGGCGGTGACCGGATTTCTCCATCTGCCACTGGATGACTGGAGCGTGCGATGCTTTTCCGGTGTCTGCGTTCGCTGGGTGTGTTGTGCGTTGTTTTTTCGGCCCCCGCATCCTTTTTGGCAGTTGCAGGGGATCCCGGTTACAACGCTGATATTCGTCCGATTCTTGTCGAGGCCTGTTTTTCCTGCCACGGCCCGGACAGCGCCAGCCGCAAGGCTGACTTGCGACTGGACGATCGCGAATCGGCGACAGCGTCCGGTGCGATTGTCCCGGGGAAGCCGGAAGACAGCGAGCTGATACGCCGGATTCTGTCTTCGGACCCGGACGAGGTGATGCCGCCTCCGGAGGTCAAAAAAACGCTGACGGAGCGTCAGCGGCGCATGCTTGAGGACTGGATCCGTGGTGGTGCTCAGTACGAGCAGCACTGGTCTTATCTTGCTCCGTCGAAGAGCCCTGTGCCTGACGTTCCGGCGGACCTGCGGGGACGGGTGCGAAATCCGGTGGACGCTTTTGTTTTTTCGCGACTGGCTGGCGTGGGCCTGCGGCCTGCACCCGAGGCATCCCGCGAAGTGCTTGCGCGACGCGCGGCCCTGGACATCACCGGCCTGCCTCCCGCGCCTGAGATGCTCAGGTCATTTCTCGCCGACACAGCGGAGGGCGCGTACGAGCGTTATGTTGACAGGCTGCTGGCGCTTCCGGAGTGGGGTGAGCACCGCGGAAGGTACTGGCTGGACTACGCCCGGTACGCGGACACCCATGGGATTCACTTCGACAACTATCGTGAAATGTGGGCCTATCGGGACTGGGTGATTCGGGCTTTCAACAGCAACATGCCATATGACCAGTTTACGATCGAGAATCTGGCGGGCGACCTGCTTCCGAACCCCACGCTGGACCAGCAGATTGCGTCCGGCTTCAACCGCTGCAACATGACCACGAACGAAGGCGGCATTATCGACGAGGAGTACGCGGTGCTTTACGCCCGCGATCGGACTGAGACGGTTTCCACGGTATGGCTGGGTCTGACGGCGGGATGTGCCACCTGCCACAACCACAAATTCGACCCCCTGAGTCAGCGGGAGTTTTACGAGCTGTCGGCTTATTTCAACAACACGACTCAGGCGGTGCGGGATGGAAATATCAAGGACACACCGCCGGTGATTCCGGTGCCATTATTCGAAGACCGTCTGCGTTTTCAGGAGCTGCCGGGTCTGATCGAGGCCGCCCGTGGAGCGATCAGGCAGCGTCATGAGGCAACGCTGCCCGAATTTACTGCGTGGGCTTCTGCAGCAACGGCTGAGACTGCCGGGCTGACAGTTCATTCAGAGGCACTCCGGCTGCGATTGCGTGGGCCGGCGGCCGATGGTCGCGGTGCTCTGCTGCAGCTTTCTGCCGGCGAGCAGGAGTTGCCGCTGTCGACGACAGCACAATGGGAAACCACTCCACAGGGACCTGCACTCTCGTTGCAGGGAGCGGCCTTTGACGTGGCGGATGTTGGCGACTTCGACGCCGGCACCTCCTTCACGGTGGCAGCCTGGATCAAGGCCCCGGCGTCGGACGGATATGGAGCAATTTGCGCGAAGATGGAGGCACCTCCGGGCTACCGCGGCTGGGACTTCTGGCTGCAGCAGCGACGAGTGGGGATGCATCTGGTGGGAACGTGGCCCGACCAGGCGATCAAGGTGCTGACGCGTAACCAGATCCCTGCAAACGAGTGGGTGCATGCTGTGGTTACGTGGGATGGCCGGCGTTCAGCCTCCGGCGTCCGCATCTGGATCAATGGTCGCCTTCAGGAAGTGAACATCGAGAATGATACGCTGCGTGATCAGCCTCTCCGCACGGCTGCGGCATTCAGGCTTGGTCAGCGTTCTGCCGGTGAGGCGGTTACCGCATCCGTGCGTGATCTGCAGATCCATTCGCGGTTGCTGAGTGAGGACGAGGTGCAGGTGCTGGCCGGTGTCAGTCAAGTGGCAAAGATCCTGGAATTGCCACCAGTTGACCGCACTCCCGAACATCAGCAACTGCTCAGAGAATTCTGGCACCGGTCGGTGGACGAGGAGTCTCAGCGGCTGCAAAGCATGCTGCAGGGTCTGGAACGGGAGCTGGCCGAGATTCGTGCGCGAGGAACCATTGCACACATCATGACGGAGCGTTCCGAGCCGCCTGTTGCCTATGTGCTGACTCGGGGCGAATACGACAAGCGTGGCGAGCAGGTGTCCGCGGACACGCCCGAAGTCCTGCCGCCGCTTCCCACCGACGCTCCGCGAAACCGACTGGGGTTGGCGCGATGGCTGGTGAGTCCCGAGCATCCTCTCACGGCTCGAGTCACGGTCAACCGCTACTGGCAGGAGATATTCGGAACGGGCCTTGTGCAGACGACCGGGGATTTGGGGGTATCGGGCGAGCTGCCCATCAATCAACCCCTGCTGGACTGGCTTGCAGTGGATTTCCGGGAATCCGGATGGGATGTGAAACGGCTGGTGCGACTGCTGGTTACCTCGGCCGCCTACCGACAGTCCGCTGCGGTATCCCCTGAAGCACTCGAGCGTGACCCTGCCAACCGCCTGCTGTCCCGCGGACCGCGATTCCGGATGGACGCGGAGATGATTCGCGACAACGCGCTGGCCGCCAGCGGTCTGCTGGTCCGCCGCATCGGTGGTCCGAGTGTGAAACCCTATCAGCCCGAGGGAGTGTGGGAGGCGATTGCGATGAATGTCAGCAACACCCGGAGTTATCAGCGGGATGCTGGAGAGGGACTGTACAGGCGGAGTTTGTATACCTTCGTCAAGCGCATGGCACCGCCGGCCGCGATGGACATCTTCAACGCCCCCAACCGCGAATACTGCGTAGTGCGGCGCGAACGGACCAATACACCGCTGCAGGCACTGGCAGCACTCAACGATGAACAGCTTGTCGAGGCTGCTCGGGTCCTTGCCGAACGCGTGTTCAGCGAATCGCCTGAGGACGACGACGCGCGGTTATCAGGGATCTATGAACTGGTGCTGTCGAGGCGTCCCCGGGGCCCTGAGCTTGAAGTTCTGCATCGGTCGCTCGCTGAGCTGCGAGCGTGGTATGCCGCCAATCCTGCCGATTCGCAGAAATTGCTGGAAGCTGGCGAGAGACCACCTGCGGCAGCAATCCCGGCCGCGGAACTGGCAGCATGGACGATGCTCTGCAATCAGCTGCTCAACCTCGATGAAGTGCTCAATAAATAGTTGCCTGGATTCGGACAGAGGAGAACAGATATGGGACTGCTGACCGACCTGCGTCTGAATCTGACTCGAAGACACCTGCTGTCATCGGGTTCCTGCCTGACGGGAACTGCAGCTCTGGCGGGGCTGCTTGCGGAGTCAACTGCGGCTGCGGATTCTCAGAGTGCCGGGCAAAGCTTCCCCGGGGCATTCGTGCCACATGCCGCACCGCGTGTGAAGTCCGTAATCTGGCTGCATATGGTCGGCGGGCCACCACAGATGGACCTGTTCGATTACAAACCCGTGATGAACGACTGGTACGATCGGGATCTTCCCGAGACGATTCGCGGGGGTCAGCGGCTGACAACAATGACCTCCGGGCAGTCTCGATTTCCAATTGCCCCGAGTATGTTTCGGTTTTCTCAGTCGGGCGACTGCGGCATGTGGATGAGTGAGTTGCTGCCGAACCTGCAACGGGTGGCGGATGATCTGTGTTTCGTCCGCAGTATGCACACGGAAGCGATCAATCATGAGCCGGCCATCAGCCTGATGCAGACGGGCAATCAGGTCACAGGCCGTCCCTGTCTGGGAGCATGGGCCTCCTACGGACTTGGTTCGCTCAACCGCAATCTGCCATCCTTCGTGGTGATGGTTGCGCGACCGACCAACACTGAACAGGTGCAGGCGATTTCAGCTCGCTTGTGGTCGGCTGGTTATCTGCCCGGCGAACATGCCGGCACCGCTTTTCGTACGTCGGGAGATCCGATTCTGTTTCTGAACGACCCGCCCGGAGTACCTCGGGAGGTTCGCCGCAGCACACTGGACGGTCTGGGTGCGCTCAACAGTCTGGCCTATGAGCAGTTGGGCGATCCCGAAATTCGCACCCGGATTGCCCAGTACGAGCTGGCCTTTCGGATGCAGGCGAGTGTTCCGGAGCTGACGAATCTGGCTGCTGAGCCGGCTTCAACATTTGACCTCTACGGCGAAGCCAGCCAGCGTCCTGGAACTCTTGCCAACACCATGCTCCTTGCCCGTCGGATGGTGGAGCGTGGAGTGCGATTCGTGCAGATCTACCACAACAACTGGGACACGCACGGAAATGTGGCCGGTCGTCTGCCGGATCAGTGCCGGGATCTGGATCGAGCTGCCTATGGTCTGATTACAGATTTGAAGCAGCGGGGTTTATTCGACGAAACCCTGGTGATCTGGGGCGGCGAGTTCGGCCGCACCATCTACTCCCAGGGTGGCCTGAGTCGCAGAAATTACGGACGTGACCACCACCCCCGCTGTTTCACCATGTGGATGGCGGGTGGCGGCTTCAGGAGCGGCACGATTTATGGCGAGACGGACGATTTCAGTTACAACATCGTCAAAGACCCGGTGCATATCCGGGACTTTCACGCAACTGTGCTGCATCAGATGGGATATGATCACGAGCGTCTGGCGTTTCGCTACCAGGGGCTCGACCAGCGTCTGACGGGAGTACTGCCCGCGCGGGTGGTGGAGGATTTGCTGAGCTGAGTCTGGTGATGATCACGGGGGAGTTGTCTGATGGAAGGAGCCGGCCTGAACGTGGCACAGGACCAGATCGCAGAGCCAGCTGAATTGCATCCAGCTGAGCTCGCAACCACCGCCGGTCGCCAGCAGGCAGCGGAGTTGTATAAACGACTGCTGCTTGATGACTGTCTGCCCTTCTGGTTTCCTCGCTGCGTCGACCTCGAGCACGGTGGTTATCTGCACTGTGTCGATCGCGACGGTACGGTCGTGGACACGGACAAATCGATCTGGGCTCAGGGACGCATGGCATGGATGCTGCTGACGCTCGCCCGCACGAAACAGCTGGCTGACGACTCACGTCGCGAGGACTGGCTGCGATGGGCAGAGAGCGGTCTCGATTTTCTGCGGAGGTATGGGTTTTCGGCTCCCGAGCCGGGCCGACAGGGGCCATTCGGCCGCGGGCAGATGTATTTCCACGTCACGCGTGCGGGTCAGCCGATCCGTCGCCGACGATATGTTTATTCGGAAGCCTTTGCCGCCATCGCCTTTGCAGGACATGCGGCGGTGACAGGAAGTCGGCAGTCAGCAGAATTGTCGCGGGATTTATTCGCCGAGTTTGTGGATGTGAACTTTACACCAGGAAGAATGGTTCCCAAATTCACAGACGAGCGCCAGCTGCTCGGACTTGCCCCCAGAATGATCACCATCGCCACCGCACAGGAACTCAGTGGCAGTCCCGCGGAAACGGGTGTACTGCAGCCGTGGATTGACCGCTGCATACGAGAAATCGAGGAGCTCTTTTACAAGCCTGAACTGGGCTGTGTGATGGAAGCGGTTCAGCCTGACGGGAGTATTTCTGATCACTTCGATGGCCGAATCCTGAATCCAGGGCATGCGATCGAGGGCGCGTGGTTTGTGCTGGAAGAAGCCCGACGCCGGACTGACGGACGTCTGACAGCACTGGGCTGCGGAATGCTGGACTGCATGTGGCAACGCGGCTGGGACAGGGAATTCGGAGGTCTGCTCTATTTCCGGGATGTGTATGACAGACCCGTCCAGGAATACTGGCACGATATGAAATTCTGGTGGCCCCACAATGAAGCCCTGATTGCCACTCTGCTGGCATGGAAGCTGACGGGCGAGCCGCGATATCTCGACTGGCACTGCGAAGTCTTCAACTGGTCATTTCGTCACTTCCACGACCGCGTCCATGGGGAGTGGTACGGGTATCTGCATCGGGATGGGCGACTTTCAGTGTCTCTCAAGGGAAATCTCTGGAAGAGCTTTTTCCATTATCCTCGAGCACTCTGGAAGTGCTGGCAGCTGCTGGATGAACCTGGCTGACTGCAATGAATGGGTCTGGATGGCTGGCCTTCCTGCGGACCAGCCCTGCGAAGAACGCCACATCAGAACAGCGGCTGCTCGGGCGACTCATCCGTCTCCCTGGTCGCCGCGGCGCCTTCGGATTCCTCTGGAGCTGGCTGCGAACGAGACTCGTGTCCGATCACTTTGGGTGCAGTGAACGACATCCACATCACCTGAGCCATCTTTCGTGCGAGTTCGATGGCTGACAAAAACAGCAGGGCAAGATTGCACCAGAGTACGGGAGGATACACGCGCCCCAGTTGCAGCGGCCCGCGGGCGAGCAGGACAGTGGAGACCATGAAAATCGACACGAGGCCGGCTCGCGGCAGCAGTGCACTGCGGGATTTTCGCAGGCTGTGCGATACAACAGCCTGATTTGCGGCCTGGGAAGCCACTTCGCGAAAGCTCTGCATTTCCCTGCGAATTCGCGGTACGTCAATTTTCTGCCGCGGTTCCGCAGAAACAGCAGTGGTCGGTTGATGTACCTGAACGGTTTCGGGAGCGGCGGCTGTATTTTCATCAGTCTCCGGCTCACTCTCCCACAGCTTGCGTTTTCCGTTCAGGAATTGTTCGATGTAGGACACCGGAACTCTGGGCGCGGGAGGCCGCGGTTTTTCCTTATTATGCCGGATTTGATGGACAATTCGATCGGCGTAGAGGCTGTCGTTCATGCGCGGCGTGTCGCCTGGCTGTGCAGTGCCAGAACGCCGACTGGACTGGCTGGTTACGAGCTGACTGACATAGTTTCGAGCAGCTTCCTCAGCGGGGGCAACACCTGACAATGTTTGATCTCCACTATCCTCATCAACTTCTTTCCAGTCGTTTTCCGGAAGATCCCTGAGGTGCATCATTGCATCAGACTGTCGATCAGGGGATTTCGAAGGATTGTCCTCATCAACTTCTTCGGTGCAGGCGAAATCCCGGGTTTCCTGAACGCTGCGGTAAGACTCAGCATCTTCACGAGTTCCGAAAGGGCGACTCACCGGAAAAGGCGCCGGCAGCCCGTCTGTTGAATGTCCCGCGGGAAACTGTGGTTCAAGCAGATCCATGAGGTCATCACTCAGCAGCCCCGGCGGCAGATAAGAACGGGCTTCTGAGTAAGGAGCTGAGGCTGAGTTCGGCGTTGGTGGCTGGGGATCTGCAGAAGTAATCAATTCAGACGGCGCGGTGCATTTCGGGGTTGTTGACTGAGTGTCAGATTCAGTGCGGCACTGAGTCTCGTCGGAAATTCCGGCGGTTTCTGTCAGAAGCGTTTTGGGCACGGTCCATGACGCATCGTAAGTCTCCACCGAATCATCGACTGGCGGAGCTGACAGCAGCACGGGCTCGTCGCGCGGGGGCTGATTTTCAGCGACTTCGGAAGGTTCGGGGGATTGGGGTCTGCTGTCGCCTGACACGTCCTGGGCGGAGAGTCTTACATACATGTCCCGAATCAGCTGTTCTCGCTCTCGCAGTCCATTTTCAGCTTCAGCAAGTCGCTCCTGAAGACGGTTGAAATCGGAAGCGCGATTGTCAAATTCAGTGGTACGCTGCTGGATACCGATTTCCCGCAATTCAGCATTTTTCTGCCGGGAATCGATTTCGATTCGCAGCTGGTTGAGTTGCAGCAGTTGCTGTTGAACCTGTTCCGCCTCTCGGCGCATGTCGTTCTCGCGCTGCATCAGCTCGGCCGTGCGGGATTCGTTATGCCGTGTACCTGCCTCAAGTTCCTGTCGAAGCAGCGAGAGCTCGTGCGTGTGTCGGGTGAGTCGTTCGCGGTCGCGGGCGAGATCAGAGGCCCGACGCTGCAGGTCGACGGACTGATCAGCAAGTTGCTGCTGTACGCGTCGACTCTCGTTTTCCCGAGTCTCCAGCTCCTGCAGTCTGGTGCGAAGATTCTGCTCCCGGGCCGACAGGAGTTGTGTATGGCTGATGAGATCGGCCTCCCGGGAATCGAGACATTCCCGACGGGTCTCAAATTCAGCAGCGGACGTCCGCAGAACAATTTCCTGTTCGGCCAGCAAAGTCTCGCGAGCCTGCAAACGCCGTTCGTGGGAGTTGAGTTCGACGAGGCGTGCATCGCCCGCCTGTCGCCCCGCTGCCAATTGTGATTCGAGCTGGCCGAGTTCCTGTTCACGGGCAGCGAACCGAATTTCGCGATCGGCCAATTGTGATTCAAGCTGGCCGAGTTCCTGTTCACGGGCACCGAGCCGAACTTCGCGATCGGCCAGCTGCTGTTGGGCGGCTGTAGTCTTGAGCTGTAGCGCAGCAAGACTGTTTTCGGATTTCGTGAGCTGTTGGCGGAGGAGTTCCAGCTCCTGTCTCGACGAGGCAATTTGAGCCGATTGCTGGTCGAGCTGCACCTGTCGGGCCCGCAGTTCTGTTTCCTGTGCCCGCAGCAGTCCCCGCTGCTCCTCGCATTCATTCTTTTGTATCTGGAGCTGTTGTTGTGTATTCAGCTGGCTTCCGCGTGTCTGCTCCAGCTCATCAAGAATCCGGGAAATCGCGGCTTCGGATTCACGAAGATGCTGCTCCCGCTGCCGCAGACCAGCCTCAGTTTCAGCGACTGCAGCCAGCCTTCGAACCAGATCTTCTTCTACGGCTTTCGAGGGTGGGGCGGGGGCAGGGCTGTTTTCGGGAGAATGCTGCGGCTGTTGCGGAGGGGCAACGAGAGAGGCCAGCCGTTTAAAGGGAACGTTGGAATTTCCAACGAACTGCACCACCGGAGTTGCCGGCTCCACAGCTTCAGCACCGGAATTCGGCTGAATACGGCGACCGCCGCGAATCCAGGCGGTTACCACGCCTTCGAATCGCAGAGCGACGCCACCGAGACTGACAACATCTCCCTCGCGAATACGTGCTTCGGTAGCTACCGGAAGATCATGCACCCAGACTCGACCGCGGCCCCGGCGCACGTGCAGCTGACCGCCGCGGTAGACCAGGCGACAATGTGCACCATCGATTCCGGAGATATTCAGCCGAATATCGTCCTGCAGCGACGATCCGCAGGAGTATTCTCCCTCACTGCAAAGCTGCCACGAATGATCGCGGGAACCGCAGAGCGAAAGCAGCAGCGGCTCTGCGGTTTGATCAGCTGTTTCGGCTGAGGCAGTCAGCAGCAGGGTCATGGAAATCTCCGTGGCTATAGCCGGCAGGCAAGACCGAAACGGGCGCAATCCCACCCGAACTTCTCGGTACCCTGCCGATCCTCTGCTGTTCATACGCCAGGAATGGGGCTGTGTCAGCAGGTTCCCGCCCTGAGAACTCTGATCAGCAGGAATCTGCGAAGAGAAAACGTTTGCACGGCGTGTACTGATTCTGCGGATTTCAGGGCCTCAGCAAAAATCCGCCCCGATTTCGCCGGAAATCCGTACGAAACCCCGAACCAAACTCCACTATTAATCCCGGCCACTTCACGCTTTCACCTGCGACGGCCGAAACGGTGCAAATAAAAGGAGCGGACAACAATGCGGCTGACTCTCAGGACTCTGCTGGCCTATATGGACGACAGGCTTCCGCCGGAAAAAGCCCGTGAGATCGGGATCAAAATTGCCCAAAGCCCTTTCGCCGGCGAGTTGCTGGAACGGATTCGTGACGTAAAGCGCAGGCGACGAATCGCCACAGCAGCCGCTGATAAGCCGGGTGTTGATGCCAACCTGGTCGCCGAATATCTCGATGACCAGCTGTCCGCGGACCTCGTACAGCGAATCGAACAGAAGATTCTCGCCTCCGATCCGCTGCTTGCAGAAGTAGCTTCTGCCCATGAACTGCTCGGATTGCTCCGTGACCCCATCGAACTGGAGCCGGGACTCAAGGACCGGCTGTATGCACTCGATCCCACGGGAGTCACCGATGTGGTACGAGCATCCGGCAGGTCAACTTCCCCGGAGTCTGCCTCTGCCTCGGTCCCGTGGCAGCCCGAAAACGCTCGCTCAGCCCAGTCCCGGCACTGGCCGGCAGTGACAATCGCGGGCCTGACGATAATCTGGCTGTTATCGCTCGCCACCGATTCCTCACTGCTTCGCGGGCCCGCTGATCTTTCCGGCCCCTCTGCCGAAACAGTCCAGCCCGGCGAAGTCGCAGTCGTCGCCGCGGAAAAGGTGGAACCACCGGCGGCCGCAATCCCTGCGGAATCAGAAGTCCCCGCAGCGGCGGATTCCCCCTCTGATCCCACGACCGCCACTGATTCCCCGACGCAGCCGGCCCCTGAGCCTGCTGTCGCCGAAAGGCCAATTCAGCCACCGGCCCCAGCTGCGGAACCCCCTGCGATGGCTCCAGATGCACCTGCGGGTGACGCCGATCTGGCTCTGCCCGCGGCCCCACGGAACCTGCTCCTCCAGGCAGAAAATCGCATCGTGCTGGTTGCAGATGAACAGCGCGGTCAGTGGACAAATCTGCTGCAGATTCGCGGTGGTGACGCTGTCGTACCAGCACTCAACGCCGTGAACTGCCGTCCCCTGCTCGGAAAAAACTGGTTTGGCATCCCCGCCACCTTCGAAATGGGAATCCGCAGCACCGGACAGGTCTGGAAAGCAGTAACATCCGGAGGTGGACTATTCAGAATTCCTGAAGGCAGCTCAGACCTGCAGATCCTGTCCGGTCAGTTGATACTGACCACCGATGAAGCCCAGGCGTGGCCGGAGGGTCAGCCTCCGGCATTGTCTCTGCAAACCGGCACTGAACAGGTGTCGATCACTTTGCTGTCCGACCAGACTCGAGTGGCGGTGGAAGTGCGGCCTGCGGCGACACCGCAGGTTCCGACTGCTGACAACAACGCAGATGCCGTGGAAAATCAGCAGCCCGCGGAAAGAGCCAGTTTCCTGCTGCCACTTGATTCTGACCTGACCGTCCGACTGACGCTGCTCGAGGGATCGGCAGTCGTTGGGTTTTCAGACGCGAATGAGCCGCTGAGGCTTGAGTCTTCCGAGACGCTTTCTTGGCTGATCGTGGAAGGCGGTGAGCGTTCACAGCTGGAGCGGGGAACCCTGGCGCCAGCCGCCATCCCGGCATGGATGCTGCGTTCTGAGTCAAAGCCGATACCGGAAGTCCAGGCGGTTCAGGATCGGGTGCTGGATGTATTATCCGCGGCGGGGATACCGGGTGAGCTGGTACAGCCCCTGCTGACCGACAGGAATCCGCAGGTTGGGCTGGCTGCTGCAGAGGTTCTGTGCCTGATGGCAGATACGAACCTGCTGCTCACGGCCCTGTTTGAGGTTCTGGATGAGTCAGTACACCGCCGAATCATTGAGGGGTTGCGGGGGGCGGTGACAGCGTCCGCGGCTGGTCGCGCATCAGTCGCCGCCTCTCTGGAGACACGTCTGTCGATGGCGGACGCTGCCTTCGCGCTGCAGATGATTGGCGGCCTGAACGAGACTGAAGCGCGCGATCGGCTCATCACGGGACGCCTTCTGCAGTACCTGCAGGGCGATTCACTCACGCTGAGGACTCTGGCGATTTATGAAATGGAGCGTCTGACAGGAGGTCGCCAGAACTATTTCCCGAATGCTGAGGCCTCGCGGAGAAGGGATGCCGTGAACCGCTGGCAACGGGCCATTGAGCGAAACGGTGGCACTTTGCTTCCCTGAGCGACCGCGATTTCAGAGATCAGCCGCCGAGGATTTCCCGGCGATGACTGACATAGTCCCAGACGACGCAGCGGTCGAGGTCGCGTCCGGCGGTGAAGAACACCCGGCCTCCGGTGCTCTCAGCCAGCCGATGGGCGAACTGCACGTCTTCCCGGGACTGGGACCAGCTGGGCAGCAGGAACAGGTTGATGGTGATCCCATCGCGGCTGCAGAGCCGGCCCTCGCGGAGCGTCGCCTCTTCGGTTCGCGGATCGGGTGGGTAGAGCATGTACAACAGGCTGCCTTCAAAGTGCGCTGTGGGCAGGCCATCGGTAATCAGCACCACCTGGCGATTAGGGGAATCCTGCAGGGTAAGGAACTGTCGAGCCATCTGCAAACCATGTTGAATGTTTGTGAAGTGCGGCGGGATATGCATTTCTGTCACATCCTCGCGGCTCATATCAGCTCGGAGCCTGACGACGGGGCTGGTAATCGTGGGCATTTTGGGCATGAGCGAGACCAGCTCACCGGGCTGCACGGGCTTCGCGAATGTGTGAAGCTCAATGAAGCGCAGAAAGTCCCCTGGAAACTCTGATGTGATCAGTCCGTTCAGTGCGAGTGCCATACGTTTGACGTTCATGTACTGTCCGTCGTACCGCATCGAGCCACTCATATCCATGAGCACCACAGTGGCGCAGCGGGGGTTGTTGCGTGTGCGATGCACCTCCATATCACGAGGCTGCATTCGCAGCGGCCGCGAGGGGCCCTGCCGGAGCATGGTGTTGATCAGGGTGGCAGGGATATCCAGTTGCGAAACCGGATCGCCGAACTCCCAGGGTCGGGTTTGCTGCAATTCGACAACGCCCTCTCCGATTACCGCCTGCTGATGCCTTCCTGAACGGCTGGCGGCAAGGTCGCTGAAGATGCGGCTGAGCAGTCGTGACTGGAACAGGCGGTAGGCCTTCGGCGTCAGCTGGAGCGCACCTTTGCCATCTCCGAGCCCTTCACGTTCGAGGAGTTGGCGAAGATGGTCGGCGATCTGTTCCTGAAACTTTCGCAGGTCTTCAACCGCCTGCGGATCTGCGAACTGGCTGAGTTCCTCGAGGTCGATGACAGCCAGCTGTGCATTTTTGCGGGCTTCTTCGAGCTGTTTGAGCAGTTCATCGATCTTCTTGAGTTCCGCGTAGATCTCGACAGCTTCCTCGGGAGACATGGACTTGCGTCCCGTGAATTCATAGCTGGCTGCCAGCATATCAACGAGGTATTTGCGGCCGAGCACATCAATCAGTCCGGTGAGCCTTGCCGCAAACTCCGGCGCTGTTCGCTCGGCACGGTACCAGAGGTTTTCGAGAGCATAAAGCTGCTGGCTTTTGAGGGCATTCCAGAAGGGTTTGGAAAACTGCCCCGGTGGACGCGCATCGCGAGCAGCATCCGCAACACGACGGTCCGCTTTTTTGCGGACGGAGTCGGTCTCCCATGTGCTGAGGATCTTCTGCCTGCGTTCCTGCAGCATTCGGATCAGCGTATCGAGGCTGGGTCCAAGCCCCGCGAACTGGCCGGGATCGAGTCGAATAGCGCGGGCCAGTTCTTCTTCACTGAGCTCTCTCAGGGAGCCCCATTCGAGCAGATGTTCAAAGACAGGAGAAATCAGGTCGGGAGATTCAGCTGCCGGCGGCGGAATGGAAGCTGGGTCGTACTGCTGATAGGTATGGATGATTCCGCCGATATGTCGCGGCGGCGAGGCGGGGTTATCCATTTGCAGAGTCCCGTTGTGTCGGAAAAAGAGAATCAGCATCCGCGGTTCTCGGTGCACTGCTATTATACGCAGGTCCGACTGCTGGATTGAAACAGTCGCCGGAATTCAGGAAATCACTGCCATATCACATGACTGCAGCTCAGGGAGATGCGAATGACCCGAAAAAGGCTCGTTTTGTGCGCCTTTGAGAGCCGTCGGGCCGCTGAAATGGGCTCACTGATTGAACGACAGCAGGCCACTCCGCTGCTGGCGCCCTCCATGCGTGAGATTCCAATTTCACAGAATCCAGCGGCTGTCGCAGCGATTAAGGACCTGATCGACGGCAGGTTCCGGAATGTGATTCTGCTCACTGGAGTCGGCACGGAAGCACTGCTGGAAGTGGCTCGCAACGAAGGCCGCGAACAGGCACTGCTTGAGGCACTCAGCAGTTGCACCCTGATCATCCGTGGACCGAAACCCGCCGCTGTGCTCGCCCGACTGGGACTGAAATATGCCGTCCGCGCACCGGAACCAAACACCTGGCGTGAATTGATCCAGGCCCTTGATCAGGCAGGCATTAACCTTGCCGGACAGGAAGTGGCCGTTCAGGAATACGGCGTCCCCAACCCCCAGCTCTACGCCGCGCTGGAACAACGTGGTGCAGCCGTACACCCCGTCCCCGTATACCGCTGGGCGCTGCCTGAAGACACGCGTCCTCTGGTCCATGCACTCGAGGAAATCGCCGCCGGACGCGTGCAGGTGGTGCTGTTCACGAGCGCCGGACAGGTGCCGAATGTCCTGAAGATCGCTCAGGAGTCAGGACTCGAAACGCCATTCCGAAAGGCGGCCGCTGGTCAGCTCAGAATTGCCTCCATCGGCCCGGCCTGCAGCGAAGCTCTCAGAGACGCTGCGCTCCCTGTGCATGGTGAAGCCAGCCCGCCCAAAATGGGGCAACTTGTCAGGCTGGCCGTGGAACTGGCCAGCGAGTGCCCCGGACTGACTACCACGGCCGATGATTCAGTTGCCGAGTGAAGCAAGAAAGCCGGCCATCTCACCAGCCGCATGACTGTTCTGCTGCTGCTGTGCGGCGGCAATGCCGTCGACGAATACCGAACGCGCTTCTTCAGTGCGGCCCAGCCGCATCAGAAGTTGGCCGCCCATCAGGAACGCAGGAACATAGCAGGGAACAGCCCGCATCAGCTGGGTGAAGTGCCAGAGCGATTCATCGGTCAGCCCGCCACGATCGAGCTCCATCGCCAGCATATAACGCAGGAGCTGGTCACCCGGGGTTGTCTGGAGCATTGCCTCCAGCTTTTCTCTGCGACTGGGCATGAAACACTCCAAAACTTCTGTCAGCCAGAGGAAACGTCGATCCGTCGCGGCTTCGCACGCGCTGCCCGGGGCAGCTCCACGCGAAGCACCCCGTTATTCAGCTTCGCCTGAATCCGCTCGTGATCCACCTCGTCACTTAAAATGAACGATCGCAGAAAATCTCCCGTCTGGTACTCCTGATGCAATACGCGAACAGGCGCCCCCGCCGGCTGCTGAACACGGCCGTACAGTGTCAGCCGCTTGTCCTGCACCTGCAGATCCAGACTGTCTGCGGTTACTCCGGGAAGATCCGCGTAGAGCACCAACCCGTCCGGGGTCTCGTAAATGTCAATTGGCGGAGTGAACAGCAGACGTGGCTCAGGCTCAGGCTCAGGCACCGGCACAGCCGCTTCCACGGGTACCGATAACGGCGAAGGCAGCATGGCTCCGGAAGGTACGGCTGCAGGACTGTCCCCTGGCAATGAATTCTCGCTGGACATTGGCAGTCAACCTCCTACGGGCCCTCATTCACAGTGATCTGACGCGGTACAAGTGACGCTGCCTTGGGCAGGGTGATGCGCAATATCCCAGCCGTGTAGTCGGCTTTCATCCCGTCTTCACTGACACGATCCGGCAACTCAATTTTTCGCTGCCACTGACCATGATATCGCTCCTGCCGACGAAATGAATCCTCACGCGCCTCTTCAGGAGGCTGCCGAACTCCGCGAATCGTCAGGTAACGCGAATCCGTGGTGACTTCAATCTGCGATGGAGTCACTCCAGGGATCTCCGCCGTGATCACATAACACTGATCCTGCTCCACCACGTTCAGCTGCGGAAAGCGACGACCAGACCGAACGCCGTGAAACGCCAGCTGCATGCCCTGCAGCATGCGGTCCAGCTGCCGCTCGAAATCACCAAACGGGTCCCATGCCTGACCCCAGCGAAAAATTGGCATCCCGATTACCTCCACCTGCCATTTTCTGAAACAATCATCCCTCCAGCAAACACCATGCCACCAACTGACATTTGAGCAACTTTTCCCAAACAAACAGACCAAAAACCGTAAATTCAATCCAGAAAACAACTTGCAAGCACCAAGTGATCGTTGATGAACGCCCAAAACAGCATGCCGCCCACCGCGTCACTTCCGCCCACTCCAAAACTGGCAGCAATCAGCCGGAGTCCGCGATCGAACACCCCCACTTGAGGCCATTCGAAAAAAATCGCCTGAGGCAGCAGGACTTGCCGTCCCGGTCCACGCCACGCCGGAATAATCGATACAAGTGGTTTTTTCCCATATTGCCTCATGTTTCCTGAATTGAACTTCCCCCCCAATCCCGCAGATCTTCCCGGACCCCGATTTCAGGTGCAATACTCAAACTGCGGTGCATGAGGGCACCGCGATTGAACCAGGCGGAGCAGCCTCCAGTCGCCCGGTTCCTGAGCCCCCAAGGTCAGCAGGAGGCGTGCTAACACGGTACGCAGAAAAGGACAGCCCATGCCGGAATCCACCATTGAATTCACAGACCGCGAACGCCGACGACTTATTCGCAGGCGTCGCACCGCGGAAGTCCTCAGATCGAGCCGCATCGAGCGACAGACAGCGGCTGCAGAGAGCCGGTCAGACGAGGAGCCAACGTCGACCAATCGCTCGCTGAGATATGACGAAGGCACGGAATCCCGCGAAATCATCGAACGACGCCGCCAGGATCGTCGGCGACAAATCGACCCCACAACCTGCGAAAGAGACTACTCTTCGCCAGAGGTGGAATTCATGCGGGCCATGGACGACTACAAGCGCCGCAGCGGCCGCCCGTTCCCCACATGGAGCGAGGTACTGGAAGTTGTGGTCAGTCTCGGCTATCGAAAAGTTGCCGAGCCAACAACCATGGCCTGGCGAACCCACGGCGACACACTCCGGGATGAATCGTCCCGCTAACGAGCCGGCAGCATCAGCGGGTGCCCGCAACAGCTCGGCTGTCGGGTACCCGCTGAAGCAATGCGGGCACAGTCAGACTCTGCTCGACACCCCGCGGCCTCAGGACAGCGGAATGGGCCAGCTCCAGCCGGAAGAAAAGCCGCCGTCGACGTACAGCGTCTGCCCCGTCATAAACGCAGAAGCCCGGGATGCCAGAAAGATGGCTGTACCGACCATATCTGCGGGCTGCCCCAGCCGTCCGAGTGGAGCGTTTTGCTCGTTCCAGGCCTGCATTCCGGGGTCAGACCAGAGTTTTTTGGTGAGGTCGGTAAGAATAAATCCGGGGGCCAGACTGTTGACCCGAATTCCGTGACGGCCCCATTCCAGCGCCAGCCCCCGAGTCATGCCCTGCATGCCAAACTTGCTCATGGCATAAGGCAGCACCCCCTTCAGTGGCATCCACGTGTTGAGAGACTCCACGTTAATCACCACTCCCGACTGCTGCTCGATCATCTTCCGGCCCACCGTCTGAGCCATCAGAAACGCACCGCGGAGGTTGGTATCGAGAATGAAATCGTAATCTTCAATCGTAACGGTTTCAGCTCGCTTGCGGCGATTCACACCAGCCACATTCACCAGCGTGTCGATCCGTCCACGACTGCTGATGACCGCGGATACCGTTTCCGCGATCTGATTTTCGTCGCTGACGTTGCAGACAAGCCCGGTAACCTTCATCCCGGCAAGCTGCATCGCAGAAACGGCGGCCTCCACCGACTGCGGACTCTGGCTGCAGATCACAACGTCAGCCCCACGACTGCTGAACCCCTCGGCCAGCGCCCTGCCAATACCGCGGCTGCCACCAGTAACAAGCACAACCTGGCCCGCCACGGAAAACAACGGATCATTCGGCTGACTCATGCTGTGGATTCCTTCAGCTCACTTCTCTGAACCGGAAGATTTGGAAGCGGAATCCGAGGCGGGCTTTGCTGCACCTCCACCGCCTGCAGCACCCGAGTCCGAAGCTTTCTTCGCCGCCTCTTCACCCTTTTTCCACGACTCACTGCGGTAGTCCGTCTGATAGAACCCCGAGCCGCGGAAGATGATGCCGCCACCGGCACTGATGACTCTCTCAGCCTTCAGCTTCTTGCAGGCGGGACACTTTCGCGAGGGTGCAGCTTTGATGGACTGGAATTCATCCCACTTGTGACCGCAGGCATTGCAGCGATACTCATAGGTTGGCATTGAAGATCCTCTCTCTGTGGACTTAACGCTGTCTTGATCCGCACCTGCCGCCAGCAAAAACTCAGCCGGCCGGGGGCGCAGACGACACAATCACGCGTGCCGGACGCACAACCCGATCATGCATCCGATAACCCAGTTCGACCACCTGCAGTACAGTCATCGGCGGATGCTCCGCTGATGGAATCTGTGTCAGCGCCTCGTGCAAATTCGGATCGAAGGGCTGACCGAGCGCATCAATCGGTTCGGCGGCGTGACCGCGAAGAATATCACGGAATTGCTGGGCAACCATGCGAATGCCGCTGAGCAGGGCCTGCGGATCCGCGGTCTGCTCACCGCTGGCGATGGCACGGTTCAGACCATCAAGAGCCGGCAGCAGATCCCGAACAAGCCTCAGCGACTCAAACCTTCGTGATTCTTCAAGTTCCCGCTGGGCACGCCGACGATAGTTTTCCATGTCCGCGAGCGTGCGTACGAGCCGAGACTGGAGGTCGTCGAGCTTCGCCTGCAGGACCGCATTTTCTGAGGCTTGGCTGGCCGCTGCAGTGGCGGCCGGATCGTGCTCAGCCGCAGCCATCGCGGCGGCCGCTGCAGCCGCTGCGTCAGGTACAGTCGCGGAGCCGTCATTTTGCTGATTTTCAGAAGTCATGTATCCACCCCTCGTTATTCTTCGCTTTCAGTCTCGCCGGAGAAAAACGCCTTCACCTGATCAAAGAACGACTTTCTCTGCGGCATCACATTCTTATGGTCCAGCTCGGCCAGTTTCCGCAGGAGTTCTTCCTGGTCGCTGGTGAGTTTCCGAGGGACTTCCACCTGGATTCGTACGACCAGATCTCCGATTCGGGTCGAGCGTCCGCTGGGGTCGGGCATCCCGAACCCGCGGAGCCGGGAAGATTCTCCGGGTTGTGTGCCGGGGCGAATCTTCAGCGTTTCGCGTCCTTTGAGCGTGGGAATTTCGATTTCAGCACCGAGAGCGGCCTGAGCAAACGTAATCGGGAGCGTGAACAACAGATCCTGACCGTCGCGATCGAAGAGCGGGTGCTGACGCACTTCGATATCCAGATACAGGTCGCCCCGACTCCCGCCATTGGCCCCAGCCTCGCCTTCCCCCCGCAGACACAGCTGCATGCCGTTATCGATCCCCGGAGGTACCGTCACGGTACGCATGACTTCCTTCCGACGACGACCGCCGCCACCGCAGTCCGTACAGGCGTCGCGAACGATCGTCCCGCGTCCCCGACAGGCCGGACAGGCTGTCTGCATTCGAAAGAAGCCCTGCTGCTGCACGACCTGACCGTGCCCTTTGCAGGTGGAACACTTAACGGGGGACGTACCGGGCCGACAACCTGAACCCTGGCAGGTTTCGCAGGGTTCCAGCCTCGCAATTCTCACATCCCGACGACAGCCGTTGTAGGCCTCAGGCAGGTCCACGGTAAGCGTCATGCGGATGTCACCGCCGCGCCCCTGTGAACGACCGCCCCTGCCCGCGGACTGAAACCCGAAACCTTCGAACAGATCGCCAAAGGCACTGAAGATGTCACCAATGTCCTGAAAACCACCGCCCCCGCCAGCCCCCTTGACCCCGGCATGACCGTATTGATCATAGCGGGCCCGTTTCTGGGGATCATTGAGCACCTCAAAGGCGTCGGAAGCCTCCTTGAACCGGTTCACCGCTTCCGCATCACCCGGATTGCGGTCGGGGTGATACTTCCCAGCCAGTTTACGGTAGGCTTTTTTGAGTTCTTCGGGGGTCGCCGAGCGATCGACGCCGAGAACTTCATAGTAGTCGCGCTCTCCAGACATCTGAACTGGCCAATCCAAACAAATCCCTGCCCGGAATGCAAACGGGACACCATTTCTGGTGCCCCGGATGCTGAAAAATCTGCTCAGCCCGGTCTGGAGCCCCTGCGGTCAGCCGAACTGCGGACGACAACGGTCTGTCAGCGAACGACTCCTTCGGCGGCGGGCTTTTTGCCTCCCTCCGCGTCTTCAGTCTTGGTCACGAGCACCTGAGTTGTGAGCATCAGTCCGGCGATTGATGCGGCGTTGGACAGAGCACTGCGAACCACCTTTGCGGGGTCGAGAATGCCTGCCTTGAACATGTCCACATAATCGTCCTTCGATGCGTCGTAGCCCATTGCGCCCTTCAGCTGCCGCACCTCGTCGGCGATCACCGCACCATCCTTGCCGCAGTTGCTGGCGATGGTTCGAGCCGGTGCTTCGAGAGCCCGGCCAACGATTATGGCGCCGATTGCTTCGTCACCTGTCAGCTGCAGAGCTGTCACGGCGTCGATGGCACGCAGCAGAGCCACACCACCGCCCGGAAGAATACCTTCTTCGACGGCCGCACGAGTGGCGTGCAGAGCGTCTTCCATGCGGGCCTTGGTCTGCTTCATTTCAGCTTCGGTCGATGCACCGACGGAAATGACCGCAACACCACCGGTGAGCTTTGCCAGACGCTCCTGGAACTTCTCACGGTCGTAGTCGCTGTCAGTCTTCTCGATGTGATCGCGGATCTGCTGCACACGAGTCTGAATTGCTTCGGCCTTGCCTGCACCTTCGATGATCGTGCAGTCATCCTTGGAGACTTCGACACGACGGGCAGTTCCCAAGTGGGCAACTTCGACGCTTTCCAGCTTGATCCCCAGATCTTCAGAGATCAGGGTACCACCGGTGAGCACCGCCATGTCACCCAGCATTGCCTTGCGACGGTCTCCGAACCCCGGTGCCTTGACAGCACAGATCTTCAGGACACCGCGGAGTTTGTTCACGACCAGCGCCGTCAGGGCTTCGCCGTCAACGTCCTCAGCAACCACCAGCAAAGGCTTGCCGGTGCGCGCGACCTTCTCGAGCAGCGGAACGAATTCACGCAGGCTGCTGATCTTCTTTTCGAACAGCAGAATCAGGCAGTCTTCGAGCACACACTTCATGTCCTCGGCCTGAGTCACGAAGTAAGGGCTGATGTAACCCTTATCAAACTGCATGCCCTCGGCAAATTCGAGAGTGGTAGTGCTGCCTTTGCCCTCTTCCACGGTGATCACACCATCGCGACCGACACGCTCCATCGCATTGGCGATCATGTCGCCAATGGACTTGTCGTTGTTGGCGGAAATGGCGCCTACCTGTGCGATCTGCTCCTTGGATTCGACAGGCCGAGCCAGCTTCTCAATGCTTTTCAAAGCCGCTTCGACAGCCTTCTCGATGCCCTTTCGCACGACCGTTGGGTTGGCCCCAAGGGAGATGCTGCGGAGGCCTTCGTTGTAGATCGCACGAGCCAGCACCGTTGCAGTCGTCGTGCCGTCGCCGGCCGTATCGCTGGTCTTGCTGGCAACTTCGTTCACGAGCTTGGCACCCATGTGCTCATAAGGATCCTCAAGCTCAACTTCCTTGGATACCGTGACGCCGTCCTTGGTCACCACGGGATTGCCAAAGCTCTTGTCAATAATCACGTTGCGTCCCGTGGGACCCATCGTGACAGCCACCGCACTGGCCAGCGTGTCCACGCCACGCTGAAGCCTGATGCGAGCCCGATCATCAAACAACAGTTGCTTTGCCACTTCAAAAGCTCCTTACAGCGCCGAATCGCCGGGAAATGCGGATGAATGTTCAGTAATCAGACAATCTTGGCGAGGATGTCGCTTTCGCGAAGAATCTTCACGTCCTCGCCGTCGACTTCGATCTCGGTGCCGCCGTACTTGCCAAACAGCACCTGATCGCCAACCTTCACGCTCACCGGGCAACGCTCACCACTGTCCAGCAGCCGGCCTGGGCCAACCGCGATCACAGTGCCACGCTGCTGCTTTTCCCGCGCCGCATCCGGAAGAACAATGCCGCCAGCAGTTCGCTCTTCGGCTTCCATCGGGCGAACGACAACTCGATCATCAAGAGGATTAATCTTCATTTTGCTGCTCCATGGTAAATCGGGATTACCCGAGATTTGTGATTGAGAAAGATTCAGTCAGGAGTTCATTCAGTCGGATCGGTATTCAGACACGGCAGCTTACATCATGCCGCCCATGCCACCCATGCCTCCCATACCGCCCATGCCTCCCATTGCGTCCATTCCGCCCATGCCACCCATGCCGCCGTCGTGATGATGGTCGTGGTGGCCGTCCTTCTCCGGCTTTTTGGGCTCGTTGACCACAATACAGTCGGTGGTCATCAGCAGAGAGGCGACGCTGGCTGCGTTCTGCAGGGCTGTGCGAACGACCTTGGTCGGGTCAATCACACCGAACTGGAGCATATCACCGTAGCGATCGTTGAGCGCGTCGTAGCCATAGCTGGCTTTCTTTTCCTTGCGGACACGGTTGGCGACAACCGCACCGTCAAGGCCGGCGTTCTGGGCGATCGTGCGGAGCGGCATTTCGAGGATGCCCCGGACGAGCTCCACGCCGTACTCTTCGTCGCCTTTCAGCTTGAGTTCATCGAGGGCTGCGGAGCAGCGGAGCAGGGCCACACCACCACCGGGCACGATGCCTTCTTCGATAGCGGCGCGGGTGGCGGCGAGTGCGTCGTCGATGAGGTCCTTGCGTTCCTTCATCTCGGTCTCGGTCGCGGCACCTACGCTGATCTGAGCAACACCGCCGGCGAGTTTCGCCAGACGCTCCTGCAGTTTCTCACGGTCGTAATCACTGTCGGTTGCATCGATTTCCCGACGGATCTGTTCAGCACGCCCGGCGATATCATTCTTCTTGCCAGCGCCTTCAACAACCACCGTCTCGTTGGCATCGATTCGCACGCGGCGAGCACGCCCCAGATCGGAGAGCTGAATATTTTCCAGCTTGACCCCCAGATCCTTGAAGAATGCCCGACCAGCAGTGAGCACTGCGATGTCTTCCAGCATGGCTTTGCGGCGGTCACCGTAACCGGGGGCCTTCACAGCGGCCACCTTGACAATGCCACGCATTTTGTTGACCACGAGAGTTGCCAGGGCTTCGCCTTCAACGTCTTCGGCAATGATCAGCAGCGGAACATTGTTCTTGCTGATTGCCTCAAGCAGCGGCACGAGAGACTTGGCGGAGGAGATCTTTTCTTCGTGGATCAGGATGCGGCAGTTTTCCAGCACCACTTCCTGCTGTTCTTCATCGGTGATGAAGTGCGGCGAGAGGTAGCCGCGATCGAACTGCATACCTTCCACGAGATCCACCTCGGTGTTCACGTGGCGACCTTCCTCGACCGTGATCACCCCGTCCTTGCCCACCTTCAACAGCGCATCGGCGAGGATGTCACCAATCTCGGGGTTGTTGTTCCCGGCAATGGAAGCGACACGGGCAATGGATTCGCGATCCGTTGCCTTGACCGGCCTGGCCATCTTTTGAAGCGCTTCCGTGACGGCTGTGACAGCCTTCTGAGCACCGCGACTGAGTGCCATCGGATCGGCACCGGCCGCTATGTAACGCAGACCGGCACGGTACATGGCTTCAGCCAGCACAGTGGCGGTGGTCGTACCATCCCCGGCGACATCATTGGTCTTTGAGGCGGCTTCCTTCACGAGCTGCACAGCACAGTTCTCGTAGGGGCACTCGAGATCGATGTCCTCAGCGACGGTCACCCCGTCCTTCGTCACCTTCGGTGCGCCCCAGCCCTTGTCAAGGACCGCATTACGGCCACGGGGGCCGAGAGTGCTGGCGACAGCCTTCGAGAGCTTGGAAACGCCGGAAAGCAGGCTTTTGCGAGCCTCTTCATCGAACGTCAGTAACTTGGCCACGGCTTCTCCTCAATTCGTTACGCTATCACGTGTCCAACCGTCCCGTGTGCTCGTGGAGCCTTCCAGAGCACTTGTGGAACAGTTTGGCAGAGAATTTTTCACTGGGCATCAAGTGATGCAAAAGGCGCGCCAAAAACAGATCAATTCGCGTAAAACCTTATTTCTCATCAGTTTATGATCGTTTTTCAGCTCCCAGGCCGGAGCCCTGGAATGGGCATCGGCCGTTTTGGCAGTCGGCACAGCAGGACTGTCCCGCGAATGCACAACTACTCGCCGCCGCCCGTGTAGAGCTCTGACAGCCAGCTCAGGACCGGCTCGTCGAAATCTGCCGCGGCCCCCGGCGCTGTGCTGTCCTGCACCCACTCCAGCAGCGGCCGGACGTCAGCAGGCAACTTCGCGGAATCCACAGCTCCCAGCGGCACCTGACGGGCTGCGGAGCCTGCCAGAAGCAACTCCACTTCCTCGGAGAGCAGGAATCTGAGCAGCTGCTCAGCTTCGCGGGGATGCGGGCAATTGCGGATGATGGAGGCCGTGTTGGGGATGCAGATGGTATTTCCGGAGGGCAGGCGGTATGGGAGCATCTGCACGGGTTTTCCTTCATCGATGGCAGCGAGTGCATCATCGGTGTCGGTGAGGCCGAAATCGCAGGCCCCGGCTGCCACAAGATCCCGGACAGCGCCGTTCCCACGCGCCTCCCGAATGCCTCGCTCCCGCAGCGACTGGTGCCATTCCTGAAGTTCTGCGAGGCCCAGTTCCGCGGCCAGTTCCGTGTAGTGGGTGAGCGTCGTGCCGAACAGCGGTACCGCAATGCTGCAGCGGCTCAGGTCGTCTGCAGCAAAGGCCTCGTCGACCGTGCGGACACTGGCCTGCATGCGGCTGGTGTTGACGAGCCAGACGCGGAACCGTCCGGCAAACCCGCACCAGCACCCAGCGGGGTCACGATAGTGTTCCGGAATTCGTCGAAACCAGTCCGGCGGGCACGCCTGCAGCACTCCGGCTCTTTGCAGCCGAATGGTGCCCAGAGTTTGGTTATTCCAGAAAACATCGCATCGGGGCGTTGCCTTTTCGGCCAGCAGGAGCTGGGTCAGCCCAAGGCTTTTGCTGGCTTCTTCATCGTAGCGAACGGTAACCCGGATGCCGGACCGCTGCTCGAAGGCTTGCAGCACAGCATCGGCAAAAATGGAGTCGTGAGCGCAGTAGACCACGACCTGGGGTGAAGTCGTGGAGGGGCGGCGCAGAACAGGGAGCAGGGCGGCGACGGCCAATGGCAGAACCACGGCGACCAACAGGCGCCGTTTGGAAGCAGGCTGCATCATCGCCCCTCAGGCATTCTGAAAGATTTCTGTGACCGGGCGTCCTTTCCCATCCTGGGTGACGTAGAAAGGACGGCCTTCGATATCGAAGCCGGTTGTGGGGCTGATCCCCATCGCTGTCATGATGGTCGCATGCAGATCGGCGATGGAGACGGGGTTTTCGACAGCGACCAGCGGTCGCTGGTCGGCAGTCCTGCCGTAGACAAAACCGCGGCGAACTCCGCCGCCGAACATCAACACACTGGTGCCGCCGGTGAAATGTCGATGCAGCCCATAGTGTTTCATGGCCTGCACGGCATCCACCCGCTCGGTGGCCTGATCAGCAGCATTGGATCCGGGCACACCTTCGATGAGTGCATCACGGCTGAATTCCGAGGCCAGAATCACGAGGGTTCTGTCGAGCAGTCCGCGGAGTTCGAGGTCGCGGATCAGCCGCGCGATGGGACGGTCGATTTCCGTGTGCATCCGGGCGAGCGTTTCGTGGCCATTGGCGTGAGTGTCCCAGTGCAGGAACGGCACATATTCGGTGGTCACTTCGACGAAGCGGGCTCCGGCTTCGACAAGTCTGCGAGCGAGCAGGCATCCACGACCGAATCGTCCCGTGTCGTAATCCCGCCGCGTTTCCTCAGGTTCCAGACTGATGTCGAATGCATCCCGGTGTGGTGAACTGAGCAGTCGTGAGGCATTGTCCATGGATCTCAGGAGCGATTCCTGCTGGTAGTCACTGAGGTACTGCCGCTGGGGGGAGTTTTCAATCAGACGACGAAAAAGCCGGTCGCGGCTGGCGAAACGTCCCGCAGTCATCCCGCCGGGCGGTCGAACGGAGGCCGCTGCATCTTCGGGGAACGGCAGGTTCATCGGGCCATACTCGCTCCCGAAAAATCCAGCCGTGGTGAACGCCTTGAGTTCTTCACTCTCGCCGACCCCCTCCAGCCGCTGACCGATGTTGATGAAGGCGGGAATGACGGGGTTGAGTGGTCCGCGGAGCCGGGCAATCCACGAACCGATGTGGGGGCAGGCCACAGTCTGCGGAGGTACGTAGCCGGTGTGCCAGTGGTACTGGTGACGGGAGTGCAGAATGCTGCCGAGGTCGGGCTGAACGGCGGAACGAATCAGCGTGCCACGATCGAGGACGGCAGCGATCTTTTCGAGTCCCCGGCAGATCCTCACACCACTGACAGCGGTATCGATGGCCGGGAATGTGCTGAGCATTTCGCTGACCGGCAGGCCCACTCGGAACGGCTCATAGTGCTTGGGATCGAACGTATCCGGAGCGGCCATGCCGCCGCCCATCCAGAGCAGTATGCAGGAGTCTGCGGTGGGAACCGGCTGGGGCGACTGGTCTTCGGCGGCCTGGAGTGATCGCGGGGCGGAAGCCGCAAGGGCCGCCAGACTGGACGCGGACAGGGCGCGAAGGAATTCGCGGCGGGCTTCAGGATGTTCGGGAGCAGGTCGCATACAGGAGTTCCGTGGGTAGGCTCCGGGAGAGAGCGGTGCGAGCAATTCTAGACATCGGAGCAGGAGGGTGCCACGCCGCCGGCAGTGGTTTTTTGTTTCCGGCCGCAATGCTGCTGGAAACGCCTGCACACCGCTCCAAAGCAGACTCACACCCGCGCCCGGGACAGAAAACAAGGTTACCTTACGAATAGTCGGCCTCAGCCATGGAGAGTACTTGAAATCCGCCAGCCATCCATGTACCCTCGCAACCTAGGGTCGATTCTGCAACATCGAACCTGAAACACCCAGAGAGAGCACCATTGTCTGTTACAGTGTGCGATACATCCATTGGTCTGCTCGGCCGCGTTCAGGCGGGCGACAGCGAAGCATGGCAGGCGTTTTCGGACCGGTGCTATCAGGTCATTCATGGCTGGTGCCGCTGGAACCGAGTCAACCAGGACGATGCCGATGATGTTGCTCAGAACGCCATGCTGGTTGTGGTCAAGAAGATCGGTGTTTTTCAGCACAACGGCCGCGGCAGCTTCCGCGCCTGGCTGAAGGCGATCGCCTGGCGGTGTCGGTGCGATGCTCTGGTTCGCACGCCCCCAGGCCAACTCAGCACCCTCTCGACCCGGTACGATGAGGCTGTGGACGAAATCGGCAGGATGGAGCAGCAATTCGAGGCTTTGCGGCAACAGGATCTCATGCAGCAGGCCATGCTCCTCGTGAAACAGCGGGTGCGTCCGCTGACGTGGATGGCATTCACCCAGACGACTCTCGCAGGCGAATCCGGCCCTGCCGTCGCCGAAAACCTCAGGATGCCACTGTATTCCGTTTACGCGTCGCGGGCCCGCGTTCAGCGGTTAATCCAGCAGGAGGTCAGAAAGCTGGAACTCCGCAATGGCACTCACACATCAGCGGCCCCCGATGTGGCGGAAGGCAGCTGACTCCAGCCCGCAGGGTCGAACTTTATGCCAGCAGCCACAGCCTGCCTTCCCCGCACAAATCTCGAGGCCTACCTGCAGGGCGACCTTGACGAGGCGGCATCCGCAGCAGCTGAGCATCACCTGAACATCTGCTCAGACTGTCGTCACACGCTCGCATTAATGCTCGACAGTTCTCCGAAAATTGTTTCGGAACCGACGCAGCAGCCGGCCGACGGGAAGCACAGCGTTTCCAGCGACGGAAACGCCCCGGTGGCTGCTGCCCCGAAGGAACTGTGGAAGAAGCTGGCCTTTGAAAGCCCCCACTCCCCGCAGCCAGCCCCCATTAATCTGCTCCCCCCGAGATACATTCCGGTGCGACGAATTGGAGGGGGCGGTATGGGTGAGGTCTGGGAAGTACGCGACTGTGTGCTGGACCGCGCTGTGGCGGTGAAGTTACTGCGTGGCTCCAATCCCGGACTGCAGGAAATCCAGCGGATGCTCAAGGAAGCGCACGCACTGGGACGACTCGGACACCCCGGCATTGTGCACATGTACGAGGTGCTGGTGGAACTGCCGGTTCCGGCCATTCTGATGGAATTGGTGAACGGACCGTCGCTGAGCGGTCGGATTCGCGGTCGGGCAGTGCCCGATAAGGAGGCCGCGGGGCTGGTGAGTCAGCTCTGTGATGCCGTGAGCCATGCACACCAGGAGGGCGTGCTTCACCGGGATCTGAAACCTTCCAATGTACTGCTGCGGCCTTTGAGTCAGCCCGCGGGTGATTTTTCCGGAGGCGAAAGTCTGAGCAGTTTTCAGCCGCTGATCTCGGACTTTGGCACCGCACGCTTCTCAGGCGACCAGACGGTCACGCTGGCTGGCCAGATTGTCGGCACTCCGGCATACATGTCACCGGAGCAGGCTCGGGGCGAGCAGGATCAGCTGACTCCTGCGGTCGATATCTACGGTCTGGGCTGCATCCTCTATGAGCTGCTGACCGCGCGTCCGCCATACCTGACCGACAATGCGGCAGCAACGCTGGAACTTGTGAAGAGAGGTGACCTGCCTGCCCCGCGGGTGCTGCAGCCGCGAATTTCGAGAGATCTTGAAAACATCTGTCTGAAATGTCTCGCCACAGATCCGCGAGACCGGTATGCGACAGCGAAATTATTGCAGCAGGACCTGCAGGCCTTCCTTAATCAGCGGCCGGTTTCAGCGCGCAGTCTGAGTGTGCCCGCACGGCTGATCCGCTGGAGTCGCCGCAACAAATCTCTGGCCACTCTGACGGTCGTGCTGGCAGCCGCCACCGTTGCGATCGTGGCGCAGTCACTGCATTTCGGGTTCGCCCAGAAACGACTGGTGCAGCAGGCCACGGCGGCCGAAACCCGGGCCGTCAACAATGCCAGACTCTACGCAGAACGCACGCAGGCCGTTGAGGTACAGCTGCAGGACAGTGTCAGGCTGATCAACCAGCTGCTGATGTTGACCCCTCCCCCTGCGGAAAGCGACAATTCGCCGGGAGCAATGCTGCGGAGGCGGCTCCACGAAGAAGGCCTGAAGCAGTATGCCGCCTACATCAACTATTTCTGCCCGTGGGGTGACATTCCCGAGCTGCATCTGGATACGGCCATTCGATATCTCTGGCTGAAGCTCCAGGTTGACCCGCGAATGATCCGGCCGGAGGAAGTTGACAGACTCCTGCAGACTCTGAGCAAAGCACCGGAAAACGTGCCCCAGGACGAAGTTTTTCTGGACCTGCGCATCTACGGCTGGCAGGTCGCGACCGATCATTTTCGTGCGATCGGAGATTACAGAAACTCGGCCGCTCAGTTCATCAGGCTGGCTCATACGCAGCGGCAGAAGTCCGCTTTGCGTCCCAGGGAGAGCAGGGAGCATCTGAATTTCCTGCGGAGCAGTGCCGGGATGCTTTTGAATGCCATCAACGACCTGCAGGCCGCGGGCGAGATCGCCGCCGCGGTGGCACCCGGGGAACAGGCCTGCGCCACTCTCTCAGAGGTGCTCAATTCATCAGGCCGCGACCAGAATGACGTCACTTTCTATTTCGCGCTCTCCAGACAGCTGACCGAAATTTACCTGCGGGCAGGGGACCGCGTGCGCGCCATGGCAACGACTGAAAGGGCCCTGCGGTTGCTGCCGGAGGCGAATTTCACTGATCCCGAACTGCGGGCAAAGTGCCAGCAGCTGGCCGCTGAAATGCACAGTCTGCAGAACAGTTTGCCGCCGGATGCAACGCCCGCCCCAATGTAATACAGTCCCCTCTGACCGGCTCACCGCTCTCCGGAGGGGCCGCAGGCCGACACAACTGGCCCCCGCCCCGCACACAGTCAATAACCACCGGCAACGTCCCCCAACCATTCCACTGCTCTTCGGAATTCCCGCCATGACCTGTCCTGCCACTGCACTACACGCCCTCCTGCTGCCCCTCGTCGCCTGCGGCCTGCTCTCACAACTGGCAGTTGCACAAACCCCAACTGCTCCACCGGACCCCGACGCCGCCTACGAGCCTGGACCGGATTCGAAGCGTCAGGACGGAGTCCCTGTCGGCAAGGTCACAAAGCATGAGTGGACCAGTCAGATCTTCGCTGAGACAACCCGCGAGTACTTCGTTTATGTGCCGACCCAGTATGACGGAACCCAGCCAGCCTGCCTGATGGTGTTTCAGGACGGACACGCATACGTGGACGAAAACGGGCAGTTTCGCGTGCCCGTGGTGTTCGATAATTTAATTCACCGGGGCGAGTTGCCGGTGACGATCGGCCTGTTCGTGAATCCCGGGCACAGCGGCGGCCCCATGCCCGACAATCGCTGGCGAGCAGCCAATCGCAGCTTTGAATATGACACGCTGAGCGACCAGTACGCTCGATTTCTCCAGCTGGAACTGATCCCGCACGTGGTTTCTGAGCAACAGCTGAATGTATCCGCAAATCCAGCCGACCGAGCCATCTGCGGCATCTCCAGCGGCGGCATCTGTGCCTTTACGGCAGCGTGGGAGCACCCCGAGTGGTTCAGCAAAGTACTCAGCCACGTCGGCAGCTTTACGAACATCCGTGGTGGACATCACTACCCGGCGATCATTCGCAAAACCGACCGCCGGCCGATTCGCGTCTTTCTTCAGGACGGCGAGCACGACCTCGACAACGAACACGGCAACTGGTGGCTCGGAAACCTCCAGATGCAGCTGGCCCTGAAGTTCAAAAACTACGACTACCAGTTCGTGGGCGGCACGGGAGGACACAACGGCAGGCACGGTGGAGCCATTTTGCCGGATTCACTCCGCTGGTTATGGCGCGACCACGTTGCACCTCCTGCGCCCGCCACAGAGACCACCAATACCGTTCCCGTGAATGCCGCCGAGGTCTACGAAAGCAAGTCGATCACTTTTACCGGCGGCGAATACACCAATGAGGTCTTCAACTATCGGCTGCTGAAACCCGCCGTGGTGGAGCCGGGTCGCCGCTATCCGCTGGTTGTGTTCCTGCACGGAGCCGGTGAACGGGGCAGCGACAACGCGCTGCAGCTGCTCTACTTCCCCACACAAATGGCTCAGCCTCGCTGGAGAAATCGTTTCCCCTGCTACATCCTCGCCCCCCAGTGCCGCTCCGACCGCAAATGGATGGAAGTTGACTGGAGCCGAAAGGAGGATCCCGTAATGCCTGAAGACATCAGCCCGCAGCTGGCAGCCGTCCAGCAGATGCTCGAAACCACACTTCAGGAAGAAGCCGTCGACACAAGCCGAATCTATCTCACCGGCCTCTCCATGGGCGGCTTTGGTTCATTTGACTTTGCCATCCGAAACCCGAACAGGTTCGCCGCTGTGGCGCCCATCTGTGGCGCTGCCGATCCCTCGAAGATTGCCGCAGTAAAGCACCTGCCAATCTGGGTGGCGCACGGAGACCAGGATCAGGCGGTCCCGGTGGAACGCAGCCGCAGCGCAGTCAAGGCGCTCAGGGAAGCCGGCGGCCAGCCGATCTACATCGAGTTTCCGGGTGTCGGACATAACTCGTGGACGCCCAGTTACGAAGACTACGACGGGCTTGTGCCGTGGATGTTCCGCCAGCAGCAGCAGTCTGCCCCCTGACGCTGATCGGACTTACTCCATGGCCGGTGTCACCCATGGCCCCGACTTTCTGGTATCGAGGATGCCGAAATGGTGAAATGCGGTGAAATGGGGCGCAATGGCATGTTTTGAGCTCCGAAATCCGGTTTACACCTACGCCCCAATCACGTCAAAAAACACGCCCTGCGGCGTGCGGTCGATGTCAATCGGCCGGTTGAGCGCCGGTACGCTTCTGCTGCGGCGCTGGCTGCGGGGGCACGCACCATTACCCGGGATTGACATCCCCCGCACGCCTTTCCCGCTTTTGGCGATTATGGAGAGAACTTCAAGGCCTTTGGGCGATTTCGCATCCGGAACCGCACTGTCACCGGCTGAAAAACAGCCGGTGGGCGTTTGCCGTTGTTTGCCTTGCCATGGCTTCCGGATCGATCCCGTGGACTTCGGCAAGGCAGGCATTTGTATGGGCGACCCATGCGGGTTCGTTGCGTTTGCCTCGGAAGGCCTGGGGAGCAAGGTAGGGGGCGTCGGTTTCGACCAGGAGTCGATCCGGGGGGACCAGAGCGGCAAGGCTGCGGAGCTGGTCGTTCTTTTTGTAGGTCAGCATGCCACTGAAGGACAGATAGAGTCCCAGTTCGAGGCAGGCGGTGGCCGTCTCGACGCTCCCGCAGAACGAATGCATGACACCATTGAGCGGCCCATCAGCGGCGCAGTGCCGCAGCACTTCGAGGACTTCCGGTTCGGCTTCGCGGCAATGGACCACGAAGGGTTTTCCGGAGCGGCGTGAGAGTTCGATGTGCTGGATGAAGGCTTCCCGCTGTCCATCGAGCGGCGCGTCCTTCCAGTAGTTATCGATTCCTGTTTCGCCTATTCCCACGACCTGTGGATGGAGTGCCAGTTGTTCGATCTGCTCCCAGTCACCGGGTCTGACTTCATGGGTGTGGTTCGGGTGAATGCCCACGATGGCCGAGAGGCAGTCGTAGCGATTGGCGAGCAGCACCACGGCGCGGCTGGAGGCCGCATTGATGCCGATTGTGAGCATTCGCACGACGCCTGCACTCCGTGCACGCTGCAGCACTTCATCCAGGTCTGCTCGGAAGGAGTCGGAATCGAGGTGGCAGTGGGTATCGATCAGGTTGGCTGACATTGGTGGCTGGTGCTGAAGAGCAGCGTGGTGGGCTCACGCCTGAATCTGGGCATCGGTTTCCGGAACAGCATCGTTGTCGGCGTCGAACCACTCTTCCTTGAAGACGATGCGTTTCTTGTGTTTCATGGCGAGATTTGCGGTGAGTGCCATAATGGCATCAGCCATGGCAACCCGACCGTTGCAGCGAAGTTCCTTCCAGCCGCGGCCGTTGCGGACGCAGTAGCAGAAGTGTTCCATTTCTTCACGGTATCCCCGGCTGACTTTATCGCCCATGGCCCCTTTGGCCATGGCTCCGGCTGCCGAGGGTGCGGAAGTGTTGTAGCTGTCGAGCACCGGGCCGCCTCCGGCAGAGCTGTCGAGCACCCAGAGTCGTTGTTCGAGTCCACCGCCGCTGCCGGCCGACTGTTCCTTGTAAAGCAGAGCTTCCTTTTCTTCCTTCATGATCAGGGTCCCGCGGCTGCCGAACACGGTTTCGCCGTAAAACTCCTGACGGTTTGTGTTGATGGACGAATAGGTCACGATTGCGACGTCGTTCTGGTCCTGAGAATACTGGCGACCGGGGAATTCGAAGGTCACATAGATGTGATCATCGATGTCACGGTCATCATCCCAGTTTTCCTTTGGCCCGACACCTTTGACACCGTAGAAGTTTCGTCCGCCGTAACCCTGCACTGCCAGCGGGTGAACTTTGCCGAGGAAGATGCTGGCGGCGTCCATCTGATGGCTGCCGAGTTCTGCCATCAGTCCACCGCCGGTCTTGTTGTAGAGTCGCCAGTCGACAAGCTGCCGGGCGCTGTCGTAGCCCAGTTCCTGCAGGCGGCCGGATTTTTCCAGTTTGAGCAGATGTTCGCGGTCTTTTTTGGCTTCGGCGCCGCGATCCCATTTCTTCCAGCTGTCGCTGCCGGGGAAGCTGTTGTTGCGGTGCCACTGGGCGCGGATGAATTTGATGTCACCAAGCAGGCTTCTCTGGATGAGATCATTGGCATTATCGTAGAGCACGCTGTAGTGACGCTGGTGGCCGACGGCCAGCAGGAGTCCGCGTTGTTCGGCCATGCGGATCATCTGTTTGCACTGAGTCACATTGTGGGCCATGAGTTTTTCGGTGAGCACGTGCAGGCCGGCTTCCATGCAGGCAATGGCGATCGGCGCGTGCTGGCTGAGCGGCACAGCGATGACGACCATTTCGAGCCCCAGTGCGTCCTTATCCTTGAGCAGTTCAAGGTGGTCGCCGTAGACCTTGATTTCGCTGGCTTTGGCCTGGCCGAGTTTCTTGTTGAGTCCGATACGGACTTCCGGGTGACTGCCCTTAAAGGTACGTTCGATGTTGGCCGGGCGGGGATCGGCGATGGCGACGATCTCCATGAAGTCCGCCGGGTGCTCAGTGATCAACACGTTGGCCTCGTCACCACAGCCAATGAAGGCAGTGCGAACCGGCGAGCCATTCAGCTTTTCGTAGTGGAAGTAGAGTGCTCCGAGACCACCAGCACCGACAGCGGCTGCTTTGAGCAGATCGCGGCGGGTAAAACCGACTGCCTCGTTGAAGTTGTCCTTGCCAATTTCGGTCTGTTCCGGGGTGATATCCATGATTGAGGACTCCCAGGTCGATTGCTGGACGTGCACCTGCGAAAGATGCTGCGGCCATTGGGTTGTGGATAAGCAGAGGTTTCGGTTAACGCGGGAAGATTCAGGCGGCGGGACGGCCCCGTTGACTGCGGCGGGCGGCGAGGAATGCAGCGATGACGCTGTCCAGTCCGAACCAGCGGCCGGTGGGCAGACAGGCGAGTGCCCCGAGGGCAAAGACTTCGATCAGGTTTTTATTCACGATCAGACTGTGCTCGGGCCCGGGTGCTTCAGGCAGTCCCGGGAGGGGAGGCATGGCCAGGTAGAACCCGAAGATCATGCCGGCGGCAGCCAGCGCGGCAGGGCGAGTGAACAGGCCCAGCAGCAGCAGCAGGCCGAGTCCGGCCAGTCCACCGATCGTGGCGAGATCGATCACCCGCAGCAGCGACCAGGGTTCGGGGAGCGGCCCGCGTTGCAGCTGTTCGACCGACAGCAGTTTTTGAGCTTCTTCCTGAAGTTCGGCGTCGAGGGCCCGCACGGGACCCGTCAGTTCAGAACCCTTCTCGCGGGTATCGGACCATGTGCGGTCGAGGTGTTCAAGCTGATAGGGGAGGTCGGCGTCGGCGAGCTTTTGTTCGTAGCGGCTGAGCAGTTGCTGGTAGAGATGGATTTGACTGATGCGGCCATCGATAAGGCCCGCGTTGTCCGGATTCCCGAGCAGATGCGCACGCAGGCGTTCTTTGTAGGAGAGTCGACTGGAGCGGGCGTAGGCCGCATCGAGCGCAGCCTGCCAGGCTTCGTATTCAGGCCCGGTGCGCCCAGCCACCTGAGCCTCGAGTGCCTGCTTTTCCGAGGGCAGCATGTGTCTGTCGCCGTCGATGGTCAGGAGCTTCTTTGCGGCGTCGTAGCGAATCACCGAGTCCAGCCTGAGTTCTTTGAAGTTGACACCCTCGGGGAGTTTGTCGAGCGGAGCGGAATAGCCTGAAGCACCGTCGACCAGTCGGGCGAGGGCGGCCTGCTGGGATTCGTTCAGCTGGTAGTGGGTATTGAAACGCTGTCGCCAGCCGTCCCAGCGGGCTGCAACCTGATCGGGGTCGAGCCACTGCGTGTCGTCGGGGTCGCCGGTGAGCGACCGGAAGACAGGCCGCAGCGGGCCCTGAGCATTCTTCAGGTAACCTTCGGCAGACCACGGATTGGGAGTTCCGAGAGACTGAATTTTCCACAGGCCCTCGTAGAGCAGCTGCCAGCCGATGGACAGACGCAGGATGACCAACATCAGCACCGCAGCCACGGAATTGCGACGAATTTCAGCCACTGGTTAGGGGCTCCGCAGGGAAAACCGGCGTTGGCCGCCGGGGAAGAATTGGCAGAAGTCGGGAGTCTACACAACCACAGTCCCGAATTCGACTTCGGGTTGCAGTTCAGGCAAGGTTGAAGGATTATTCCAGGAAATGCGGGTTGAGGAACGTTGGCTGAGCCTGCTGGTCATCCCAGTAGATCTGAGCAGGCGGAATACCGACCACCAGCGGCCGCAGCAACGTGCCGCGGTCTGGCACAGGAGTCAGAATCAGGCCAATTTCGGGAATTTGGCGGCAACAATCAACCGCCTTTTGAGCCCCCATCGCAAAAAAAGCCGTGGAAAGTGCGTCGGCAACGGCGGCGGAAGGTGCCAGGACCGTAGCGGACAGAACGCCTTCGGCAGGCCAGCCGGTCGCAGGGTCCAGAATGTGCCCGTAACGCCGCCCACCATGACGGAAGAACTGAATATTCGAGCCGCTCGTGCCCAGAGCCTGATTTTTCAGCAGCACCGTCGCCATTCTCTGCTGGGTCAGCAGCGGGTTTCCGAGGCCCACCGGAAAACCGTCGTGCCCATTGTGCCCCCCCTGCGCCAGCAGGCTGCTGTGACCGCCGTGAATCAGGAAATCAGCCGGCGCTTCATCGCGGCTGGCAAGCCATGCAGCGGCGTCATCGAGCGCCGCCCCCTTGCCAATCGCTCCGGGGTCCAACTGGAGCTCAGGATGCGAAAAACGCAGGGTTTTCGCTTCACTGTCAATGATCACGTGCTGGAATCCGCAGGCAGCGCGAGCAGTTTCGACTTCGCCGACTTCCGGTAATCGGCCGGCTTTTCGGGCGGTTCGCCAGAGTTGAGTCAGGCGGCCGGACGCAAGGTCAAATCCCCCGCTGGTGAGTCTGTGGAGCCTTGCTGACGTCTGCAACAGCTCCATCAAATCACTGCTGATGCTCACCGGCTGCCGACCAGCCTCCCGGTTGACAATCGAAATCTCACTGTCCTGCCGATAAATCGACATCCAGCCTTCGGCGGCGTGGATCCGTTCAAGGGCCTCTCCGGCAGCGGTAATGGCGGAATTTGCGGAATGGTTCAGGATGACGGCAAAATCACAGGCCATCGCGCGGCTCGACAGTCTGACAGTGCTTCCGCCCGCCGGAGGTTGCCGCGGCGCGCGGGGCGGAGCGTCACCGGTCTCCCCGGAGGACGCCGGCGCGACTGCCGTCAGGAGTTCTCGACGAGAGGATTTTCGAATGTCCTGAGACATGAGACGGGGCTTCGCTTTATTCGGGAGACGCCGACACCGGGATGCTTTTCACAGCTGTGGCCGCCATTTCCCGGGGATTCTTCCAATACTTCCGCCACGACTGTCGTATGCTCTGCCGTGAAAGTCCAGCGTTTTCGCTGTCAGTTGTTGCCGCTGTCGCGAACTTCCGCGAACGATGGGCCGTTTTTCTCTTTTCCGCTCGTCCCGCCGAATTACCTCCCATGAGCACGAACTCCCCACGCACAACCGCTCCCGCCCATCGGCCTCCCACTGGTGCCCCATGGTGGGTCTGGCTGGTCATCGGGACTTTTGGGCTGGCAGTCGCCGCCATGCTGGTGAAACGGATTTCTCCGGAAGATGCCTCAAAAATCTTTACTGAAGCGCTGGCTGCCGGCGAAGCCGGTGATCGCGAACTGCTCCAGCAAAAACTCGAACAACTTCGAAAATACCCCGCTTTCGAATCGCACACACAATTTCTCGACGGTGTGCTCTACATGGGCCGGAGTATGCCCCTGAAGGCCATCCCGCTGCTCAGGCAGGCGTCCGAAAACCCCGAACTGCGTTCCAAAGCCCTGCTCAGCCTCGGCCGCGCCTACGGCACCGCCGGACAACTCCAGGCTGCCATCACCACCCTCGAAGGACTCGTCGACGACCCCGAATCCGGCAATCAGGCCCGCTTTATCGCCTCCGGAATGCTGGCCACCGCTCAGTCATGGGACGCTGCCATCGTCCACCTGCGAGCGCTCGAAAAAACCGGCTACGAAAAACCCAAAGTGCTCTATCAGCTGGCCGAAATCGAGTTTGATCGGGGTAATTACGCCGCAGCCGAAACGCTCTATGCGGCTGCCATCGAAGAATTTCCCACCGACCCAACCAACGGCATCAAAGCCTCCCGACTGCTTGACTGCCGCCTGCAGCTGGGAACCCTTAAGGATTCCGACAACTACATCGAAATGGTTGACAACAAGCTGACGGCCTCCCTGTACCGCGCTGAAAATCTGCTCGCAGCAGGGAAATTCAACGAGGCCCGCACGGCCGTCGAACGCGGGATGCGGGAAGCCGAAGGCAGCCCCATGATGTCCTTCCAGCTGGGCAAACTCGCTCTGGCCGAAAAAAACATCGACTCAGCCAAACAGGTGCTCAATGAAGTCCTCGCCGCCTGCATCCGGTTTCCACGCTCCATCGACGGCATGCGAATCCTCGCCCAGCTCGCTGAACTGGTCGGCGATACAGATCTGCAGAACAAAGCCCGACAAAACCTCGAACAGCTCGACGCCGCCCGCCAGCAAATGCGGGACATTATCCCGGTCGTCGGCAGCTCCCTGACGGATCTCGAACCCCGGCTCAGGCTTGCGGAACTGGCGCGGGAGTGCGGCGATGCGGACCTGATGCAAAAGGTCTTTCGGGGCCTGATGCTCTTCAATCCCGATAAGGAAGGCGAACTCACCCAGCGACGCCAGCAGCTGGACGAAGCTCCTGCGATCTTCGTTCCCTTCGGACGCGAAGTCACACTCCCCACAAACCGCGGCCGTGTTCCAGGCGAACTGCCGCCGGGCGCGCCCCCGCTGGCTCCACCGCCGCTCCTCAGTCCACCGGTGCCCCCACCGCCAGCTCCCATGGAATAACCGGGTGTCCCCGGGCAGACCCGCGAGATGGCCCGAGGCCCGCCGACAGGTCCCCCCGCGTCGCCACCGGCTCAGTGGAGTTCAGTTCAGTTCGGCGGCGGCTTCCCGATGGGCCATCGTCTGCAACCAGAGTCGCTCGGAAGCGGCATCCGCCCCCGAACCCGACCCCGCGGGCCTCGCAAGACCGCGCTGAATCAGCATCGCCGCCTGCCACGCCCGCCAGGCGGTACGAAAATGAGACCGCAGCAGAGCCACCGCGGTCCTGAGCTGCAGCACGAGCCACATCCTGTCCGCAGCCGGGGAAGAGCCGTCCCAGGACTCGCAGTCGTCCAGCAGCAGTTCCGCCTGCACCAGCCGCCGAGTGGTGATGTGGGCGACGCAGCGAACGAGCTGCAGAATCAGTCCCAGCTGGGCGAGCTCCGCCGTTGAAGCACTGCACAGCCGCTGCTGCCGTTCCGCCTGCCGCAGATACGCATCAGCGGTGGACGAGTCGTTTCGCAGCAGGGCGAAGAGCGAGAGCAGCAGCCAGTCTCGCTGCTGCGGCGCCTGCGGGGGCACACTGGCAGATAATTCCCCAATGGACTTCTGCAGCAGACGCTCGGCCAGTTCAGGCTGGCTGCAGCCCAGCAGAGCACTGATCCGGGGGAAGGCCGAGGGCAGAGCGGTGGCACCGAGCGGAGCAGGGGAGGCCGGATCGGAGTGAGAAGCGGCGGCAGAGGGCTGAGGTGACCAGCAGCACAGCAGCATGAGCCGGTGAATCACGTCGTGACAGACGCGAGCCACCATGGGGGGCTGTTGGCCGGAGGAGTTTTGGGGAACGAATTCGGGGTACACGTCAGAGTCCTGAACAGGGGGATTCCGTGGCCGCGGAATCAGTTCGAGGTGGCTCTGTCAGTGCGAGAGGAGAAGTGGGGCAGGGTAGAGACTTCAGCAGTGCTGTGAAAGATCAGCGGCGAGAAATCTGTGGGAATTTGAGGATTTCAGGGAAGATACCGAGGGTGCAGTCAACTTCGCGGGGAGGGCAGCGGACTGTGTCAAAACGGCAGTCGGTGCATGGCGGCTTTTGGAGGCAGGTCCAGTCGATTATGCGTAACATGAATAAATGCAATGACTTGCAAACAAAATAAAAAATCCGGCACGCGATTCGCTCTGTTCCCCCGCAGCATTCGGTTGCTGCATTTCTGGCCGGTGACGGCACTGCAGCAAAGAAGAATTCGCCGGAAGGTGTGCATCCGTGCAATCTCGCCCGGCGTTAACGATTTGACAGCAGTTAGGTGGAAAGCACGTCAGGAGAGTGTCATGGCGAAAAAGGCTGCCGCGAGCGGAATTCGAATTGTGCCTCTGGGAGACCGGGTGGTTTTGAAGCGGGCTGAGGCTGAGGAAAAGACGGCCGGAGGTATCCTGCTGCCGGACGCCGCGAAGGGGAAGCCGCAGCGTGGTGAGGTGGTGTCTGTGGGTGATGGTCACGTGAACGACAAGGGCGAACGTGTTCCGCTGTCGGTGAAAGAGGGAGACCGGGTGGTCTTCAGTTCCTACGCCGGCGACGAAATCACGGTTGGCGATGAGACCTTCCTGCTGATGCGTGAAAGTGACATTCTCGCAACTCTCTAGTGCACTGCCATTTTTGGCAGGCCTTCAAACTTCGCACATCCTCGAATACATATCTAACGGGAGACAATGGTTATGGCAGCAAAGATGATTGCCTTTGATCAGGAAGCACAGGAAGCAATGCGGCGTGGTGTGTCCAAACTCGCCCGCGCCGTCAAAGTGACCCTCGGCCCACGCGGGCGGAACGTGATCATTGAAAAGAGCTTTGGTTCTCCAACTGTCACCAAGGACGGTGTTACCGTCGCCCGGGAAATCGAACTTCCGGACAAGTTCGAAGACATGGGCGCACGCATGGTGCGTGAAGTTGCCAGCAAGACCAGCGACGTTGCCGGCGATGGCACGACGACTGCCACCGTGATGGCCGAAGCCATTTACAACGAGGGACTGAAGGCTGTGGTTGCCGGTGTCAGCCCGCTCGACATGAAGCGGGGCATGGACCGTGCTGTGTCCGACATCATCGCAAATCTTCGCGGGATGGCTCAGGAGTGCCGCAGCCGCAAGTCCATCGCTCAGGTCGGCACCGTTGCCGCAAATGGCGACGAAGAAATTGGTCGCATTCTTGCTGACGCGATGGAACAGGTCGGCAAGGACGGCGTGATCACCGTCGAAGAAGGCAAGAGCCTCGAGACCAACTTCGAAGTCGTCGAAGGTCTGCAGTTCGACCGAGGTTACCTGTCTCCGTACTTCGTGACCGACTCAGAAAGCATGGAAGTCGTCCTCGAAGACGCCTACGTGCTGATTCATGAAAAGAAGATCAGCAGCATTAAGGACCTCGTACCGGTCCTCGAAAAAGTCGTGCAGTCCGGTCGCCCGCTGCTCATCATCGCCGAAGAAGTCGAAGGCGAAGCACTCGCCACGCTCGTCATCAACCGCCTCCGCGGCACATTCAAGGTGTGTGCGGTCAAAGCACCTGGTTACGGTGATCGTCGCAAGGCCATGCTGCAGGATATCGCCATCAGTGTTGGTGGTACCGCAATCTTCGAAGATCTCGGTATTAAGCTCGACAGCATCGACATCAGCGATCTTGGCACCGCCCGCAAGGTCGTGGTCGACAAGGACAACACCACCATCATTGAAGGTGGTGGCAGGAAGGCTGACATTCAGGCGCGTATCGAGCAGATCCGTCGCGAACTGGAAAACAGCACCAGTGACTACGACCGTGAAAAGCTCGAAGAACGCATCGCCAAACTCGCAGGCGGTGTTGCACAGATCAACGTCGGTGCGGCAACTGAGAGCGAAATGAAAGAGAAGAAGGCCCGCGTTGAAGACGCCCTGCACGCCACCCGTGCTGCCGTCGAAGAGGGCATTCTGCCTGGTGGCGGAGTCGCGATGCTCCGAGCCTCCACAGCCGTTAAGCCGGGCAAGCTGACCCACGACGAGAAAGTCGGTTACGACATCATCGTCCGTGCCTGCCGTGCTCCGCTGACTCAGATCGCAGACAATGCCGGCGTTGACGGCAGCGTCGTTTGCGAGAAAGTTGCGACCGGCGAAGGCAACTTCGGCTACAACGCCGCAACCGACAAGTTCGAAGACATGGTGAAGGCCGGTGTGATCGACCCCACAAAGGTCACTCGTACCGCCCTCCAGAACGCCGCCAGCGTCTCCACTCTGCTGCTCACCAGTGATGCCCTGATCGCTGAGAAGCCGAAGGACGACAAGAAAGGTGGCGGACACAACCACGGTGGCGAAGACATGTACTAATCGTCTGCCACTGGCGATCTGAAAACTTCAGGCCGCGTGCGATTCATCGCACGCGGCCTTTTTGTTTTGTTCATGCCTGGAGTTCGTTCAGGGGGAGCTCGTTGCAGATGCGGAGGGCTGCGTCACACCTTCCGCGCCCCACGACACCCACTCCACAGGCGGCTCTCCCTGCGCCTCGAGAAAGGTATTCACTCGTGAAAACGGACGACTCCCAAAAAAACCTCGCCATGCGGACAGTGGCGATGGATGCGGGCTGGTCACCACAAAGTGCCGGGAATTGAGTCCTGCAGCGATCCTGCCGGCATGTGCTCCCCACAGAATAAAGGCGGTCGGCGGGCGGTGATTGACTGCCTGCAGTAACGCCTCAGTGATGAGTTCCCAGCCTTGACCACGGTGGGAATTGGCCTCGTGAGCACGAACTGTCAGGACCGTATTCAGCAGCAGCACTCCCTGTTTTGCCCATCGCTCCAGCTGTAAACCCGGAGCCTCCGAAAGCTGCAGATCCTGCTGCAGTTCTCTCTGGATATTGCGGAGCGACGGCGGAAGCGGAAGCGGCGGATCGACGGCAAACGCCAACCCGTTGGCCTGGTGCTTGTCGTGATAGGGGTCCTGCCCAAGAATCACCACGCGGACATTTCGGAGCGGTGTGAGCTGCAGTGCACGCAGGATCGACGTCCGCGGCGGAAACACGACGCCTGACTCCCATTCCTGACGCAGAAAGCAGTCAAGCTGCCTGAGAGTCGAGACAAGCTGCGGAGAGCGAAGTACATCGAGCCAGTCTGTCGGGAGATCGGCTGGAACCCACGCAGGCAGGCCGGAGTCCAGGCCGGCTGAAAAACTCACGATTCAAGCGTCCGACGGAAGGTAAGCAGCCTTGCGTGGAGTTCGAATTTGGCGGATGTGAAGAGTTCCACAGCGGGCGAGTTTTCGGAGGCCACCTGGGCTTCCACGAGGTGCACAGACTCATCACGCAGACAGCGACAGATTTCGTGCACGAGCGACTGTGCATATCCATAACGACGGCGGTTTTCGGGAACATAGATGCCACGAATCCCGACACTCCGCACACCCCATTTCGGAATGTAAAGATCCATGCCGACGATCTGGCCTGACGCCACCAGCTCCTCGCCCGCGCGGGTACGCATTTCGAATCGGAGACTGTCGAGATGTGCGAACCGCACAAACCACCACCACGACTCAGCACCCGGCCGGTCAGTAATCACCAGCTTCAGATCGCGGCGATGCCGCAGGAGCCTGGCATTGACGGGATCACGAGTCTGACTGAGGTCACGACGGAGCACATAGGTTTCCTGCCCGGGACCGTATCCGAGGGCAGTGAAAAATGCCTTCCAGGGTGCCGCAGATGAACAGAAGCCCGAAGGTTCGAGGCCACCGTAAATGCCGCAGTAAAAGCCGCTCCTGCCAAGTCCTCCACCAGCCTCCACAGTGGTGGCCCCCCGCGAACGCAGCCAGGATTCCGCATGCCGCACCAGTTCACGGCCGATTCCCTGCCGACGAAATTCCGGATGCACCATTAAGGCAGCAAGAATGCCCTGCCGGGGATCCAGAGCGGTCTCCTGCTGGTTCACAGCGAAGCCCGCGTGGACATAACCCACAACTCGCCCGTCCTGCTCGGCAACGATCAGCCCACCGCGTTCAAAAAACGGCGGTGATATGGCCAGCAACTCGAACACGTCACAGGGAAATCCTTCGGCGGCATTGCGACCCAGCTGACAGGTATGCCACAGCTGATGCAGCCGGGGCGGATCCGTGTTGTGGAAGGGCCTGTAGAGCACGGGAGGTTTTCCGAGGGCAATTGATGAATGCTTTGATCTGAATCTAGCGGAATGCGGGAAATTGCACAAGGACGTTCTGGTGTACACGGTGCACAACCAGGGGGTTCCCCAACCCCACATTTGCTCGCCAGCCCCCGGCACGATAAACTCACTCCCATCCCGCGCTGTTCTCCCCACTCCCCAAAGGCCCACCGACTGCATGGACTGGACTGACCGTGAACTCGCCGCCTGGCTCGACGAACAGTTGCCGGCTGAAAGGCTCGCGCAGCTCGAAAACTGCCTTCGAGATGACCCTGTGCTGAGACAGCGGACGGCGGCACTGATTCGGCAGCGGGACCAGGGCGGTCATTCCATCGGAGAAATCTGGCAACGCCGCCGACTGTCCTGCCCGGGGCGTTCTGACCTCGGCGGATTCCTCCTGCAAACCCTTTCGCCAGACGCGGCCGACTACATCCACTTCCACCTGCACGTCATCGGCTGCAGAATCTGCCTCGCCAATCTCAGCGACCTCCAGGAACAATCGACCCGCCCGGAGTTCCTGCCGGAACGTCGCCAGCGATTCTTCGAATCCTCCGCCGGTCTGCTGCGGAATCCCGATTCCCCGTAGCTCAGGCAGCCCGGCGGCTCACAGCCGATACCCGATCAGCCTGGCCCCCGGATTCCCGGCAGGACATCGCAGCCGCTGGATCCCGCTGCAGCACCGCGTACATCGTGTCACTGGTGGGCAGGCAATCAATGAGTTTCTGGCGGGCGATCACAAATCCCGCTTCGGCAGCGAGTCGTCGGAGCGTTCGAGGGGTGAAGTAGTTCACGTGATCCGGATATCGGAAACCGCACCAGCGACTGCCGCGCAGATGTCGATTAATGCAGCCAAAGTTCGGGACCTTCAACACGATCAGAGCGTGGGGTGAAAGTCGCGGGGCGAGCGCCTTGAGCAGCGCCAGCGGCTGAGCTTCGTGCTCCAGAAATGACGACATGATCACCAGGTCCAGGGAACCAGGCTCAAAGCGAGCTGCCCCGTCAAGTGCGCTGGCAAATTCCACCCGACCGCCCAGCGCAGCGCACTCTTTGTGGGCCAGCTGTGCCAGATGCGCAGACACCTCAATACCTAATGGCACCACCCTGCGTCCCACCGCCGCAAAGCGTGCGTGCAGGTCATGAAGCAGGTCGGCAGCGGCGCAGCCGATATCAAGCACACGCAGTGGCTGGTCGGCTGATACCGCATCACAGAGCGGCAGCGACAGATCAAAAAATCGATTGCGGCGGGGAAACAATCGGAGCTTCAGGCGAGCCGCAGCCAGGGACAGTCCGGAGAGCCACGGCTCAGCAGCACGCCTCCGCTGCTTCTCTGCAGCCGAAGTCACTTCCCATGCATGCTCAACCTGCAGCTGCTCATAGGAAGGCGGATCAGCCAGAAATACAAAATCCGTTTCCGTGCACTGCACAATCCGCCAGTCACCGGAATGAAAACGAGTCGGACGTACGCGGGTTGGGCGGCCAAGAATTGGACACAGCATTTCCATGCGGGAAGACTCCTTGCGTAATCCAGTCGCTCTGAGGCAGGGGGCGTCCGATTCTAGGAGAAATCGGAAACTTCACGCCAGCACAGTTTTTGCCGGGAGCCGACCGGCGACGTTCACCACGCCGAAATCCGCAGGTCCGGGCCGCTGAAGACTGGCTGAGGAGTAGTCCGGGGACTGCGGAACAGCTGCCGCTCAGCTGGAGTCGGGAGCCATGGCCACGCTGGAACTGCTGTGCTGGGTTCGTCCGGATCCCCGGCAGCACCGCGGCCCCAGGAAGCAAACATGCTGGCAAAAGCCGTTGCTCGCGATGAACGCCTGATGTGAATCGGATCCAGCCCGTACCATGCAGCCGGGGGGCTGAGTGTTGACATCGCGTTTTTCAGCCCGAGATTGTGCAGGAGCTCTGCAAGGGCAGCGGCCAGACGCAGCACGTCCGGCAGGAGCAGCCTGGAACCGGGGAACAACAGTGCTCGCGCGGCCCGGAATCGTGCGGGGCCAAGCGATTGCAGAGACGCGAGCGGGGGCAGGGTAATCAGACTGATCGCGTCTGAACGCCACGCCCGAATCCGCGCCACACACGCCTCAACACTCTCCATGATCTGCTCCGGCTCAAAGCCGTAGGCCAGATCGTTCCCGACGTCCGTGATGAGCACTCGCGGGGGGCCGTCGGCAGCCGGAATGGCATTCCAGAGACCGCAGTCGAGGATGGAGGGGAGTGAGCGGTGGGCAAATCGAGCAGGCTTGATGTAGGATCTGCCCATACCCGCTGCGATGTGCACATCGAGCGGCCCGGGGCAGGCTCTGCGCAGTTGCCTCAGCAAACTGTGCCAGCCAAGCGTCAGGTTGCTCGCACCAATCAGGACCACGGGAAGCGGCCGAGTACCGGGAACCGACATGCGGAGGAATTTCCGTCACAGGAGTGGAACGAGGGTTTGACAAGTCTACTGCAATGCCAGCTGCAGGCTGCTGCTGCCGCCCGCTGGTACTTCCAGCGTCAGCCCGGAAGTCTCCGGATTGGCAAATTTCGCGGGAAGGTCCACTGGCGGCTTCAATGCGGCGGCGTCAACCGGAGCCGTTCCGAGTCCGTCATCCACAGGCTGCTCCCAAATAACGGAAACTTTGTGCGTTCCCACCACGGCGCCGTCGGACGGAGCATTTGTGCCGAGCACGAATCGGCCATCAGCGGCGGAAACTCCTGCAGCCGGGCGCTGGTTGCCGGGGGGGTGCAGGGTAATGCGAAAGCTGGAGAGCGGCTGACCTTTCCATGTGATCGTCCCCGACGCCGGAACAGTCGCTACCTGCTCGGCCTGAGGACCATAACCGGAACTACAGCCCACGAACAGAGCGGAAAGGCAGAGGCACAGGGCAGGGCGAGCGGTCAGACGAGCAGGCATGGGAACACCACCTTTGGGAGGAGGGAGGGGGACTGTTTCAGAGAAACGCCGACGGGCAAATGTTTCTGAACTACAGCTCACCAGTCTCCCAGCACCTCACCACCAGCCATGCTGCCAACACTGCGCCATACGCGAAGATCCACGTTTTCACTGGCAAACCTGACAGAGCCGTCAGCGAGACACAGTTGAGCACCGCCGGTGTGGAAACTGCGGGCCGCCAGATGCCCGCGGTCGAACCCCACGCTGCGAATGCAGTCACGCAGGCGGGAGTTGGGCGTCATCGTATGGGAATAGAAGGTCGCCACCACAACGCCTCGATAGTACTGTTTGCCACGGTACAGAATCGCGCTGGTCGCTCGGTTTTCACACGCTGCTGTGGGCACCAGATCCGCATTGGCATCCGCGTCCCAGGTACCGAAGGGCAGGTTGGTGGCGACCCAGAGATCTTCTTTTGTGCCGGCCGCGATGACTCCGGCAGTCGGCGAACCGCCGCTGGGCCCCAGCACGATTTCAGCGAAGAGCCCGGTATTGGAAAGCCCATCCGTGATGTCGCGGAAGGCCGCCCCGCGGTTTCGCCCGAATGGCCCGCGACCGGCGGCAAAGTTGGCGTTATCGCCGAGGCTCTGCACGTAGTTGGTGGTGCCACAGCCGCCCGGGCATTGGGTGGGAGCCAGCACAAATGCGGGACTGGATGGCTGGGAGGGGCAGTTGAGGACAGGGAGGATCTGCTGGCGGGCCGCCAGGTTGGTTGCGTGTGAGTTGATGTCGACGTTGAAGTTGAATGTGTTGTAGACGTTGCCGGCTTCGAAGTAGGGGAGGATCTGAGTGATGGTGGAGGCGTTGTTGACGCTGATGAATCCCGGGGGCAGTCGGGAGAACGTGCCTTCGTAGTTGTGGAGCGCCAGTCCGATCTGCTTGAGGTTGTTCTTGCACTGCGTGCGTCGAGCAGCCTCACGGGCCTGCTGAACCGCAGGCAGAAGCAGAGCCACCAGAATCGCGATGATCGCAATCACGACGAGAAGTTCAATCAGTGTAAACGCACGACGACGCATGACATACACTCCTTGCCTCGGGGAACAGACTCCACAGCGGCTGCGGCGGCGGGAGTAAGCAGTTGCTGCGGCGGGAAGTTGACCATAAATTCGCGGGGAATTGTGCAACTTCTCGGCGGCAACTGAGCAAAATGTGATATTCCTGTTTTCAGGAATCCCCCGGGGCGTCTGTCTCAGACTCCAGAACCAAAAGCGGTGGAGAGAAACCCAACGGCGGTTGGTTGCAGAGCCGCGAAGCATTTGTCATAGTCCAGCGAGGTGCAGATGGTGTTGATCTGCACTGAAACGGCAACGGACAGCTGTGGTGCCTGCTGCGTGTGCCGTTGATCGGCGACGATGATCACATTCGGTCCGTTCTCTTCGGAACGGACAGCCTCCAGCAAGAAGCGACTCATGTGGGCGACCCAGACGATCGCGGAATTCCTCGAAAAGTACTGCGGCGAGTACTTTCCTGAGGCATTCGGGCCGAATTTTCAGTACGCGATTGCGGCCATCATTCATGCTGTGCTGCTGGTACATGCCTTTGCCCTGTCGCCCGCCGTATTCATTTGGCTGGAGCGTAAGGTTTCCGGGCGCATTCAGGACCGTCTTGGCCCCACCCGCACTGGTGGTCTGTTCGGCTGGCTGCAGTCACTCGCCGACGGAATCAAGCTGGTGCAGAAGGAAGACCTGTGCCCACCAGCGGCTGATTCCCTGCTGTTCCGATCTGCTCCGTACTTTGTCTGCGTAGCGTCATTCGCGGCCTTCATGGTGCTTCCGTTCAGCGCCGGCTGGGTCGCGGTTGCCGCCGACTGCGGTCTGTTCATCATTCTTGCCATTCTTTCGCTGGAAGTCTTCGGCATCATCATGGCGGGCTACTCCAGCGGCTCCAAATGGTCGCTGTTCGGTGGCATGCGCGAAGCCGCTCAGATGGTGAGTTACGAAATTCCTCTCGCGATCTGTGCACTCGTGCCCGTAATCGCCGCCGGCTCGCTGAATCTCGGTGAAATTGGCGGCATGCAGCGCGGCGGAATTCACAATTGGTTTATTTTCCATGACCCGTTTGCGTTCTTCGCGTTTTTCGTTTACTTCGTGGTGGCCACCGCCAGCTGCAAACGTGCCCCTTTCGACCTTGCCGAAGCGGAAAGCGAACTCGTCGGCGGCTTCCATACGGAGTACAGCGGGATTCGCTGGTCCTTTTTCTTCATGGGCGAATACGCCAGCATGTTCGCGGTCTGCGGGATCGCCTCCCTGCTGTTCCTCGGGGGCTGGAACACCGGGATCCCGCCGCTTGACGATGCCCTGTACGCGGCCCGCAACGCTTCCGCCTCCGGCGAAGGCTCGGCGATCGTCGGATACCTCGCCAACGTGCTGGGCGCTTTTGTGTTCGTTACCAAGGCCAGTCTCGGAGTCTTCGTTCAGATCTGGCTCCGCTGGACTCTGCCCCGTCTGCGTATCGACCAGGTCATGACCACCTGCCTGAAATACCTCGTACCCATCAGCTGCTTTCTGTTTCTCGGTGCAACCCTCTGGCCGCTGCTGCTGGCTACCGCCACCCAGCGATCCAGCTGGACGCCCGACCCGCTGGGAAACCGGACCGCAGCTGAGATTCGCGAATCCTCCCAGGCCTCCGCAAAGCCAGCATCGCCCGCTCAGGCCAGCAATGCTCCCGCTGCCAAGGCCGTCATCCGATGAATGAGTCTCTCATGGACGGACAGTCCCTCCTGTTTCTCATCTTCGCTGCCATCACCTGCCTGAGCGCAGTCGCGGTCGTCGTGGCACAAACCGTGGTTCGCATGGCCTTCTGGCTTGTGCTGTCCCTCGGCAGCACCGCCGCTCTGTTCTTCCTTGCCGATGCTGATTTCGTGGGCGCAGCACAACTGCTGATCTACGTCGGAGGCACTCTGGTGCTGCTGGTGTTCGGCGTGATGCTCACGGCCAGCGGCCCGTACCTCAAAATTGCCACATCACCCGGCGAAACAGTGCTCGGGGCCGCCATCGCTCTGCTGTTCATGTTTGTCGTGTTCTCCGCGGTGAACGGCGTGGAGTGGCCTGCTCCTGCGGTCGCCCAGTCTGTCTCTGCAGACAACCCTGCCGGAAACACCCTCCGCCCGCTCGGCCTGAGCCTGCTTGGTACCCGACCGGATCTGGATCTCCCGGACGGCGACCAACTTTCCCCCGGGTACCTGCTCCCATTCGAAATTGTTTCCGTTCACCTCCTGGTGGTACTCATCGGCGCTGCGTATCTGGCTCGAGCTAAACGCCGCACCGGGCTCTAGCCCGCATCAACAGAGCTCTCCATCACCTGTCCCCGCGATCCCTCTTCCCCCCAAAAACTTTCCCGGTGTGCCCTATGCAGTTCGGTCTTCAGGCCTACCTCTTCGTTGGCGCAGTACTGTTTGTGTGCGGGCTGGTTTGCATGGCCACCAAACGCAACGGGATTGGGGTGTTAATGGGAGTTGAACTGGTGCTGAATGGGGCCAACCTGAACTTTGTTGCCTTTTCACGCTACACAAGTCTCGGGCTCGACGCACAGATCTTCTCACTGTTTGTCATCGTCCTTGCCGCCGCCGAAGCCGCTGTGGCACTCGCTATTGCTCTGAATTTCTACAACAATCACCTCACCATTGACGTGGATCGAGCCAACAAGTTGAAGGGCTGAAGTACCCGCTGCAAGGTGGGCCTGCTGTCCAACGTTCTTCCCGTATCTCCGTCAGCCGTTCCCGGATGTCCCATGACTGGTGAAACCCTCCGCAACCTCCTGATGACCGCCTGGCTCCTGCCACTGCTCGGTTTCGCCATCGAAATCTTCGGCGGATTCTGGGGCAGCCGCAAGAGCCGCGCCGCCGCCTGGCTCGCTGTCGCCTGCATTGGTACAGGTTTCATCTGCAGCGCCACAGCACTCGTGGTCTGGGGAAATGCAACGCACTGGGCGGTCCTCTCCCACGGTGACGATCACGCTGACGCTCACGCCCCTGCGGCGCACGAAGGCAAACAGGATTCCGCGCCCGCTCAGCCCCAGGGCGCCGCCACCGACACTGCCCGATATCTCACAGCATCGCTCGCAGCATCCAGCACCGAAGAGGCCGCCGCCGCCAGACCCCAAACGGTTTTCTCCGGCACCATCTATCGACTGGCCAGTTTCGGCAGCCTCCAGCTGTCCATCGACTACTACATCGACAGCCTGACGCTCGTGATGTTCACGATGGTCACATTCATCGCCACCTGCATTCACCTGTTTGCCATCGGCTACATGTCGGAAGAGCTGACGGAAGAGTACGTTGATCATCACGCCCATCTGCGGAATGGTCATCACGTGCACCGGCCGGGGCGGTTCTACCGATTCTTCGCCTTCCTTTCGCTCTTTTGCTTCTCAATGCTCGGACTGGTCATTGCCGGCAATATTTTCCAGATCTTCATCTTCTGGGAACTGGTCGGTATCTGCAGCTTCCTGCTCATTGGCTTCTACACGGAACGCAAGTCTGCCAGCAACGCGGCGAACAAAGCGTTCATCATGAATCGAGTTGGCGACTTTGGGTTCCTGATTGGCTTAATGGTCGTCTGGACTTATTTCGGTACATTCCAGTTTGGCGAAACCGTCGATGCAAACGGTCAGGTCGTCCAGGCAGGGCTCTTCCAGATGCTGCCTCGCGATGCGGACGGCAATGTGAACCGCAATCCGGAAACCGGTGAGGTCATGATCGGCTCCGCAAGCTCTCCCAATCCGGGCGGAAACCGAGGCACCATTCCGTATTTCCTGCTCGTCACTGCGGGGCTCGGAGTCTTCGCGGGCTGCATCGGCAAAAGCGCCCAGTTCCCGCTCCAGACATGGCTCCCGGATGCCATGGAGGGTCCTACTCCGGTCAGCGCCCTGGTACACTCCGCGACCATGGTCGCTGCGGGTGTCTACCTTGTCGGCCGGTTCTACCCCCTGTTCGTTCATGAGGTGCTGCTGACCATCGCATATGTCGGCTGCATTACGCTGTTCGTCGCAGCCACCATTGCCATCGTGGCCACGGACATCAAGAAAGTGCTGGCATACAGCACCATCAGCCAGCTTGGATACATGATGCTGGGGCTTGGCGTATTTGGCTGGGGAGCAGGGCTGTTCCATCTGGTCACCCATGCATTCTTCAAGTCGCTGATGTTCCTCTGTTCGGGCAGCGTGATCTATGGCTGTCACCACGAACAGGAAATGCCCAAAATGGGCGGGCTATGGCGAAAGATGCCGATTACTGCCCTGACAATGCTCGTGGGTGTCATCGCGATTGCCGGTCTGGCCGTACCCGGACTCGTCGGGCTGTCCAGCGCCTTCGCCTTTTCAGGTTTCCACTCGAAGGATGCGGTCGTGGCCACCGCTCTGGCCTTCGTGAAGGCCAATCCCGCCCATTACCTGCTGTTCATCGTCCCGCTCATCACCGCCGGAATCACGGCCTTCTACATGTTCCGACTCTGGTTCTATACCTTCGCCGGGACCCCGCGTGATGCCCACGTCTACGAACACTGCCACGAAACTCCGCTGATTATGACCGGCCCGCTGCTCGTCCTTTCACTGCTCGCCGCGTACTGCGCCTGGGGCGGTGAATCCGGAGTGCTCTACCGGTTGATCACTGGTGACCAGCCCGCATGGGTCCATCACGGCATCGCCGGTTCCCCGGAATCGCTCACGCTGCCCGGCCACGCCGCAGTAGCCGCTGTGCACCACGAAGCCGGGCTGCTCGCACTGATCGCCGCCTTCAGTGGCACATTCGTCGCCTGGTTGCTCTACGGGTCCGGTCGCGTCAACGTGGAGGACATTCGGCGGCAGCTCTCCGGCGTCCATTCGTTTCTTGCCAACAAATGGCATTTCGACGATCTCTACGACGCGATCTTCATGCGGCCAATGCACGTGGTGGGTCGTTTCTGTGCATGGTTTGACAAAACGATTTTCGACGGAATTCTGCATGCTTCCGCGCGAATCACATTGGTCGTTTCCCGCTGGGACAGGACTTTCGACGAAGTGGTTGTTGACGGTCTGGTAAACCTCGTGGGCAACACCACATGGTCAGTTGGCAACGCCATGAAGCACCTGCAGACGGGTCGTCTGCGTCAGTATGTCATGTTTATTGTCGCAGGCGTCGTGGCTCTCTTCGCCATCCTCCTGAGCACCTTCCCCGGCTGACCCCTGTCTGCCGGTCTCTCCGCATAACCTCCGGTTTCTCACGTTACTTCAGGCTGTGAAGCAACCATGAATCCTCTTTTCCTGCTGTCTATTCTGATCTTCCTTCCGCTCATCGGAGCAGCCTTGTTGCTGATCTTTGACGAACGGAACGCAGATGCCATGCGATTCTGGTCGCTCGGCGTGACCCTGCTCACGTTTATCTTCTCGGTGACACTCTGGTTCCAGTACAACCCGGCCGATGGGATGCTCCTCGCGGACGTCAAAGAGTGGGTGCCGAGCTGGAACATCTACTATCGGCTCGGAGTCGACGGGATCTCCCTGCCCCTTGTGGTCCTCACGGGACTCGTCAGCACCCTGGCCATGGCCGCCAGCTGGAGCATCACCAAACACGTTCGCGGGTACCTCATCCTCTTCCTGATGCTGGAAGCCGGTATGATGGGTGTCTTCCTGTCGCTCGACTTCTTCCTGTTCTACGTGTTCTGGGAGGTGATGCTGCTCCCAATGTATTTCCTCATCGGCGTCTGGGGTGGTCCTCGCCGTGAATACGCCGCCATCAAGTTCTTCCTCTACACGCTCGCCGGCTCTGTGCTGATGCTGGTGGCCATGCTGATGTTCTACTTCTACAGCGGTGCCCAGTCTGACAGCTTCAACCTCGTCGCTCTCGCTCAGTCCGCATCCGCCGGCACTCTGCTCAGCCCCGGCCTGCAGATCACCGCCTTCCTGCTGCTGTTTATCGGCTTCGCCATTAAGCTGCCGGCTTTCCCCGTGCATACCTGGCTTCCGGATGCCCACGTCGAAGCCCCCACACCCATCAGCATGATCCTCGCCGGAGTCCTCCTGAAAATGGGTGGCTACGGCATCATCCGGATTGCCTTCCCGCTCTGCCCCTATGGTGCCCAGTACTGTGCATGGGGACTGGTGGCGATTGGCGTGGTGAGCATTGTTTACGGAGCGTTTGCAGCGCTCGCGCAAACCGACTTCAAGCGTCTGGTGGCCTACAGCTCGGTGAGCCACATGGGCTACGTGCTCCTTGGTCTCGCAATCTGGAAGATCAACGAAGCCACCGGAGAAACGCTCAATTCTGACTATTGGCAGATGGGATTGAACGGGGCCATGTTCCAGATGATCGCCCACGGCATCTCTTCGACCGGAATGTTCTTCATGGTGGGCGTTGTTTATGACCGAGTGCACCACCGCGACCTCAACAAGTTTGGCGGCCTGATGGGTTTGATGCCGCTTTACAGTGGTATGGCAGCCGGGCTGTTCTTCGCAGGTCTTGGACTTCCCGGACTGTGTGGTTTCATCGGCGAAGTTTTCGTCGTGATCAGCACCTGGAGTTTCTCACCGCTGCTGGCGATCATTGCTGCTTCCGGTGTGATCCTCACCGCTGGTTACATCCTCTGGGCTCTCCAGCGAGTCTACCTTGGTGCTGAATACCGCGGCCCCCATCCTGAAGCGCTCACCCCCAGCAACGGCCGGGAAAACGCGGTGGCCGCGATTCTGCTGGCTTTGGCTGTGGTGCTGGGTGTCTACCCATCACTGCTCTTCGACGTGATGACTCCTTCAGTCCGCAACATGGCGAAAGCCGCTGAAGCCGGATATCAGAAGTCCGTCGAACAACTCAATCAGGCTCAGGCAAGTATTGATTGACTCCCTGGGCCCTGTGAGCTTCCTGCGTCCTGTTACTCCGATTTCTCCGACCCCTGTCTGCAAGTGCTGCAATGCTGTTTTCCCAGCTCGTTCAGAAGCTAATTCAGGACACGACAGAGAAGTCGCTGCCGTTTTTCAGCGTCGAGTTGTGTCTGTGCGCCACCATCGTACTGATGCTGCTTGTGCGACTCCTGAGTGCCGACCGCCTGTTGCCGGCCTGCGTCGTGGCAGTCATTGGGGCCACGGCCGCGCTTGGCTGTTCCTGGATGCAGTACCGTGAATTGTTCGGGGGTGCTGAGCGAGCCGGTGAGACATTTTTCACTGGCATGCTCATCCATGATTCCTTCTCTGTGTACTTCCGGGCATTCCTCAGCCTGTTTCTGCTGCTCACCGTGGCTCTGACAAGCCTCACAGGGATCCCCGACGAAGAAGACAGCCCCGACTTTTACTCGCTGTTGTTCGGTGCCACCATCGGCATGATGCTCATGGCCTCTTCCAACAGCCTGCTGATGCTCTTCATCTCCGTGGAAATGGCCAGCGTGCCCAGCTACGCAATGGTTGGATTCCTCAAGGGCCGTCGCCCCAGCAGCGAAGCGGCTCTCAAATACGTCGTGTACGGAGCCGGGGCGGCGGGAGTCATGCTTTACGGCATCAGCCTGCTTGCCGGTGTTCTTGGAACAATTGACATGTCGCTGCTTGCCAGCCGTCTGGCAGAAGCTGCAGCAGAAGGCGGAGGGTTCTCCGATCCGGAAGTTCGCACCGCCAGCCTCGGACTGCTGCTGATCACCGCAGGAATCGCCTTCAAACTGTCTCTTGTGCCATTCCATTTCTGGTGTCCGGACGCGTTTGAAGGAGCATCTGCTGAAGTGGCCGGATTTCTTTCGGTCGCTTCCAAAGCTGGTGCCTTCGCGCTGCTCGTACGACTCTGCGTATCACTGGCCAACGCTCCTGGTACAGAAACCGTGCTTGCCGCATTCGGCACTGGTCTGGGTTTTCTCGCCTGCATCACCATGACGCTTGGGAATCTGGCAGCCTACACCCAGAACAATCTCAAACGCCTGCTCGCTTATTCCACGATCGCTCACGCGGGCTACATGGTGATGGCTGTTGCAGCACTGTTGATCATGAGCTCTGCACCTGACGCGTCCGGTCTTCGTCCAAGCCTCGCCCAGGCGCTCGAAGGCCTGCTGTTTTATCTCCTGGCTTATCTCTTTATGAACCTTGGCGCGTTTGCGGTGGTGGCACTCGTGCGAAATTCCACCTTCGGCGAGACAATTGATGACGTGCGAGGGCTCGTCAGTCAGTCGCCGACGCTCTGCGTGGTAATGCTCATTTGCATGTTCAGTCTGGTCGGCATGCCACCTTTTGCGGGGTTTGTCGGCAAGTACTTTATTTTCGCGTCAGCCTACCGGGCCGGTGAGTTTCACCGGTTTATGTACGTGGTCCTGGCTTTCGGTGCTTTGAACACTGTCTTCAGTCTCTTCTATTACATCCGCGTTCTCAAAGCGATGTTCCTTGAACCCCGCCCCGCCGATGCTCGGCCGGTCGAGGTCCGGTTTGCTTCCTGGGAGTCTGCTTTTGTGCTGACTCTGGCGGCCTTTGTAGTCCTGCTCGGCGTATTTCCCTACGTCATGAGCGCCACGGCCAACGAAGCCGCCCGCTCGCTGGCCCTGTTCCATTGACTTTCAATCTGCAGGATGGACGTGTTCATGACGGGCCAGGTCAACGAGCGACTGTTGAATTCAGTCCTGATCAATCTCTCCCGCAGTTTTCTCCAGTACCTCTCGGAGTCATCTCCGTGGGTGCGCGGGGAGGCTGTATCTGCCGGGCACACACTTGAGCAGCTGGCTGCGGATCAGCGAGAGGATGTCCGTGACCTCGCTGAATTCCTTGACCGACGCGAGTGGGCCGTGGACTTCGGGAGCTTCCCCACCGAATACACGGACCAGCAATTCCTTTCCCTTACTTCACTGATGGCCGGTCTCATCCACAGCCAGGAAGGCCAGCTCGCCTCCATCGCGGACGCATCACAGACGCTCAGCAGAGCCAGCGATGCCGAAGCGGTCTCAGTGCTCGACGCGGTGCGCACCCGCGAAGCAGACATCCTCACGGGACTCAAGCGTCTGCAGGCCGCTTTGCAGCCCGCCACTGCCTGATCCGGCCCTTACCACGCTCAACAAGAAAGTCAGTTCCATGGGACTCTTCACCGGCCGTCGCGGCCTCGTTCTCGGCATCGCAAACGAACGCTCAATCGCCTGGGCCATCACGGAAAACCTGCACCGTGAAGGCGCTGAGATGGGTTTCACGCATCTTCCCGATACCGGAGATCGCCCGAAGAACCAGAATAAGGTTGCCAAGCTGGTTGACCCCATCGGCTCACGTTTCCTGATGCCCATGGACGTCTGCAATGACGATCACCTCGCGGCCGTGATTTCCAAAGCCGTCGAAACATTCGGCAAGCTTGACTTCATCGTCCACAGCATCGCCTTCGCTCCTCCCGCCGACCTGACAGGCCCCACCTGGAACTGCAGTCGCGGCGGATTCAAAACAGCGATGGAAATCAGCGCCTACAGTCTGCTGGCTGTGGCCGGAGCGGCACGCCGCGCCAACGCCTTCAATGCCAACGCTTCAATGCTCACGCTCAGCTACTTCGGGGGCGAAGAAGTCATACCTGGCTACAACCTGATGGGCATCTGCAAGGCTGCCCTCGAATGCAGTGTCCGCTACCTGGCCAGTGAACTCGGGCCGGAGGGCGTCCGAGTGAATGCGATCAGTGCCGGACCGGTGAAGACCGTCAGTGCGATGGGTGTCGGTGACTTTGATGACATGCTCAATCTCTACCGCGGAATCTCCCCGATGCGGCGCAACATCACTGCGGACGAAGTCGGAAAAACCGGAATGGCGCTGTTGAGCGATCTTTCCAGCGGTATCACCGGCGAAGTGGTGCACGTCGACTGCGGCTTCAGTATCATGGGGGCACCTCCGGCCGACTTCTTCAAACAGGCAGCCACCGGCTGAGTTTTGCCGGCCAGGAGGCCGCCGATGACGTCCGTTCGACGAATCGGAATTGCTGTTGTACAGCACCGCGACAGCTTCCTTGTCGGCACGAGGCCGGCCGGTGTGCCGCTCGCTGGCTGCGCTGAGTTTCCTGGCGGTAAATGTGAGCCGGAAGAGCTGCCTGGGGCCTGTGCCATTCGAGAGTGTTTCGAAGAAACGGGGCTGGCGACGGAACTTCAAGTGCATCTGGGGACGATTCCCTGGAGCTACCCGCATGGCAACGTGGAACTGCACTTCTGGCTTTGCCGCTGCAGTGGAGTCTCACAGCAGTCCGCCCCTCCTGATCCCCGGGCACCATTTCGCTGGATTCCTCGGCTGGAACTCAACCGCGAAACCTTTCCCCCGGCAAACTCGACGATCCTCGAACAACTGGTCGCGAACCAAATCACGCCGGTGTCACCTCCGTGGCAAATCACGGTCCGATTTTTCGCTGCTGCGAGGGAGGCTGCGGGTACGGACGCGCGTAGTCTGCCCGTGGAGCCCAACGCTTTGCTTGGATGTGTGCAGACATCGCTCCTGCAGCAACATCCTGAACTCCGCAGATTTGCGAGCTCACTGCTGTGGGCTGTGGACAATCAGTACGCAGACGCTGCTGCACCGCTCCGTGACGGAGCGGTGGTCGCCTGTTTCCCGCCGGTTAGTGGCGGTTAGTTCGCCAGGATCTTCTTCAGTGGAGCAGAGCCTTGATAGAGCTGACTGATCAACCGATCGATGTGCAGACTGTAGTTACCGGAGTGCAAAGTCCGGCTGCGGGCGCGGTGGTGCTGTTTCTTGGAACCGTCCGTGAGTTCACCGGAGGTGTTCAGACGCAGTTTCTGGAGTACACGGCATACCCGGATATGGCTCTGGCACAGCTGCAGTTGCTGGAGCAGGAAGCGCGGGAGCGATTTGCTCTAATGGATCTGCGGATGGTGCATCGCACTGGTCGGCTGGAGTTGGGGGAAGTGAGTGTTGCGATTGCGGTCAGCACTGCCCACCGTGCTGCGGCCTTTGCAGCGGGCCAGTGGCTGATTGATAATCTGAAGCAGCGTGTGCCGATCTGGAAGAAGGAGCATTATGCGGACGGTCGGGAGGAGTGGCAGCACCCTGGTATGGACGGAGCCGGGGGTGTACCTGCGGGAGCAGGTCAATGAGCTCCGACTTTTCTGCGCCCCCTCGGCAGCTCATCGATTCCTTTGGCCGTGTGCACACAAATCTCCGGATCAGCGTCACTGACCGCTGTAATATTCGGTGTTTTTACTGCATGCCGGCGGATGATGTGGAGTTTCTGCCGAAGGCTGAACTGCTGACATTCGAGGAGCTGGAGCGAGTAGCTCGCGTAGCAGCGGGACTTGGCATCGACCGCATTCGGCTGACTGGCGGAGAACCGCTGGTGCGCAGGGATCTGCCGGTACTTGTGCGGAAGCTTGCAGCAATCCCTGGCATTCGTGATTTGGGCATGACGACCAACGGGATCCTGCTGGCAGACCAGGCTGCTGTTCTGCGTGAAGCGGGTCTTTCGAGGCTGAATATCAGCCTCGATGCGCTTGATCCTGAAGTCTTCCGTCGTGTGACTCGTCGCGAGGGTTACGAGCAGGTTCTTGAAGGCATTGCAGCCGCTCGCCGCGCAGGATTTTCTCCGATCAAAATCAATGCGGTCTCGGTCCGCGGGCTGACAGAGGACCAGTTAGTGCCGTTCGGTCGTCTGGCTCGTGAAACCGACACAGTGGTTCGTTTCATCGAGTTTATGCCGCTGGACGCGGAGAGTCAGTGGCAGCGCGACAAGGTTCTGTTTGCCCATGAAATCCTTGAGCGGCTGGCGGCCGAGTTTGGCCCTTTGCGGCCTGTTGCAACACATCCGCAATCAACAGCAGAGCGAAGCGGTGGCGACGCTCCAGCGCTTCTTCCCCAGGCGCAGGCCACACCGGCCCAGGACTACGAGTTTGCTGACGGGCGAGGTCGTATCGGATTGATCGCCAGTGTGAGTCAGCCATTCTGCAGCAGCTGTAATCGGTTTCGCATCACGGCCGATGGAAAGCTGCGCAACTGTCTTTTCAGCCTCGAAGAGACCGACATTCGACCGCTGCTTCGGGAAGGCGGTACAGACGAGCAGATTGCCGGGGCCATGCTTGAAAACATCGCTGCCAAACGAGAGGGGCACGAGATCAATACGGCACGGTTTCTGCAGCCAGATCGCCCGATGTATTCGATCGGCGGCTGACTCAGTGCCGAATCACTCGCCCCAGCAGCGACAGGCCGATGACGAACAGAATCCCATTGGGAATCCACATCGCCCACGCCGGATTCACGGTGGCTGTGCGTGAAAGATTGAGCATCAGAAACAGCACAGGGTAGTACACCAGCAGGATGGGCAAAAAACACATCACAAACGTTGTGATGAACTGTCGGCGGGCCTGCAGCATGGAGAACGGACCGCCGATGAACACAAAGAACAGGCATCCGGCCGAAGTGGATACGCGGCTGTGAATTTCGCTGCGAAACCGCAGTTCATCGTTGCGGGCACGACGGCGATCGTTGAGCAGAGTCTGCACTGAGCCTTCAGCGAGCTCCTCAAATTCGCCCATCGCCAGCAGCATGGCCGCCTCCTGACTGCTCTTCGCATCCAGCTGCACCTGTTGTCGCTGCGCCGTGGTCACTCCGGCCAGCAGATCACTCAACGTCATATGACGGGCTTTAACCCGCGCGATCTCCTGGGGCAGAGGGAAGGTAAGTTCTGTCTGGTTCAGCTCCGCCTCGCTGTCGCTGCCAGCTCGGAATCCCCGTGCACGGACCAACTTCAGACGGATCACCTTGTCTTCCATGTCAAAGCGAATCGAAGCGGCGTCCGCACGAATCGCAATCTGCTGATGATTCTTTGTCCGGTACTGAAAAGTGGCGTCAATCAGTGTGCGGTTCCGGACGTCATGAACCGTGATCGAATAGCCCCTGTGTTCATCCGTATAGTAATGCTGACTCGACAGCAGATCGAGAAAGATGTCTTCAATCGCCTGAGTGACGATCCGCTCAATATTTGCGACCGCCCACGGTATTGCGTAATTCGACAGTCCGAACGAACCACCAGCGAGCGCTCCAGCCAGCAGAAACGCTGGAAGCAGCAGTTGGGTGGCGCTGATTCCAGCCGACTTGGCCGCTGTGACTTCAAGGTCTCCGGAGATCCGGCCATACACAACACAAACCGCCAGCAACAGCGTGGCTGGTATGGTGAATGGCAGCATGCTGGGAACCACAAAAGGCATGATTTGCAGGACCTGCATCGGTCCCAATCCGCGTTCCGTGGCTTCCCGGAAAACGCCGAGGCAGACAAGGATCAGCGTGAGAACAGTGACCAGTAACAGGAAGACCCGCACTAACTCACCGAGAATGTAACGCTGCAGCAGCTTCACTCAGGCCCTCCTGGCCCGGCTAAACCTGAAATCCTGTCAATCGCCGGCATCATCGAAATCTATGGTAAGCACCCAAATCCTGCAATGCTGATGTAGAGCGGGGCAGTTGGAAATGATTCGACCGGAGGACACCAACCGGAAATGAGTATGGCACCGCGCAGCACCGGAACGCGGCAGCGGCGCCCATACACTCCAAATCCCCCTTTTATCCAGGCCCCACTATTCACTGGCGGCGATCTCCACCACTGCGGTGCAGGAATGGCGACATAGAGTGAAAAGGAGCGAAGTGGGATGCTTTCGGCTCCGGCTCCCAGGCTACATCCAGGCCCCAGTCACGTCACCAAAAGACGCCTTGTCCCGGTGTTGCAACGCCTTGAGCCGGCGGGCGGGCGGGATGTTTCAGGGTGGAATCTCAGAAGACGGCATCAAGTGACTTGATCACCGTTTCGCCATCCCACTGCGGTGCTCGATAATCTCATTCAGGATTCCGCGGGCCGTATTCCAGCGGAAATCGCTGAGATCATCGCGGCCTGGCACCTGCTCATCGCGGTTACGGGGCTGGAACCGGAGTGCCGCCTCAACGATCGGCTGAAAGAGTTGCGGGGCATCCGGATGAACCGTGCCGGGCTCCCCGCGCGCAAGGCTGAGCAGTCGAGGAATCAGGGCAGCAGCCAGTTTCAACTGTGCTGGCGACAAACCAGTCGCTCGCAGCAGCCTGTGGAGAGCATCGGCGTCTATTTCCGGTGGCATTTCGGCAGCTGCTTTTTGCCGCCAGTATTCCAGCATTTCGTGCAGCTTTTGACCGGCTGTCAGCTTTTGACTTTCTCCGTGGAGAGCTGCAACCAGTGCGATGCCGCGTCGACAGTGGGCGATAACGCACGCAAGCTCAGCCAGTTTACGCAATCGTTCATCGAGGAGATCGAGGATTGTTGGCGACCAGAATTTGAGCGGCAGCAGGCGCTTTTCTGACCGCTGCAGCAGCATGGCAGACATGGAATCCGGAAACAGCAGCAGAATTCGCCGGGCCAGATCATCCGCTTCGTCGGTTGAGAGTGTGAGTGAAGCCGCCCCCGGAAAGCCGGACGGGCAGGGCGGAAGCCGAGTGCACCACAGGGAGCTGAGGTTCCCGTACTCCAGCGGCTCCTCTTCGACGAACAGCGGACGGCTGCCGCGAAGCCGATTACGGTGAAGTCGCGCAGCGAATTCTTCGAGTGACCCTTGAAAGCGGCAGATTCCCAGCAGGCGTAAGCCGCGCCAGTAGAGTGCGCTGGGCATCAATCGCAGGTTTTCTTCAGCTTCGCGGCCGATGATACCATCGGCGCCAGGTTCTGTGGTGATCAGGCCATGAATCAGCTGGCCTTCACGGTGCCGCAGTTCCTGCAGGAGTTGTTTGCCTGTAAGCCCACGTCGTTCAAGTTCCTTGAGCACCCACGGGATGAAGTAGAAATAGCGGGCGCGGGTCAATCCTGATGCGAAGCCGGGAAAGAATTGATCTGCCAGCCAGTCCCGTGCGGTCCTGAATCCCAGGTGATCGACTGCAGCCAGGCATTGCTGGTAGGCCGGAGGATCACCGGGTTTGTCAAAGAGTTCGTTTTGGCATTGTGCAGCAGCCATGCAGTCTTCCGCAGAAACCGTGCTGGTACAAATCCCGGACGCCACGCCAGACAGTAGGGAACTACCTCTCAGAAGCCGTTATCCGGGTCAAGAGAAATCGGGGCGAAAGGCCGTCGATTGTTGTTTTTTGTCCGGGAAGTGCGACTCTGTCGAGTTGCTCCCCCACCGCAGCAGGCTCGACCCCTGCCACGTTCCTGCTAAGCTACCGGAAAGGATTCTGTGCCTCTTGAAAGCCTCAACGGAAGCGAACGACCAGTGACAGGACAGGATACAGCCGAGAGAGCTCTGCGTGTACAGCGGCTGCGTGAGCAGGTGCAGCAGGCTGCGGGCCGCGTTGTGGTGGGTTTGCAGACCGTCACGGATCAGTTGCTGATGGCACTGCTCGCAGGTGGGCACGTGCTCCTTGAAGGTGTTCCCGGAACGGCAAAGACGACGCTCTGCCGAACTTTCGCGTCGGCTCTTGGGATCCACTTCGAACGCATCCAGTTTACTCCCGATCTGCTGCCATCGGACGTAACCGGCACACAGGTACTCGATCGCAGCACCTCCGAGTTTGTGCTCCGGAGGGGCCCCATCTTCTGTCAGCTGCTGCTGGCGGACGAACTCAATCGCGCACCCGCCCGCACCCAGTCAGCGCTACTCGAAGCCATGCAGGAGAGACAGGTAACAATTGAAGGTCGAACGCTGCCGCTTCCCGACCCCTTCATGGTGCTTGCCACTCAGAATCCGATTGAGCAGGAGGGTGTCTATCGACTGCCTGAGGCACAGCTTGACCGATTTCTGTTCCGAGTGCAGGTGGGTTATCCGGAGCGTCAGCAGGAAGTTGAGATGCTCCAGCTGCACAGCCGTCCTTCCGAACACCCGGCAGCTGTGACCACCACGGAGGAACTGCTGAGCCTGCGGAGTGAACTGGACTGCGTCCATGTCTCGCAGGAGTTGCAGGAATACATCGTGGATCTTGCCAGGCAGAGCCGCCGACACTCAGACCTTGCGTTGGGTGCCAGCCCCCGAGCGGCCATCAGTCTGCTGAAGGCCGCTCGTGCGCACGCTCTGCTCAGCGGCCGCGCATGGGCGACCCATGCTGACGTACAGGCCATCTGCCTCCCGGTACTTGGACACCGCCTGATTCTGCGTCCCGAGTCGGAACTCGATGGAAGAACAGCTGAGCAGATCATCCAGCAGCTCATTCGCAGTGTACCTGTGGTTCAGGAAAGTGGCCGATGACTGCACTCGGCCGCTGCACGCTGCTCGCTGCAATCGCAGGACTGCTGACAGGGCTCATTCGCGGTCAGGCCGCTCTGGCCTGCACCGGCCTCACCATCGTCCTCTGGATCCTCGCTGAATGGCTGTGGTTCGTCTGGCGCGTGCGCTGGGAGCTGCCGAGGCTGCGGATTTCGAGGAGTATCAACGGCATCCGTGAATCATCAGGCATCCTTCAGGCCGGAAGGTTGGTTGAGGTGGTTGTCGAAGTCTCCGCCGTTCGCGGCCGCCTGCACGGCATTCTCCGCCTGCATGACTGTATCCCCGAAAACATGGCCGTAACCGGTAATGCACACCGCATGCGACTCCGCAGCCAGCTGACTTCTGCCGTCCATCGCTATACCGCTCGGATTCGTGGGGCAGGACGTTTGCAACTTCCCGGATTCCGCCTGATCCTCGAAGATCGCCACGGATTTTTCCGAATCGAACGGTTTTTGCGTTGTTCCCAAACGCTGCGAGTGCTGCCGGCATGGCGTGAAACCGGCGACATCCGTCCCATGGTCAAACGGCTCAACGCCATACCGCGGCACGGCGTCCATCGTCAACAGCGTACTGGCCTCGGCTCAGAACTGCTGGAACTTCGGGAGTACGTGCCTGGGGATCCGCCCAAATCAATTGCCTGGAAAGCATCCGCCAGACGCGATCGGCTGATGACTCGCCAGTATGAATCTGAGGTTCCCGTTCGCCTGCAGCTGATCGTGGATGGTTCCATCAGCACGCGACTCGGCGGCTTTGGCCAGCGGTTGCTTGACCAGCTGGCGTCAACGGCAGCAAGTGCTGCGAGGGCTGCCATTTCCGCGGGTGATGCCGTTGGGGTGGTGGTGTTTGACGAGCGTGGAGAACAGCGGCTGCCGCCGGTCACCGGAGAACGCGGATTCTATCGGGTACTGCAGATCCTGTCCGACTTCTGCGTGAACCCTCCACCACTTCCTGATCGCCTCACGCCCCTCCTGCAGCAGACTGCTCTGGCAGTCTGCCGTGAACGCTTCCCGGAACTGCTGGAACAGTCGGTGAATCGCGTCCCATGGACATTCTTTCCCGTTCTGCCGTGGGCCAGACGGCGATTTCACGCCCGTTGCCGGCTTGCCGGAGTGCTGGCGGAGTTGTACCGCATGCCGCCCGATCGACACGTGCAGTTGCTTTACGACGACGCGTTTCTGGCCGCATTTTCCCAGCATTTCCTCAGCCAAAGCGGCCTCGCATGGCTGACTCCGGTTGCAACGCTCCGATCCAGAGGATTTCACGACGGCGCAGCTCGCATGGAAATGCTCACCAGCATCATCCGCGGGGCGACTGCACGAGCAAGAGACAATGAGGTCTTTCTGATTCTCGGCGATCTGCTTGAAAACGCACACAGCATCTCGCACCTGCTGCCAGTGCTCCGCATGGCTCGTGCTCGACACCACCGAATCGCCGTCGCCTGCCCTGCGCCTGCCTTCCAGCGCCCCGGTCGGGAATTTGATCCGCCGACCGATTTGAGTGCCGAAGGTCTGCTCCTCGCCGCCGAACACACGCGAACACAGGAGCTGCACTCCATGCTCCAGCATGAACTGCGAAAACTCAACATTCCCGCTGCACTCACCGGTGAAACCGAAGCCGTACGGCTCGTACTCAACGAACTGGAACTTGCCCGCAGCGGTCGGATGGCCGGAGGCCGGAAATGAATGAGGATCCGCTGGAAATTGACGATGATCAGACAGACCACTCCGGGCCCGCGGTTGCCGCCAGCCTCATCGGACAAATGCTCTCACTTCTGCTGACCGGCTTTGCCATGATGCAGTTATTCCCGATGCTCCCCCTCTCAACCCGCCTGATGCTGCTTGCTCTGGCACTGCTTTCACTGAGACTCTGGGGAGGACTCATGCTGCTGATTGCCGGTCTCACAGACCTGTTTATCCGCGATGAACCGCAACTGCAACGACTCGAAGTGGGCAATGCTGTCAGCTGGACATTTCTACTCGTCGCCATCGCCATGTGCTGCTATCGCCTGCGACGATCACTGCAGCAATTGTCCAGTCGTTCCTTCCGCAGCATCCTGCAGGACATCTTCGGAGAGCGACGCCCATCCGGAGCTGTAAACACGCAGTACTTTGATAATTCTGAACCGCCCACCGAAGCAGATACAGCCGATCGACTGCTGGCAGCTGCTGCATCCGCCATCCGCGGGCTGCTGCTGCTGATGGCCTGCACCGTAACCGCCACCACACTCCTCGCATGGATTCCTCGCGGCGTTCGCTTCGCAGGGGGCATTCGACAATTTGCAGCGCGGGATCCGGAGCTTTCCGGAATCGCATTCCTCGCTGCCACAGTCGCCGCAGCACTGCTCCTGGCCAACGAACTGTCATGGAGACAACTCACCACCGCCCAGGCACGCATGTACCTGCGCTCGATGAGACTGGAACTCTTCTTCCACGATCTGCGAATGCTGTCACACGGACGCCTCAGGGAAAGACTCCGCCGCGTCCGGGAACGCGTTGATACGGAAAAGTAGACCGTCTGTGGTAAATCGGCCGGGAAGACTACGGAAGTGTCCACGAATGCAGCTGACCGGCCGTATCGCCGGCCAAAACGGTCCGGCCGTCGGCAGAGAAAGTGACTCGAGTCGGCAGCAGGCGGACGCCGGGGGGTGATGCTGCGGAAGGCGGATTTGTGGCTGCGACGGGAAAGTTTTTGATTTCCTGTCCGTTCGCTGACCAGATGCGAACGAGGCCATCACGGCCGCAGGTTGCAAGCTCTCCCTGGGGTCCGAAGCGGCAGTCGAGCACACCGTCTTTGTGGGCATTGGGTTTGTTGGCAAGGGGCCAGCCGTCCTTGACATCCCACCAGACAACGGTGCCATCTTCGCCGCAGGAGGCCACCACGGCTGAGTCGGTGCGCCACGAAAGTGCCCGCACGGATTTTCTGTGCTCAGCCAACGGCAGGATGACTCCGCCTGTGCTGCCATCCCAAAGGTGAATATTTCCGATGCGATCTCCGGTAGCGAGGTATTTACCGTCGGGCGAAAAGGCAACGGCAGTGATCCAGTCTGTGTGTTTATCGATGGCAGCTTTGAGGCTGCCATCTTCGGTGGAGTAGAGTTTTACAAGTCGACTGGTGCAGCCGATGGCGACCAGTTTTTCATCGGGCGAGATATCGGCGGCAATGATGGCGTCAGATTCCTCACCGACGCTGGCGAGTCGCTTGCCGGTGGCGACGTCGAAGAGGACTGCTGAGCCGCTCTGCACCGGCTTTCCGCCGGCAGCGAGCAGCAGTCTTCCTGAGCGGCTGAAGGTCAGAACGAGCGGTTCGCCCTCGGGGAAGGGGATTGCACCGAGTGATTCGCGGTTTCCGGGATTGAAGAGCTCAATGACTTCGAAGCCACTGGCGGCCAGTACGGCGGCGCGGGGGCTGGCTGTGAGTGCGAGTACGGAGTAGGGGCGGCGAGTTGGTGTGCGGGTGACCGGTGGCAGGCCGGACGGAACAGCGCCGGGCCCCGCAGCAGCGTCGGGTCCTGCAGCTCTGAAGCCAAGGGTCCGCATGGCGGCAGCGGAGCTGCCGGCGTTTTCGCGGAGCCCGGTGTCGATCCACCGGCTGATGATGGCAATTGTTTCGGGGGGCAGTGGATCGCCATCGGGCGGCATTCTTTCGCCATCTTCCGTGGACGTGAGCACCTGCATGAGTCGGCTGGAGGAAGCTCTGCCTGCAACCACGATTTCGCCGCCGCCGCTGCCCTTAATCGCTCCGGCGTAGCTGGCAAGGTTCAGACCGGCTTCCTGCTTGCCGTCACCGTGGCAGGCAGCGCAGGTACGGCGGAAAACCGGAGCGACGTGATCATCCCAGGTTGTGGGCTTGTCGGCGGTTTTGCCTTCATCCGCAGCATGAACGGCGTGGCAGGCGGACAGCAGCAGACACGCCAGAACAGCCGCAGGAGGGCAGCAGGGCAGGGATGGCATGGTGGGTTCCGGGTGATAGCGGCGGGACGAATCAGTGGTTGAAGAGAAACTCGGTCGAATCGAGCAGGCCGGCGAAGATGTCGGTATAGGCAGATTCCGGCCGACCTTCCTGGGGCAATTTGAGGATGGTCTGCAGTTCCTCGGCGGTGGGACGGCGGGCGAGCACGCGTATAAAGATAGCCTCGATGATGCTTTCGGGCGTGGAGTTTTCGTCGATGATCTTTTTGAGCACGCCGTTTGAGGCTGCAGCCTGAACTCGCGGTCCCACAGTGTCCCCAACGAGCAGGTGCATGACCTGCGAGAGTGACGGATCGGTCCTCGTGTCGCAGGCACAGACGGTTTCCCGAGCCGACTGGCCGAAGGTATCGAGTACGAAATCGCCGGTTGCGGAGTAGTAGTGATTGCGGTTGATGTAACTGATGGCTTTGGTGCCTGCGGGGGCATTGGGAAAGGAACGCGGCACACCGGTGACTGCGACGATGGAATCCAGCAGCACATCGGCTCGCAGGCGTCGCAGACGTGCGTGAGAGAACTGTCGCTGATCATTTCGCCCGGAAGGCGTGGGTTCCACGGACAACTGATAAACCCGCGAATTGCAGATGTCACGAATCATTGGCCGCAGTCGTCGGCCATGTTCGGCAAATCGTCCTGCGAGCGCATCCAGCAGCGGCCCGTTCGCCGGCGGATTGGTGGCTCTGAAGTCATCCACCGGGTCAACGATGCCTGCGCCCATGAGATGGGCCCAGAGTCGGTTGACCATATTGCGATTGAAGAGTTCGTTGGAGGGCTCGCGAATCCACGCTGCGAGTGCCCTGCGAGGATCGCCGGTGCCACCAACGGGTTCCACAGCCCCGGGCAGCTTGGCAGGAACGGGACGCCCATCCACTGCGTGCATGGCTGGGGCCGCGGAGGGATCGAAGACCACACGGCGATCACGACTGTCACTGCCGGACTTGCGTTTCACGCACGTGAAGAAGCTGACAAATCCGTAGTAGTCATCCATGGTCCAGCGGTCGAACGGGTGGTTATGGCATTCGGCACACTGCATACGAACGCCAAGGAACAGCTGAGAGAAGTCAGCGGCCAGCACCTTCGGATTGAGCCGGTAGTCCTTGATGAGCATGGTGTACAGGCCTGTCTGACCATCCGTATTTGTGCTGCCCACCGCAGTTGCCATGTCGGCTACAACTTCATCGAAGGGACGATCTGCAGCGATCTGATCCCGGAGCCAGGCGTAAAAGGCATTGGCTGGCTTGTGAGAATCCGCGCGGCCCGTGTAGTCCTGACTGTTGATCCGGCAGAGCTCACCCCACAGAGCGGTGATGTAGTCGGTGAAATCTTCACTGGCCAGCAGTTCGTCGATCTTTCGCGCACGTTTGTCTGCGGAATTGTCTGCCATGAAAGCGCTGTATTCCTCCACCGTTGGCGGCCGTGCTGCCAGGTCCAGAGTGACTCGTCGTAAAAACGTTTCGTCATCACAAAGTTCGGCAGGCACAATTCGCAGTTTTTGAAGTCTGGAAAATACAAGCGTGTCGATGAAGTTGGCCTCCGGAGGATTCGGCCAGATGAATCCGTTGTCAGCGGGCAGCACGATGACTTCGGCAGCGACGGTAAAGCGGCTGAAGCGAGCAAACACGGCGGTATCCCCCGGCCCTTTGGCCGTCACACGACCGTCGGACGCCACATCGGCGACTCCAGGATTATTGGTGCCGAACAGCGACAAGGCTGTCACATCGCGAGTCGATCCGTCTGCGTACGTGGCAGTGACTCGCAGGTGCTCGCTGGCATCAGCCGTGTCAAAGACTATGGCAGGCTGCGACACGGTGATACCAGTGACGTCGGGAACGTTGCCGACGTCATCGGGGGCGCCCGCTTCAATCCAGGCGAGCAGTGTGCGGGCGAGATCGCTATCGCGATCAATCCGACGGCCTCCCGTGTGCGGGACAGCTCCGGTAGCCTTGAGCAGCAGCAGGCTTGCGGCAGGGACCGCGGTGTTAATGCGGCGGCCAGGAATCTCCTCCACAATCCGACGGTAGTCCCCCGCAGCATCAAAGCCAAACAGCGAGAGCATAAACCCGTCCTTGCCGCGAGCAGAGCCGTGGCAGGGCCCGGAATTGCAGCCAGCACGAAAAAACACCGGCATGACATCGCGTCGGAAGCCCGGAGCGGCTGCTGGCGATTCCGGAGCGGGCGCAGCAGCAGCAGTTTCGACCGCTGCAGCAGCACCGGGCTGAACAGGGGGAGCGGGAGTGTCGTCAGGTGCCTGGGCCGCAGACAGAATACCGCCGCTGCCTGCCGCGAACACGAGAGCAGTGAAGCTCTGCAAAAGGAGCAGACGCTGATTCAGCATGGGCCGCTTGCTCATGTCTTTACCGCCCGTTGTTGTGGTGTGTTGCATCACTTTGCCAGCCTTGGGTCGATTCGCAGTTTTCCTGAGCCTGTGCGGAGACTGATTTCTTCGCCGTCTGAGGAAAAACGCAGATCACATTTGAGATCGCCGACTAATCCCAGCAGGGCATCATCGGTGGCTTCCAGTTCCACAAGCACCTCAGTGGAACTGCTGTCAATGGTCGGCTCCGGTCCCACAGTGGTGACTCCGACCGGAAGTCCGCGCATGATGACACGAGCCGTGCCGGTGAATGGCCGCACCTGTTTGACCGTCCAGCGATACGCCAGCCGTTCGCCTCGCCGAACACTCTGAGGTTCACTGGAGAGTGTCACAAACGGCTCTGCCACATCAATGAAGACAATGGGTGAAGACACGCGAATGCGTTCTGAGCCCTGGCTGGTATCACCGCTGACGGAGCCGTCCGTACGACCTCCGCGGGGTTGGGTGGTGGTCAGCATGACGTAGAGCGGTGCTGATCCGAGTCGGGCACCGGCTTCCGCCGAGAGCGCCAGACTGGCGGTTGTAGCTCCTGCAGGAATAACTTCAGCCGGCGAAACTCCAACCCCGGGCGGTGCCAGTTCACACTGGATTTCCAGTGGCTCATCGCAGCCCGGCTCACGGATGATGCGAACAGGGATGGTGAGCTCTGAGCCTCGCATCAGCGGTTGTCGGGGTGGCTCAAGCTCCACGGAGAAACCCGCTGGTTCGCTGACTGCCGCCGCAAATCGATCCACGCGAATATTTCGCCACGGATAGTGCGAATACGAGACGCGCTGCAGGTTCTGCTGATTGAATGTGACAAAGGGAGTCGCATCGCCGACCGGCCGGGCTGTCACCTGAATCAGCGACGCGTCCAGTGACGCTGCAGCGTCAGCCTCGAGGGTGACAGGCCAGACAGACTGCAGCGCCGGGAGTGGTGGTGACGACATGCGGACGCCTGCGGGCAGGCCGTCGACCGCCAGTTCCAGCGGCCCGTTGAGATTGCTTCCCTGTCCGGGATAGAGCGAGAGTCTGACAGTCCAGCGACCGCCGCGCGGAACAGTCAGCGA
>JBEAUF010000093.1:0-14515 GCA_041161565.1 Planctomycetota bacterium | reverse complement strand
GGCGGGGGCCGGGGGGATGATCAGAAATCGTCTTATTTTCCGATACAGAATCGACTGAAAATATGATCAAGCAGGTCGTCTGTGCAGACTTCGCCAAGGATTTCCGCCAGTTCCTGCAGGGCGCCGCGGATTTCGACAGAGAGCAGTTCATCGCCGAGCTGCTGGTTGGCTGCGGCCAGGGATCGCTGCAGGCATTCGAGGGCTCGTTCGAGGCTGTTTCGGCAGCGGACGGAGCTGGAGGCGAGGAGTTCCGTTCGTGCATGGCTGCCGGTTGTGAGTCGCGAGGCGGCGAGGGTGCGGAGGGAATCCAGTCCGGCACCGGTGGCAGCGCTGATGATTATGTCTGCGGGCCGACGATCGTTGTGCGGCTCTTTCGCCAGATCCGCCCGCGTGTGAATCCGTAGTTGCCGTGTCCCCACCGGGATCAATTGCTGCTGCAGCTGCAGATCCGCGGCGGCGTCTTCCGGTGACAGATCGGCTGCTGAGCACCACAGTACCAGGTCTGCGGCCCGCATCTGCTGTTCTCGAAATCGCTGCGCCTGTGCACCGATCGTCTCCGCAGCTTCTTCCCAGCCGGCAGTATCGATCAGTTCCACCGGAACACTTCCGAGTTCAATTCGAGCGGACAGGTAGTCGCGTGTGGTTCCGGGTATTGGTGAGACGATGGCCTGTTCCCGACCGGCCAGCGCATTGAAGAGAGTGCTCTTGCCGGCATTCGGAAGTCCCGCCAGAACCACTCGACGCCGATAACCGGGGATGACGTGAGTTGCAGAATCATGGAGCAGTCCGGCGATCAGCTGCACGGCCTTTTTCAGCCTTTCAGTAATTTCCCTGCGACTGACGAACTCGATGTCTTCATCCACGAAGTCGAGACCTGCTTCAAGATCACCAAGCAGAGCGATGAGGTCTTCGCGGAGTTGTTGCAGTCGGCCGGTGATGCGACCTCCCAGCTGTTCCAGAGCCTGTTGGAGTTCCTCATGATCGGCCGCTTCGATGACTCCCAGAACCGCTTCAGCCTGGAGCAGATCGATGCGGCCGTGAAGGAAGGCGCGGAGCGTGAATTCGCCGCGGCGGGCCATTCGTACATTGTGCAGGAAGAGTTCTTCGAGAATGGCCTCCAGCACTGCTTCGTTTCCAGGCAGGTGCAGTTCGGCGAGCATCTCACCCGTGAAGCTGCGGCCGCTCGGCCAGAAGCAGAGTGCCGCGGGGATTGCTGCCATGATTCCGGTGGCGTGGACGCAGCCGACGGTTCGTCGTGGCACTTTGGCCTCACGCCATGCCGTTTCTCCGCTCTCGGCAGAAAAAATCTTCGCCACCGCGGCTGCCGTGCCCGGCCCGCTGATTCTGAGTATGCCGCGTACCGCGGCTCCGGCCGCAGCGGCCGACGCCGCGATTGTGTCTTCTGTATTCCAGACCATGATTGCCTTTCAACCCCGGTGTCAACTGCGTTTCAGGAGTCTCCGCAGGTTGCCACCGAGAATCAGTCGTTTTTCTTCTTCCGTAATCCGCGCGGTGGTGACTTTGCTGAGCTCGGTTCCGAGTGACCGTGACGGCAAGTGGCTGCCGAAGAGCACTCGTGAAGCACCCAATTCCCGCACGGCGAGTTCCACAAATCCTGCGGTTGCATCAAAGCCGGATGTTTCCACGCTGATATTCGGCAGATGCCGCACCGCTCGCAATCCCTGCTCCCATTCACCGCCTGCATGTGCACAGACAAAGGACTGCTGTGGATATTTCGCCGCCAACTCCGCAAGTTCCTCCGGCGTGGATTCCGCTGCGGATTCCTTTCCGCCCGTTTTATACCACGTGTGTTGCACAATCAGGCCTCCACAGCTTTGGATCTGCTCCACCAGCGGTGCGAAGCTGATGTGTGAACAGCACAGAGCACCCGGGCCACCACCCGGAAAGTACACGCCACACATCGGACCGTCGCGCAGCCAGCGGTTCACGGCGTCCTGAGCTGCCTGCAGATCCGTGGCACTGAGTTGAATCATTCCCAGAAGCAGCTCGGGCCAGCGTTCCATGGGCCGCAGCACCAGTGCCGGATCATGCCGGAGCCGGCTTTCCAGAGCGGAATCTCCGGTCGTCCCAAGGCCCACGTGGGGGAACCAACAGAGCTTTTCAAAGCGGGCCAGTCGGATTGCTGGAAGTGACCGTTCAATGTCCGCCAGCAGTGCGCTGCTGCCGTCGGCCCCCGGATGGGCATGGGCTGGAGTGAAGTAGGAGTCCCAGATGCGATACTCGTCCAGCTGGCTGGCGGACGGCAGGCCTGGTCGCAGTTGATCTGTCTGCGTCACTGTGGACTCCCGATCAGAAAACTCAGGCCGGATTCATAAACCATCCGCAATTGGTCCTCCGTCAGCAGTCCCGCTTCGTGCACTCGAATCAAGGCTGCTTCCGGAATCAAAAACGGCGCGTGACTTCCGAATACAACTCGCCCCGGCGGCAGACTTTGTACCAGCCGCGGAACTCCATCCGTTCCTTCAAGCCTTGCGGTATCAAAACACAGGCCGGGGAGTTCGCAGAGTTTTCGGGCGAGCGTCGTGGATGGTCGTGCGTTGAGCACCTGCAGACGCAGGCTGTTGAGCCCGCGGCAGACATTGACAAGCGGCTGCAGGTCGACTTCGGCCGAGCGGAACAGATCCGGCTGTGTCCGCCGGTCCTCCACCACAGCTACTACCTGCACAAACATGCCTGACTCTGCAGCACGCTCCAGCAAACTGCGGAACTTCGCATGCTCCAGTGTGTAACCGTGGACGCCGGGATGCAGGCGAATTCCGACCATGCGCAGTTCTTCACGACACAACTCGAAGTCTGCCTGCCAGCCTGGTTTTGAGGGGTTTACAGATCCAATCGGCAACAGTTGATCGCACCCCGCGCAGGCTTCAGCCAGCCGACGATTGACTCCGGTAAGATCGCGCTGAAACAAGCCCTCGAAACTTCCGGCCAGTGCCCTGGTGATACCCAGCGATCTCAGGGCGGCAAGAAGTTTGGCCGTGTCATCCAGCGGCAGCGGACGGAAGGGCCAGTCAAAGAGACTGACGTTGGTATCGACAATTTGCAGCGGTCGAGGAGTGGGTGTGGGCGGCACTGCCGCAGTACAGTGTGGCAGGGTAACTGGCAGCAGCAGTCCCGCGGTGGTCGCAGCGGCGGATTGCAACAGTTGTCTGCGCGCAGTTGCGTGAGGTGGTGATGTTAATCCAGTGGTTCGGAGCCCTGAGGTAAGTTGCGAGGGCGGGGGGGGTGTGCAGCGGGCGCGGAGTCTGTTGTCCGTGTCCTCCTGCCTCCCACTGCCAGCAGGGCAGACAGGATCCGGGGAGTAATCTGCCGGAAAATTCGCGACGCAGGGCTGCCGTGCAGGGGTCCTGAAAATTCCGCACATCGCGGGCATTGCCTGCAGAGAGGACATCTGAGGCGATTCAATAAGATTCCGTTTTTCCGGCATGCGATTCTCGTAAAACAGAGCCAGTCGTCGGCTGCGGGTGTTCGCTCAACGCACGATCTCGCTGACCACTCGTGGCGGGAGCACTCCGGTGAGCCGTTCTTCCAGACCTGCGCGTTCGAATGAGAGCAGTTGATGATCCAGTCCCAGCAGTTGCAGGATCGTTGCGTGGAAGTCTGCAACGCTGACAGGGTGCTCAATTGCTCGATGTCCGAATTCGTCGGTCTGTCCCCAGCTCATCCCACCCCGCACTCCGCCACCCGCCAGCCACGATGTGAAGCCCTGCATATTGTGATCACGGCCGGTGTAGACACGGCCGGCTTTCTGAGTTGTGGGTGTGCGACCAAACTCGCCTCCCCAGATAACCAGTGTGGAATCAAGAAGTCCGCGTTCTTTGAGGTCTGCCAGCAGTGCGGCTGTGGGCTTATCGGTTCGCTGGCAGACCGCACGATGGTTGGCCTCCAGATCTGCATGACTGTCCCATGGCTGTTCCTCCATGAACAGCTGCACAAATCGCACGCCGCGTTCCACGAGTCGTCGTGCGAGCAGACAGCGGCGGCCGTACGAATCGGTTGGCTCTTTCCCGATGCCATAACGCTGCTGCGTTTGCTGTGTTTCCTGGGAAAGATCCAGTGCTTCAGATGCAGCCAGCTGCATCCTTGCGGCCAGCCCCCACGCTTCGATTCTGGCATCAAGATTGGGCTCAAAGGGTCGGTCACGTCGATGAAGTTCATCGAGTCGGCTGAGCAGTTGTCGGGAGGCGGTGGTCACTGCATCCGGCTGCTCGTACTGTGGCTGCAGATTCAGAATCGGAGCACCCGTTGCACGCAGCGGTGTTCCCTGAAACACGGGCGGCAGAAAGCCTGAGGTCCAGTTGCGGTCGCCGTTTTTGGGCGGTCCCAGTGGATCTGTAAGCACCACCCATGCCGGAAGGTTTCGGTTTTCAGAGCCCAGTCCATAGACGACCCATGAAGGAAGCGTCGGGTATCCCATGAACAGTCGACCACTGTGAATCTTGTAGAGCGCATTATCGTGATTCGGGTGTTCCGTCCACAGCGAATGAATCAGGCACAGTTCATCCACACATTCAGCCGTGTGCGGCAGCACGTCAGCCATCCACTGTCCACTCTCACCATGGCGGTTGAATCGATAGCGTCCGCCCATCAGCACACCGATGTCGGCAGTCCCCTGATTTCCCAGAGTCTCGCGGTTGCCGGGAAATGGTTGTCCGTCCATGCGGTTGAGCACAGGTTTGGGATCAAACAGATCCATCTGACTCGGGCCACCGTTCATGAACAGTTGAATGGCGGCCTTTGCCCGCGGTGGATGATGTGGTGGTCGTGGCTGGAGTGTTGCGGGACCGGCAGAGCCGACAGCGTGGTCGGCTGAGCTGGCGGTACAGAAGTCTGCACCGATTAATTGGGCGAGGGCAGCGGCGAACAGACCGCCTGAGGTGCGGGCAAACAAACCGCGCCGAGGGATGCTTTCCGCCGCCCGCGAAACCATACACGCTGCTCCCCGGTGACCGCTGCTAGTCGACATACAGAAAAGCCGCTGAGCTGAAGAGGATGTGACAGTAGACTTCCAAAGCCCGTTGACGGTCACCGGACCAGGCTGCGCTGAGTTGTTCGAGGGCGGCCTCACCAACCTGCTGTTCTTCGGCCGTTGGTCGACGCCCGAAAGCGATCCGGCTGGCAGTTTCCACGGGGTTACCGCCCATTTCCTGTATGGTTCGCTGCACGCGGGCGGCAAACGAGGCTGCCAGTTCTCGCAATTCGGCGCTGTTGGCCAGCAACAGTGGCTGAAGCGCGGTGCTGGAGACGCTCCGAACCTGGCAGTTGGGGCCCATGACAGGATAGTCAAAAGCGGACAGCAGAGTTGGCATTTCCGTGCGTCTGTGCTGGACATAAATGCTGCGTCGCCAGTTGCCGTCTTCGCGCGGCAGCACCGCTGCGGCGCCCGAGGTGTCCACAAGCACCGGGTCGGGCAGGCCGCCTGCTTCGGTACTCAGCCGACCCGCCACAGCCAGGAGTGAGTCCCGCAGGGTTTCGGCATCCACTCGTCGCAGGGGCATGCGAGAGAGCAGGCGGTTTTGCGGGTCACGTTCCTGATGCAGCGGAGTGACGGTGCTGGATTGTCTCCACGTTCGCGACGTCACGATGAGTCGGTGCATGCTGCGGATGCTCCAACCGTCCCGGATGAGCCGCAGTGCGAGCCAGTCGAGCAGTTGGGGGTGAGTTGGCGGTGTGCCCTGGCGACCGAAGTTGTCCGGTGTACTCACCAGCCCCGTACCGAAGTGATGTTGCCAGAGTCGATTCACAAAAACGCGGGCGGTTGTGGGATGACGCGGATCCGTGAGCCAGCGTGCGAAGGCCAGTCGTCGACCGGTCTTCGGTGTCCCGCCGGGAAATGGGGGCTGGGGATTGAACGGAATCCGTTCGGAGTTCAGTGCGGCGGGTACGCCCGGTTCAACGGGATTAGCGGCCTGATTGTATTCACCGCGGCGGAGCAGATAGGTTGGGGAGGGATCACCACGATCCCAAAGGGCTCGGATGGTATCTGCCGGCTCCATTCGCTGACGCACTCGATGGATCTCCCGTTCAAGCTGCTGCAGAGAGTGTCGGGCTTCGAGCACGGCGGGGGGCTGAACGCTGTCAGGCAGTACCTGAACCCGCTGCAGCCGTTCGACAAGTTCCCGCTGGCCGAGCGAGCGGATGTTATCGGCGACACGGAGTGCCTGCAGGGTGGCCTGATTTTCGGCCTTTGACTGCTGAGGATAATGGTGCTGCAGAAGCGTCAGCAGCAGCAGTTCCTCGGACTGCTGCTGTTTTGTTCGCAGCACCTTCAGTTGTCGCTCCAGAGGTGGGTTGGTGGCCGCGATGCGCGACTGCCGTTCGGGAGTCTCCAGACGCAGGGTACGATTGCGAAAGGTGAGCCAGTCGTGTTCGTCGAACGCTCCCTGAAAGATGGCCTTCAGTCGATAATAGTCGCGCTGCGGAACGGGGTCATACTTGTGCGAATGACAGCGGGCACATTCGATGGTGAGCCCCATCAGGCCGGAACCGACCACCGTGAGTGCATCATTGATAACACCCAGCCGCTCCGGTACGAAATTCATCGTCCGCGAACCGGTTTCATCCACACCCATTCGCAGGAAACCTGTGGCGGTCAGATTGTCGACGAGTTGCGGCGTGATTGGTGAAGTCTGAGCAGAGTCGAGCAATTCATCTCCGGCCAGCTGTTCCAGCAGGAATTGATCGTAGGGTTTGTCGGAGTTGAATGAACGGATTACGTAGTCGCGATATTTCCATGCGTCTTCTCGAATCGGATCGTTTGAGACTCCGCCTTCCGAATCTGCGTAGCCAGCCAGATCCAGCCAGTGCACGGCCCAACGTTCACCATAATGTGGCGACGCCAGCAATTCATCGACGAATTTTTCAAACCAGTCGGGGTCTGTGGAGGCCATCCAGCGTTGCTGGACATCGAGCGCAGGTGGGAGGCCGATCAGGTCGAGGCTGGCGCGGCGAATCAGGACCTCGCGGCTGGCTTCAGGTGACCAATCCAGCCCCGCCGCCCGTAGTTGTCGGCCGATGAATTCGTCAATCGAGCCGCGATTGGGGTCTCCCTGCGGGGGCTGGAAGGCCCAGTGTTCAAGGTCGGCGGCGGTAACCAGAGGATCGGCGGCATTGGCAGGAGGTGCGGGCGGCACAACTGTCTGCCGACAGCCGGCAGTGATCCATGCCCGCAACCGCTCGACTTCAGTTTCGTCCGGCCGCCGCACGAAGTATTCCAGCAGTTCTTCGGACGGAGGACAGGCTTCAGTGATGATTCGCTGGAGAATTGGGCTGGCAGCCGGATTACCGGGAATCACCAGCGGACCATGGGGCCCGCCGCGAAGCAACGTGTCAACCGAACGCAGGTCCACATTGCCCGCCTGTCGCTGAGGACCATGACAGGTTTTGCAGCGCAGCAGCAGGATCGGCTGGATGGAATGCTGGTCGAGGGGTACCGCGGCGGCTTTTTGAAAGGGGAGGCCGGGTGCGCCCTGCTGGAGCCAGAGGAGGAGTTGCTGACGTTCGTCTGCGGTAAGCGGAGGTTCGTCTTCAGGAGGCATGTCGCCCGCTGAGATCCGCTGCCAGAGGGGGCCGGATTGGGGATCCGTGGCAGAGACGGCAGGACCGGATTCGCCACCGCGGAGCAACCCGGCGGCCGAAGTCAGATCGAGGTCTCCGCGGCGGACCTGTGCACTGTGGCAGTGACCGCAACGCTTTGTCAGCACACGAAACACATCGGCGACTGTGTTGTTGTCTTCCGCACCGCGGAGCAGTGAGGAGGACAGCAGCACAGCCGCGATGCTGATGTTGAGAAGTTGAACCCGAGGATGCCTGGCCATAAGGAGAATCCGGCAGGAAACCAGGACGGCCCGGTGAGTTCCGGGCTTCGTCCGGCAGTTTACTGAGAGATCGCCTGTGGAGGCAAATTCAGGTGGCTGAGAGTGAATAAATTCGACAGATCCGCAGGACATATCTGCAATGAAGCGGCGAACTTTTATGGCTTCGCCGCAACAATGCAGGAAAACCAGTGCCGGTTACGGCGGTATCGGAGGCAGCGGCGGTGGTGAAGGCGGTCCACCGGAGCCCGAATCTCCGCCTTCATCGTCGGCGGCCAAATTCACCCCGATGCCGTTTGCGTCGACCCCGCTGGCTGAGTCGCTGATATCCAGCGTATCGGCCAGCAACCCACCCTGGGTAAGCCCGCTGGCGTCAGAAACACCGGCAAAGGAGTAGCTTTGGTTCAGGAGGCCAATCGCCTGAGCGAAATCGCCGAGTTCCTGGACGACGCTGTCGCGTACTGAAGTAATTCCGACCAGCAGCCCGAGGACGGCAATCGTCCCGAGGAGCAGGCTTTCAGAGGACAGCAGGAAGCCGTCTTCTGACCGGATGAATAGCTGAGTCTTTTTCACCATGCAGTGCCTCCTGTGTTGGGTTGCTTTTTGAGGGCAACGCCGATGATGAACGCGACTGAAAACAAAACGTTGCGTTGCGGAGACTTCTGAGCAAGCGACGTGCCAATCGGCATAACAGTCCTGTTCATCAGGCCCGATACCTGCGAAATAAGTGATCTGTTGTGCACCTGCTGCTCTGGCATCGGATGCAGTCGACAGAGCGTCTGTCCGAAGTGTTTCAGATACGATACGTTTGGTGCTCTGCGGGGCGCCCGAATGATTCACGATTGGAAACACAACCGGGCTTGCGTTTCAATGCAGGCCTGGTCAGACTTCGGAGCTGTTGTCCCCACTCACAGGAGCCATTCTGATGCAGCACCAGTCGCAGTTATCCGACACTCGTCGCAGTTTTCTCCGGCAATCCGCGGCACTCTCTGCCGGGCTGTTTCTGGGCGCTGCACCTCAGCCGCGTTCAGCTGCGGACAAGCTGCGAATTGCGGTGATCGGCTGCGGCGGGCGTGGGGGCGGGAATCTGCAGTCGGTGTCATCCGAGCACATTGCTGCGTTGTGTGACGTAAACGAAAGCAACCTCAACCGGGCGGCTGCGGCGCACCCGCAGGCACGGAAGGACGTCGATTTTCGTCGAATCTTCGACCATGCGTCGGAATTTGATGCTGTGGTGGTGAGCACCTGTGAGCATACCCACGCCTTCGCGACGCTGCCCGCATTGCAGTTGGGCAAGCATGTCTACTGTGAAAAGCCGCTGACCTATAACGTTCAGGAAGCCCGCATCATTCGCGAAGCGGCAGCCAGGACCAAAGTGGCCACGCAGATGGGAACTCAGATCCATGCGGGTGACAACTATCGCCGGGTGGTGGAGCTTGTGCAGACCGGTGCGATTGGCAAGGTGACTGAATGTCACGTCTGGGTTGGCCGGGCGTGGGGCCTGCAGTCTGCCGAAGACGCCAAACGCAACGGCGATATCGTGCATGTGGAGGATCGTCCGGCCACGGCCGATCCCGTTCCGGCGGGGCTGCACTGGGATCTGTGGCTCGGGCCTGCTCCGGAGCGCCCCTATAACAACGTCTATTTCCCCGGCCCGAAATGGTATCGCTGGTGGGATTTTGGGAATGGCACCATGTCGGACCTCGGCAGCCACTGGGTTGACCTGGCGTTCTGGGCACTGAAGCTCAAAGCCCCCAGCACCATTGAGGCCTTTGGCCCTCCGCCCCACCCGGAACTCGCCCCCGCCTCCATGCACGTGCGGTACGAATACAAAGCGTCCGGCGATCAGCCTGAGGTTGCTTTGACGTGGTATCAGGGCAGCCACAAGCCGGAGCTGCTCACCACCGGAAAGATTCCGGCGTGGGACAGTGGAGTGCTGTTTGTCGGCGACAAGGGGATGCTGCTGTCCGACTATGGTCGTCATGTGCTCCTTCCGGAGGATCAGTACAGCGACTTCCGTCGTCCGGAACCTTTCATCCCGAAATCGCTGGGTCATCACGAAGAATGGCTGCACGCCTGCCGCACGGGTGAACCGACCACCTGTAACTTCGAATACGCCGGCTGGCTTACCGAGGCCAATCATCTTGGCAACGTCGCCTACCGCGCCGGACAGAAGCTGGAGTGGAACGCAGCGGAGATGCGGGTGACCAACACCTCAGCTGCCGATCGTTTCCTGAAACGCGACTACCGCGCTGGCTGGAAGCTGGTCTGATTCACATTCCCGGCACTTCGACCACGCTGCCATCCTCGATCAGCAGCAGGCGAGTGCTGACGGGGAGTTGTGGGTTGGAAGTGATGTGTCGGACCGCAGCGCGGTATTCCTCCAGTTGCCCTGCATAGTGTTCAGCCTTTTCCCTCCGCCACGCCTGTGGATCGCCGCTGATGCGATCGGTTTTGAAGTCGACGACATCCGCGGCCACGATGTGGCCCTGCTGGCGTACCATGACAAGTCGGTCGATGGTGCCCTGAATCAGGGCACCATCGTGAATCCGCACAAACGAACGTTCGCGGTGCACCACCACCTCAGCTTGGCCTGTACGCGTCGCATCGCACCACTTTGCCAGCTGCGAACAGCCGCCCAGCATGTCGCGGCAGAAAACCTGGCGGACAGCGGGCTGGTGGAGTGACAGCAGGAATTCGTCCACCAGCCGTCGCAGCAGTTCAGCTGTGAGGCTCTGGTCCTGGACCTGCTGGCGAAGCGTAGTAAACAGCGTATCGGGGTTGGGGACTTCAGCATCTTCCAGCCATTCGAGGGCTTCGAAGCCGGCATGAAACACGATACCGCGGAGCCGCGGATCAATTGGCTGCGCAGTGTTTGCGGCGGGTGTTACGGTGCGGCGGCTGCGGCCTCGAGCTGCCGGCGCGGTGCTGCCGCTTGTCTTGCCTGCGTGGTTTGCTGCCTTTGGGGGTGTGTTGGCTTCTGCCGGTGCTGCGGCGGTCACGCGGTCGTGTTGTGACGGCACGCGTCGCGGCAGTCCTCGTTCGCGGCAGGGCAGGGGTGACGCAAGGTGAATTCCGGGATGAGTCGTCGTGACCTGTGGTGCGGGCGGGGCTGCTGCGAATTGCGGCAGATGCTGGCTCCAGTCCGGGTCGCCTGCTTCAAACAGCAGTTCCGATTCGCCTGCTTGTGAACGATCGGTCAGAGTGGCCATGAGGAGGCCGGTGAGTGTGGACGGGAGTTCCTTTGATTTGACGGGCTGTGTCAGCATCAGCAGCGAGTGCCGCGCGCGGGTCAGGGCCACATAGAACAGGCACAGGCTTTCCGTCACCATGCGGGCTGTCGTGTCTGTGAAAGCCTGCTGCAGAGATTCCGGAAGAATGGTTCGCAGTTTCCTGTCCATCCAGATGCAGACGCGGTCCGGCGGATCGGCGGGAGATGGTCCGGACCAGGCAGCTCGGGGCGCTTTGAAGAGCGGGGCTTCGAGCTGCGGCAGGACCACAATATCAAACTCCAGTCCTTTGCTTTGATGTACGGTCATAACCCGTACGGGAGCTGGTTCGGATTTCTGAAACCGGATTGGCTCCAGCAGCCGTACGAAGTCGGCGGGATCGAGAGAACCGAGTTCTTCAAACGACCAGCCTTCTGCCACCACCTGCGAAAGTCGCAGACGGTCTCGTGGGCTGCAGGCAGAATCCACGGCCCGCGACCACTCTTCAAGAGTGTTGCCGTAACCGTCTTCGAGCAGTTTTCGGCGGATCGTGTCGGCGACGGAGACAGCAAGTTCGTCGTCCTGCCAGTTGGTCATCCCGATGACTGGTCCCAGAGGCGAGCTGGCGACGTGGAATCGGGAGACGGTGCATGCGGGATGAGAAGCGAAATGCAGAGCCGACATCACGGCGAGCACGGCGGGGCTGTCGGTGGGCGGCGTGCCCCCTTCCTCACTGGCGGGTACGCCAAGCATGGTGAGCTCGTACACGAGCCATGAGACGGCTTTGTTGTCGCGTGTGAGTACGCCGATGGAGGCGCTGGGGGTCCGCAGATGCTGTTCCCGAATCTGCTCGGCGACCCAGCGATACCACGGGCCTTTTTTTTCCTCGGCCTCTTCGTTTTCCCATCTCGGTGACGAGCGAAAGACGACGTGGCCTGGCAGGTCCACGTGCACTGTTGAATGCTCAGGAAACTTCTTCGACCATGCATGGCAGGCGGTCTGGTAATCGCCGAGCGAGGAGTGTCGATCGAGGTTTCTGAAGACGCGATTGACGGTTTCAATGACAACTGCTGAAGAACGGCGGCTTTGGTTAAGCGGTGCTTCCTGAATACCGGGTACAGCATTCGCGACGGCATCGAGAATTTCCGAAACGCCGCCGCGCCAGCCGTAGATGGCCTGTTTACCATCCCCGACGCAGAAGATGCTGCCGCGGCTGCCCTGAGCAATGATGCTCTCCGTGAGCCTTCGCAGGATCGACCACTGATCGGCCGAAGTGTCCTGGAATTCATCCAGCAGCAGGCAGCGGAGTGCGCTGTCGAGTCGGAAGTTGAGTCGTTCGCCGCTGGCTGCAGCGGACTGGGCCAGCACGCGAGTGACGTCGCTGAAACGCATCCAGCCCTGTTCCGTTCGCAGCTTTGTGTATTCCCGGTCGAAGCGTGAGATCAGGCTGCGGATGGCCACCATCTGCTGCGACCAGCGATGCAGCATTTCAGCGGCTGCGTGCTGATTCAGTTCTCGATAGATCGCACACAGCGGATCGCTCATGGGCTTGCTGTAATACAGGCACTCATCGCTCAAAACCTTCGCAGCCATGCCGTTGGTGAGAAAACGGTCCCATTCCTGATCGAGAAAGTTTTTGATGTCGGAGTCCCGTGCCTTGATGACACGTTTGTCGGTCAGTTCGACGGCGTAGAGTGATTGCAGCAGTGTCTGCCGGCGTTCGTCGGTGAGTCGTCGGCCAGCGGGAATGCGTTGCCACGCCTCTTCCTCCGTGCGCTGAAAAAGTTCGTGGAAGTCGCTGATGGTGGAGTCGATCAGGTCCCGGACACTGCGTTTGGAGTGGCCTTTGGCGAGCATGTGCATCAGGTTTTGTGCGTCGTCCGCGAGCTGCTGTGAGAGGACCGCGTCAATCGCCTGTTCGCGCAGGTCCTTGTCGAGGTGCTCATCGAGAATGCTCCAGCCGGGGGTCAGGCCCAGTTCCAGCGTCATGCTGCGTGCGGCCTGCTGAAAGTAACTGTCGAGAGTACAGACTCGGAGTCGATGCAGGTTGCGTGTGAGCCGTGTGAGCAGTTCATTGGCGGAGGCGGCCGTCAGTTCCGGCATGTCGAGTGCAGCGCCGAGCTTTGCTGCTTCTGTGTCGGACTCTGCGCCTTTGGCCAGTCGCGTGAGCACTCGCCCGAGAATCTCGCCAGCCGCTTTGCGGGTAAAGGTGGTCGCAAGAATGCTTTCCGGGGGATTCTTTAAAAACAGCTGCCGCAGAAAATGGCCCGACAGCCTGTAAGTCTTGCCACTGCCCGCTGAAGCCCGTATGAGCTGATGATCGGCCACTGCAGGTAAACTCCGGAAATCTCGGGGGCGAAGAACAGGCCGCGATCGTCGCATGCAGACGGCGGAACGGCTGTTGAACGACGGCCGTTATGGTAGCGGTCCGGGAGTGTTCCTGCCACCTGGACGGTCCTGGCAGGCGAAGGCCTGCGGTGGGGGGCATGATCGGGCGTGGATGTAACAGGTCGGCGGAGCTGAAAACATTCAAGTTGGGCTTTGTTCACAACGGTTTGTCATTCAAGGGCGAAGCTTGTGGTGGGCTGCCTGCGTGTGGCTTAAGCACAGGGCCGAGTGGAATCAATGTTCGCTGAGCAGCATGTCGTTCGCCGTGCGTTATCAGACCTCTTTGCCCGCAGGCTGCCGCCCGCTGCGCGAGAGAGTAGAGGGTAGAGAGTGGAGAGGAGAGGAAAGTGAGAAGTGTGGGGAGACACGAGGGAGAACGCTGTGGGAAGAACAATGAGCCGCCGGGCGGGAGCCCGCGGGTAAAGAGCCCTGGCGACGCGTTGCTGACGTCACGGGCAGGGGTGCGCACCAAGGTGCGGAGGTGTAACCGGGGGCTTCCGCCACGCTGCGCGAGAGGGTAGAGGGTAGAGGGTAGAGAGTGGAGAGAAGTGAGAAAGCGCGATGAGCCGCTTGGCGGTAGCCTGCGGGTAAAGGGGGCTGGTGCCGCGATGCTGACGCCGTGCGCACCAGGGTGCGAAATCGCAACCGGGGGCTTCCGCCCGTCCGCTCGGGTGTGGGCAGGGCGGGTGGTGTGGTGCGGCGGCTGACGGCGCCGCACCGGATGTGTCGCCCTCCGGGCTGAAATACAGAGGGGTGCGGATACGCGGTGAGCCGCCTGGCGGTAGCCTGCGGGTAAAGGGTGCTGCGCGGGATCGGAGAGCGTGGACAGGAGAGGGGAAGTGAGAGGTGAGAAGTGGTAAGTGGTAAGTGGCAAGTGGTAAGTGGTAAGTGGTAAGTGGTAAGTGGTAAATGAGAAATGAGAAGTGAGAAGTGAGAAGTGAGAAGTGAGAAGTGAGAAGTGAGACGTGGGGGGTGTGGGGTGTGGAGTGTGGGGAGACACGAGGGAGAACGCTGTGGGAAGAACAATGAGCCGCCGGGCGGGAGCCCGCGGGTAAAGAGCCCTGGCGACGCGTTGCTGACGTCACG
>JBEAUF010000377.1:0-8343 GCA_041161565.1 Planctomycetota bacterium | reverse complement strand
CACCGTCGGAAATCGGCAGTTGCGTCAGCGAGCCCGCGGGTTCACGCTGATCGAACTGCTGGTGGTCATTGCCATCATTGCGATTCTTGTCGCACTGCTGCTGCCTGCTGTTCAGCAGGCTCGCGAAGCGGCTCGCCGCACCCAATGCAAGAACAACCTGAAGCAGCTGGGGCTTGCGCTCCACAACTACCACGACGTGTTCGGCGTGTTCACCTTTGCCAAAGGTGGTACAGGCTGGGTCGTCAACAACAGCGGCAACTGGGGACGCCTCAGCGGCCTCGTACCGCTCCTGCCCTACATCGAGCAGGCCAACCTGTACAACAGCATTTCCTCCGGTGGTGCTGGTGGCCCGTTCAATGGTCAGTGGCCTCCGGGCGGACCTGAGCCCTGGGTTGATGCCTACCGGCCCTGGCGTACGCAGATTCCGGCCTATGTCTGTCCGTCCGACAGTCAGCCCGAGCAAACCTGGGCGGGTGGTCGCAGCACAATTGCCAAAACCAACTACGGGTTCTCCGCAGGCGACAGCATCGTTCGCGGCCAGAACGACATGAATCCCCGCGGAATGTTCGGTGCCAACAAGTGTTTCGGAGTGCGTGACTGCACCGACGGAACCAGCAACACCATCCTGATGGCCGAGCTTGTCCGTACCCTTGGCAACCGTCTGAAGCTGGGTGGTACGGCTCTGGTTGCCGGCACGAACGCTGACCCGCGTCTCTGCCTGAATGCTCTCGACCCCGCTGACCGCAACAGCCTGGCCACCGGACTCACCGTCTTCGGCTGGTCCGGCGACCGCTGGTGCGACAGCAACATTTCCATGACCGGCATCAACACGGTTCTGCCGCCGAACTCTCCGCGCTGCACCAACGACGGCTGGGACGGTCGCTGGGGTATCTACTCTTCACAAAGCCGGCACACCGGTGGCGTGCAGGTGCTCCTCGGTGACGGCTCTGTCCGTTTCGTCTCCGAAAACATCGACTCTGGCAACAGCAGTGCTCCCGACCCGGATTCCTCCGGTGCCACCCGCAGCCCCTACGGCATCTGGGGTGCTCTGGGCAGCCGCAACGGTGGTGAAGTGCTTGGCGACTTCTAATTGTCGCTGCTCCTGACCGCAACAATCGCTTCGGCAGCTGCCCGTCGGGCAGCTGCCGTTTTTCGTTCAGTCGGTCCATTGTGTTGTCCTGTGTTCTTCTTTTTTCGGACAGGGAATCCATGTCCAGACGCCGTCTGCTGCTGACCGCTGTCTCCGCAGTCATGCTTTCGGCTGCGGTGCTGTTGTGGTTTCTGCTGCCAGGCAAATCCCCCCAGCTGCGCAGCGCTCGTTCACTGCTCGCACAAAATCCTGCGGCTGCACTGCAGGCGGCAACGGCGGCACTCAGCCACAGTCCGGACGATCCGGAATGGCTGGAACTGGCGGCCATCGCGGCCGAACGGACCCGCGATCGCTCGTCTGCAGCCCGTTACCTGCAGCAGCTGCACGCCGTGCGCCCGCTGCCTCCCGAAAGGCTGCTGAAGCTGGCCCGGTTTCTGCAGCAGTCCGGCGATCTGATCGCCGCCGAATCCGTGCTTCGTCAGGTGCTCGCTGCCGACCCCGATTCTGAACTCGGAAACCGGCAGCTGGCCAGCCTGCTGCTGGCGGAGTGTCGTCGATTCGAGACGCAGGGGCCCCTGCGGAAGCTGATCGAGCTTCGCAGCTTCCTGCTGGATGAGCTGGCGATGCTGGGCAGCCGTGAGGAGTTGTTGAGCGACGAGCCGCTGATTCAGGCGGCCCTGCAAACCTCCAGCCGCCCCCTGGCCATTATGGCTCAGGCCAGTTTTGAATTGTTTCACGGGCGGTCTCGCGAAGCCCTGGAACTGCTGCGGTCCACCGAGCTGCCGCCGGTGGGCCAGACAGAATTTGTGTCGCTGGCAGCCCGCGCTTTTGTTGCGGCTGACGACCTCCAGGGGCTTGCTGCCTGGGCCGAACGGCACAGCAGACTCCTGACCGATCATCCTGATGGAGCCGCCAGCCTCGGCTGGCTGGCATGGCGGCAGGGGCGTCTCTCTGCAGCCCGGGATCAGCTCCTGCGATCGCTCAGCCTCGACCCCAATCATCGCACGTCTCTGCAACTGCTGGGTTCCATCCTCGCCGCGGCCGGCGAGTCTGAGCTTGCTGGTCCGCTGCTTGAGCGGGCGCAGCAGGTGCATAACCTGGAACTGCAGTTGCATCGGGTGCTTGTGGACGACCAGACGGCCCCGCAGATGCTCAGGATCGCCGCCGCCATGGAGCAACTGGATCGCCTGGAAGAAGCCATGGCCTGGTATCTTGCCATCGCCGGCACCCATCCCTCCTCAGCTCCTGCAGCCAGCAGTCGTGTGGGTGAGCTGCTGCAGCGGTTGAGCGATCGAGTGGGGGCTGAAGAGCCACCCCGGTTTCTGCCGCCGCAGCTGGCTACGGTGTCGCTGCCGGATCGAACGCCTGCGGATCTTCCGGCTGCCGAATCTTCGGGACAGTCGGCGGGCACTGGCTTTGTTGTGCCGCAGTTTGAAGATCACAGTCTGCAGCTGGGGCTGGACCAGCCCTGGTATTTCGGTCAGACAGATTCGGAGCCGCGGGCCCTTTCGGTGCTGCAGGGATTTGGCGGCGGACTCGCAGTGCTGGATATCGATGCGGACGCGTGGCCCGATCTGTTTGTGGTGCAGGGCAATTCGCTGCCACGGGTGTCTGATTCACGGAGTTCCGATCTGCTGTACAGAAATCTCCGCGGATCCGCCGCGCGAGCAGTTGCGTCTGTTGCTCTGCATGCCGACAGTGACTATGGCCAGGGAGCTGCGGTGGGGGATTTCAACGAAGACGGTTTCAGTGACCTGCTGGTGGCCTCCACCACGGGCTCTCGACTGCTGCAAAACAACGGTGATGGCACCTTCAGCGATGTGTCGGCAACCGCGCTGCCTGCTCCGGCGGGCTGGACCACCAGCTGCGCGATTGCTGACGTCACAGCAGACGGGATCGCCGACCTTGTGGAGCTGCGGTACGCCGCCGGCAGCGAAGTCCAGACGAAGCTCTGCAACAGTGGTCCGGAGCGGCTGCAGCGTTCATGCCGTCCGGACCTGTTCCCCGGAGCGACCGATCGACTGTTGATCGGCGATGGGAGCGGCGGTTTCACTGTGGCGGGGCCTGAGCTGTTTCCGGAGGACAGCGGGCGAGGACTGGGAGTGGTGATTGGAGACTTTGACGAGACTGGTCGCAATTCTCTGTTCATCAGCAACGACATGACTCCCAACGCTTTGCGAGTTCCGGAAGTGTCTGCTGACGGGCGAGTGATTTCGCTGGCGGATGCTGCGTCTCTTCGCGGTTGTGCCGTGAACGCCGCCGGGCGAATTCAGGCTGGCATGGGCATCGCCTCCGGCGACCTCAACGGCGACGGTCACTGTGACTTCTTTGTCACGAACTTTCTGGCCGAAACCAACACGCTGTACGCGGGTACCGGAGGTGGGTTCTTTCAGGATCTCTCCGCCGGCACAGGCGCTGATTCCGGATCACTGGAGCTGCTCTCCTTTGGGGCTCAGGCGATCGATGCCAATCTCGACGGGCGGCAGGACCTGTTTGTGCTGAATGGACACGTCGATGACTACCAGCATTTCCAGCTGCCGTGGAAAATGCGCCCGGCTGCGTGGGTGGCCGCGGGTGCTGGTCGGTTTGAACGTGTTTCGGATGCTGTGTTCGGTGTTTCGGGCAGCCAGCCGGCGCTCGGGCGGACGCTTGCTCAGCTCGACTGGAATCGTGACGGCCTGAGTGATCTGGCAGCCACTTTCCTCGATCGACATCCGGCCCTGTACGTGAATCAAACGACCACGGTTATGCGGGCATTGCGGATTCGACCGCTGGGGCGCCGCAGCAGCCGTCGACCCATTGGCGCGGTCCTGACGTTGACTTCCACGTCCCCCGACGATTGTCCGCAGCAGAAGTACTGGGCCACCGCGGGTGACGGGTATTACTGTTCGAGCGAATTTGCTGCCTCGTTCGCCTGTGTCCCTGACACAGCCGGAGCGACGCTGTCCGTACGCTGGCCCGCCGGCAACGGGCAAAAGTACCTGATTGCTCCGGAGATTCGTGACGCTTTTCTGCTGGAGGATCGCCGGGAGTTGTACGTGGTGCCCGACTGACAGCTTTGAATCGCTGCGGCTTGACTTCAGCGGGCAGCCGTGTGGAGAATAGCGCGTATGTGACTTGTTCATCCGTCGAAAGTTCAACTCCCATGCCGGTTTCATCTGCACCCGGTTCTCCGCCGCGGCCGACGCGTTTGCTGCGGCGACGTTCCCGCCGGCTTGAAGCTTTGCTGCTGATCTGCCTGCCTGTTGTGGCCGCGGCGGTGTGGTTTGGCCCGGATCTGCTGTTTGAATACCGTCTCCGCCGGGTGTCCCAATTCCTGCAGGAGCTGCAGTTTGATTCTGCGGGGCGCCTGCTCGAGAGGCTTCGCACCGATCGGCCCAACTCCCCTGAACCCCTTCTGCTGCTCGTTTCGCTGCAGCGTCAGACGGATGACTTCAAGGCGGCTGAAAACACGCTCAAGACGCTGCGCAGCATGTCCGTCGACACGCAGCGGCTCTTTGACGAAGAAAATCTGCTGCTGGCCAGAACCGCTGACCCGCGGGTTTCCGAGGCGCGGCTTTCTGCCCTGCTGACCTCCGATGAATTTCTGCCCGGCGACGTCTGCGATGCCTTCACCACCTGGCTGCGTGGCTTCAGCCGCCTTGATGCCGCTGAAATTTTGATTCGCACATGGAAAAGTGATCTCCCGGGCGACTACCGTGCGTGGGCGCAGCACGGGATCGTGCATGCAATGCTGGTTCGGCCCGCAGAGGCTGTGCAGGAGTTCAGCCGTGCGATTGAGCTGGGTGATGGCCGCGCCTCCACCCAGGCCCACCTCGGCCGCAGTCTGCTTGACCTCGATCGTCTCGACGAAGCACTCACCGCCTTCTCACTCGCCTGCGAACGCGAACCCCAGTCCGCCGAACACTGGATGTGGAAAGCCAAAACGCAGCGGCTCAAAGGCGATAACGACGGCTGCATGGCGGCCTTGCAGCAATGCCTGAAACAGGACCCTGCCGATTTTGACGCGCTGCTGATGCTGGGACTGGCCGAACGCGACGCCGGTCAGTTCGAACAGGCCCGGACTCGACTGGCAGAATTCCTGCAGGACTGGCCTGAGGATCAGGCGGCGCTGGCGGCGTGGATTCGTATTCTGCACGCAGACAACCAGCCGGCCGAAGTTGCCCTCTACGAAACCCGCTGGGAAGCGGCCTCCCAAAAAGTTCAGCGGATGGAAACGCTCCTGTCACAGCTGCAGCAGGACCCCGCCAATGACTCCCTGCGCTGCGAAGCGGGTTGCCTTGCGATGACCCACCAGAATCGCCGAGCGGGAGAACAGCTGTTGTACGCCGTGCTGCGTGTCGAACCCGGAAACCGGCAGGCCCGCGCTGCACTCGCCGAATACCTCGAAAAACGCCGCAGAAAACTGAATCCCACTCCCTGATCACCCTGTGGAACCTTCACACCATCCATGATGCAAATTCCACTTCAAAGTCCCCGCCGACACCGCACCCGCGGCAGATTCCTCACGGCGGCCTGCTCACTGCTGGCCGCACTTGTCTGTGGTGTCGGCTGCAGCAGCCAGCAGTCCCCGACCACGACCACTCCAACCGAAACCGTCCAGCCCGACAACACCGCCACCACACCGGTCGCACAAAACTCGCTACCCACGCCGGCAAGACCCGAATCTCCGTTTCTGAACACCGTTCCCCATGCCGCCTGGACCGGTTCGCAGTCCTGTCGCACTTGCCATTCCGACATTGCCAGCGCCTACGATGTCACGCCGCATAATCGAGCCCTCTCCGACACACCCCCGGTGCTCGCAGACACCAGCCTCACAGACTCTGCCGCCGGCTATCTCTTTCGCTCCCGCACCGATCAGCAAAAACTCATCCACGCTGAAGAGCTCCAGCTCACGCAAAACCCGCCCCGTGACTTCGAGATCGCCTGGACCGTCGGTTCCGGACATTTTGGACACAGCTTTCTCAGTCTCGCCAACGGGTTCCTCGTCCAGTCGCCGCTGACATGGTACTCCACCCGCAACTGCTGGGACCTTTCCCCTGGTTATTCCGGGCCGGATCACTACGCCTTCCACCGCAATATCTCAGCCCGCTGTCTGTGGTGCCATGCCGGCCGCACAGAGGTCCGCGAACAAAATGAATATCTGGTCGATGTTCATGAACAGGCCATCAGCTGCGAACGCTGCCATGGTCCTGGTGAAATGCATGTCACCAAACATGAAGGCAACGCCACCGGTGATGCTGCAGTCGCCGCCGACATCGACTACTCCATCGTCAACCCCGCCCACCTCCCGCGGCAGCTTGCCGAATCCGTCTGCGAGCAGTGTCATCTGCAGGGCGACGCGCAGATCCTCGTGCGTGGTCGCCGTTTCGATGATTTCCGGCCGGGACTGCCGCTGGCCGCCTTCCGCCAGGAATTTCGTGCCCAGGTTCAGGGTGAAATGACCGTGGTCGGACACGTCGAACAAATGCACGCCAGCGCCTGCTATCAGAAATCCACCACACTCACCTGTGTCACCTGCCACCATCCCCATCAGATCCGGTCACCGGCCGAACAGACGGCCGTCTGGCGAAGTGCCTGCCTGAGCTGCCATGAGCCAGCGGCCTGCGACGAACAACAGCCGAAACGCGACGCCAAAGGCGACCGCTGCACCGATTGCCACATGCCCAAATCGCCCACGGAACTGCCGCACGTGGCGTTCACCCACCATCGCATTGGGATTCATGCCGCGCAGTCGGTCACTCCGGAGCCTGCAGAGAGCCCGACTCCGGCGACTGGAGGCACGGCCAGCCCCGTCACCCTCGTGGAACTCACCACACCCGTTGATGTTCTTTCTGAAGCGGACCTGAAACGCAGCCGCGGCCTGGCGCTGCTTCAGCTCTCGCTCAAATCGGAACTTCCCGATGCGCTCCGCGAGGCTCGCGATCTGCTGCTGGAGGCCTGGGAGGCGGGGGCCCGCGATGCCGCCGTGGCGGCGGGCCTCGCTCGGATCGCTTCAGAAATCGGCTGGACCGAAAAAGCGCTGGAATGGGCCGACATCACGCTGCAGCTGGACGCTGATCCGACAGAGGAACGTGTCGCAGCGGTGAAAATCCGCAGCGAGCTCGACTTCGCCGCCGGACGCTACCCACAGGCCCTTGCCGGCTTCGAGGAACTCACCCGCACCCGTCGCGAGGCACGTCACTGGTTTTATCGAGGCATGACCGAACAGAACCTCGGACAGACAGACGCCGCCCTGCGCTCACTCCGCATGTCCCTTGAAATCGACCCCCGCAACCCCGGCGCCCACACGGCACTCGCCGCCATTCTTGAATCCAAACGTGACCCCACCGCCGAGCAACACCGGCAGGCGGCGGGAAAACTCCTGCGCCCCGCAAATCAATAAACCCGGGCGGGCACGCACTGAGCCGCATGGCGGAAGCGCACTGAGCCGCAGGGCGGCAGTGCGTTGAGCCGCAGGGCGGCAGCCCGCGGGTAAAGAGCCCTGGCAACGCGCTGCTGCCGCCGTTGCGCGAGGGGAGCAGACGGAAGTGAGAAGTGAGAAGTGAGAAGTGAGAAGTGAGAAGTGAAAAGTAAGAAGTAAGAAGTAAGAAGTAAGAAGTAAGAAGTAAGAAGTAAGAAGTGAGAAGTGAGAAGTGAGAAGTGAGAAGTGAGAAGTAAGAAGTGAGAAGTGAGAAGTGAGAAGTGAGGACGCGCACTGAGCCGCCTGGCGGCAGCCTGCGGGTAAAGAGCCGTGGAAACGCGCGGTGGACGCCGCGGCCAGGGGTGCGCACCAGGATGCGGAGGCGCAACCAGGGGCTGCCGCCCGTCCGCTCAGGTGCGGGCAGCTGGGCCATCGGCTGCCAACGGTCTCAACGAGATTTGGGCGCGGTGTGGTGCGGCGGCTGACGGCGCCGCAACGGATGTGTCGCCCTACGGGCTGAAACGCAGAGGGGGGCGGACTCGTGATGAGCCGCCTGGCGGCATCCCACTGGCATTGGCTATCTCTCAATCGCCGCAAAAAGTGGGAAAGGCGAGCGGGGGATGTCAATCCCCCGGTAACGGTCCGTAATCGCGCGGGCAGCACCGCAGCAGGAGCGCCCCAGGGGTCTTACCGGCCGATTGACATCGACCGCACGCCTTGCATGATCGGGGCGAGGCGTTTCAACGGATAGCGAGTGCTCCCAAGCATGCGAAACACAATAACTCCAATGCCATTGGGCTGCCGCCCGGCGGCTCATAGCGCTGCCGCACAACCACTAACGATCCATTAC
>JBEAUF010000079.1:0-3177 GCA_041161565.1 Planctomycetota bacterium | reverse complement strand
CCCCCTGAACTCCCAAATCGCCCCAGCCCATGTCGTCCGCAACAATCAGCACCACATTCGGCCGCATCACTGATGCCACATTCTCGCCAGCACACAGCGGCCCGCCGGTGCACAGCAGCAGCGCCGCGGCCACCAGCAGCCGCCACGGCCAGCGCTGACATCGCTTCGCACCATCGCCGGGTGCAAATCCCTGGAATCCCTGCAATCGTGTTTCTCCCGTCATGCGAAACTCCTCACCTCACCGCGATCGCTGCATACTTCGGTGGTGCGGTGTGTGCAATGCGGTTGTTGAGTTTGGGGTCGAGCAGTCCGACGTGGTTCCAGCGAGCGATTGAACGGCGGATGCTGTCTTCAAACTGCTGCTCGCCAAACCCCGTCGCCGGCGCCGAACCGGCACTCAGCTGCCGCAGAGCTGTGCAGGCAACGGACTTAAGTTCGGAGTCTGCCGACTGCAGATAACCCAGTGGCCACGAAGTCGGGTCCGCCGCCAGCTGCCTTTCAAAACCGATCGCGGCCAGAAAATAGAACATTGCAAAAGCACGGAAGCAGCGGAATGAAGGCTGGGCGCGGTAACAACCGGCCGTCAGCACATCCAGCCATTCCAGTTCACGACGCAGGTCTCGCGCATAGGTATCCAGCAAACGCTCGCTGTCCTCAGCATTTGCCAGCAACGCTTCGGAGACTCGCAGCACACCACTGATCGCATGCGCAATGCCGGAACTGTGCAGCGGGTCGATGAAGCCATAGGTCAGTGGTAGCAGCACCCAGCCGGGGCCGGTTGCAGATCTGCGACAGCGACTCAGACGCACCGCACTTCCCAACCCTCCGGCAGGAGCCGTCAGCCGAGCCTGCTGCAGCAAACCCCGCAGCGAAGGATACCGCGACGTTTCCCGCGTAAAATGCTCCTCCGGCCGGCCCCGCCAGCCTCGCGACGGCTCCACCAGTCCCACACTGGTGATGCCGTGATCCATCCTCAGCATCCAACACCAGCCGTTCTCAAGCACATGATGCTGTGCGGCATCGTCGCCGCAGAACGTATCATCGGCAGCCGCCGCTTCTGAAAAACCCGGTATCCCGCTGAAGTGCCCGAAAATCGCCTGCGACCGTGTCCGCAGCCACAAATCCTGAGGCGGATTGTTGACAAACCGTGCCAGCGCGTTTCCGGGACCACTGGCGTCCACACACCATGTGCACTGCACCGTTCTCAGTTCGCCATCAGCGGCATTTGCTGAGCTCCTCAGCCACGCTCGCCAAACACCATCCGCCTGACGCTCCAGCTGCTCCAGCCGCGTTTCCTCCAGCAGCTCACAGCCCGCCTGCGTCGCCTGCTCCACCAGAAAACTGTCCACCGAACTCCTCACCCAGTGCGTGTCACTCCATTCATCCGCCATGCTGGCCGCCACCAGCAGCGACTGGGAATGCTGCGCATCATCCGCATACCGCTGACCCGGATGATGCCGATAGTAACTGAAGCCACGTTTTTTGCCGCAGAGCAGTTCCGGGTAGCGGCGTTTCCATGTGCCCCAGCAGGCCAGCGGCGCCAGCGCAGGCAGCTGCCACCGGTCCGCCAGATGCGCCAGCAGAAAATCGGCGGTGGGAGTTGAAGATTCGCCGATGGCGAAACGCGGATGCCGAGCCGCGTCCACCAGCAGCACTCGCCGACCACGACTGGCCAGGATCAGGCCCAGCAAACTTCCGGAAAACCCGGAACCAATAATCAGAACATCACAGGCTGCAGTCTTCATGTGAGCATCTGCTGGTCCAGATCAACACCCGTGCGGCTGCTCCAGGCCCGTAACAGTCGCCGAAACACCGGCCCGGGACACTCCCGCCCCACCACTCGCCCCTCAATCTGCCGCACCGGAATCAGGCAGGAAGGGGAGGATGACAGAAACACTTCGTCTGCAGCCTCCAGATCAGCCGCCCGCAACTCACAACACTCAACCTGCAGACCCAAATCCACCGAAAGCTCTTCCACAACACCGCGGCTGAGACTCTCCAGCACGTGCGCGGCTGGGGTCAGCAACTTCGTACCGCGGACGATGAACAAACAACCAGTGCTGGTTTCCGTGAGCAGCCCGTCGCGAGTGATCAGCAGAGCGCGGCTGCCAGCCTCCAAACGCTCCGCCTCCCGATCCGCCAGCCACCAGTGGAGCCGATTGCGGACCTTCAGCGACACCGGAAAGCACTCCTCAGGAATCTGCCGCACCGCCGGAATTCGCAGACTGACACCTTCCACGAACGACTTTCGCCACAGCCTGAATGGCAGCGGGTAGGTGTGAATCACAGTCGTCGCTGCATCACTGCGGTGGCCAAGATACGTGGCGTTCGCCCCGGCCGTCGAAAACAGCACCACACCCAGATCGGCCATCGCCGGGAGCCCCGCAAGGTTGGCACGAACAACCACCTCACAGCCCTCCAGCAGCTGCTGCTCGGTCCAGTTCAGCGGAAAACCCAGCGTTTGCAGCGAATGACAGAGCCTCCCAATGTGGGCACTGGCCCACAGAAACCGCCCGGCGTACGTCCGACCAGCCTCGGTCACCGCCGCACCCGCCACCACACCCAAATCCCACAACGGCAGCCCGGCACTGGTCCAGTTCACAAGCTCTCCGTTGACCCACGCCACCGGCTCAACCATGCCATTGCTCCGCGGTTGTTTCCAGACTCCACACTGCTCTTTTGAAAGGCCCCTATTCTGACAAATGCCGAAGATTTGCCAAATGCGAATCCCCCGCCAGCCTTCGCGGAAATCGCATACGAATTTTGTTGACTTCCCCCCCACCCGCGTGTTCCCACCCAAACACCGCATCCCCTGCCACCACATGAGCGGAGGGCGGCAGCCCCGGTTGCGATTTCGCACCCTGGTGCGCACCCCTGCCCGCGGCGTCAGCAGCATGATGAGCGGGCGGGCGGAAGCCCCCGGTTGCGTTTCGCACCCTGGTGCGCACCCCTGCCCGCGGCGTCGGTAACATTATGAGCGGACGGGCGGAAGCCCCCGGTCGCGATTCGCACCTTGGTGCGCACCCCTGCCCGCGGCGTCAGCAGGACGTTGCCACGGCTCTTTACCCGCAGGCTGCCGCCAGGCGGCTCATGCGTGTTTGGCATCGCGTTTGCCGAAATGATGAGCGGACGGGCGGAAGCCCCCGGTTGCGATTCGCACCCTGGTGCGCACCCCTG
>JBEAUF010000257.1:0-2860 GCA_041161565.1 Planctomycetota bacterium | reverse complement strand
TGACATCGACCGCTCGCCACAGGACGTTTTTTGTGATCCGTTCGGGCAGTCGGGCGTGATGATAGCGGGGGGACTGAAACATCCCAATTTGCCCGCCCTCGCGCCGTTTCACCATCCCAGCTTCGCCCTCCCGACGCCCGGGTTATCAGAAACCCATGGCCATCGGCCGCACGCCCGATCGCCTTGAAGTTCTCTGACACACACTTAAAAAGCAGGTATCCCGCGGGAGAACCGTGGTCCGCATGCTGAAGGCGATTCGGCTCAGCAGGAGCTTCGCCCTCACGACTCTGCTTACCGCCTGCTTTGTTGACAGTCCTGCTTAATCCCCTGTGTTTCTCTGTGAAACTCTGTGTACTCTGTGGTTGAAAAACAGCACCAGCCGCCCTTCCTCGGGATCCCCGGGATCAGCGATTGAACAGAAAGCCGGGGCTGTTGATCAGGGCCCACATCAGGTCTTCGGCCGCTTCTTTGGGTGCACCGGCGGAAGCGAAGTAGGTTTGGGCCTGAGACAGTTCTTCCGGGGTTGGGTTGCGGCAGAGGACGGACAGGTAGATGGTTTCGATGAGCGAGTCGACGCTGGCTCCGGCTGCGAGGGTGCGAGCGATGAGGCCCTGGGGGTGGGCGATGGCGTCGGCGATGGTTGAGCCGTTCACCATGTTGAGCGTCTGCCCGAGCGAGACGTCGGAGGTACGTTCGCACTCGCAGGGTGATTCGCGGGGAGCGCGGCCGAACATGTCGAGGAACGCGACTTCGACCTGTGGGTCGGGGAGCTCTGCCGCACGGAATCCGGCGGGGACTCCGGGGAGCGCTCGGGGGGCACCTGCCGCCTGGATGATGGAGTCGTAGAGCTGTTCGGCGGAGAGTCGGCGGGGGAGCGCGTGGGAGAAGTTGGCGACGTCGTCTTCGTTCCACTGCCCGGCATCAAGACTTCGCTGGTAAGCGGCGGAATTGCAGATGGTTCGAATGAGTCGCTTGAGGTCGTGGTTGTTGGCAACGAAGTCTTTGGTGAGTGCATCCAGCAGCTCCGGGTTGGACGCGGGGTTGCTGGCGCGGATGTCGTCCACCGGATCGATGATCCCGCGACCAAAGAAGTAGCTCCAGTAGCGGTTGACGATGCTTTTGGCGAAGTAGGGATTTTCCTGGGCCGTGAGCCACTGCGCCAGCTGGGTGCGGCGTCCGGCAGCGGCGTCCACGGCGCCGGCGTGTTCGAACGGAAACCGGGGATTGGCCGGCTGATTGGAATCGGGGTTGATGACTGGAGTGGCGGTGCCCATGGTGAATACAAATTCGTCACCATCCGGGAGCGGCCGTCGTCCGACGTCGGCGAACCAGGCAGCCAGTTCATAGTACTGGCGCTGGGTCCAGCGTTCGAAGGGGTGGTCATGGCACTGGTTGCAGTTGAAACGGGTGCCGAGGAACACCTGGGTCATGTTTTCCATGACGAGTTTCGGTTCGCGGGCGATGCGGAAGTAGTTGGCGGCGGGGTTTTCGAAGGTATTGCCGGCGGCCGTGATGAGTTCGGCGGCGAATTGGTTGTAGGGGCGGTTGGAAGCGACCTGCTGGCGGATCCAGTTGCGGAATGCCCAGACACCGCGTTCGGTGACGGCTTTGCGGCGATTGAGCAGCAGGTCGCTCCATTTGAGCGTCCAGTGTTCCACGTAGCCGGGGCCGTTGAGCAGCTGTTCGATTTTAGCGGCGCGTTTGGCCTGAGTTTCGGTGGGGTCGGCAACGAACGCTTTCACCTCTTCGATGGTGGGCGGGACACCGGCGATATCGAGACTGACGCGGCGGAGGAATTCGGCGTCGCTGGCAGGTCCGGAGGGCAGGATCTTCATCCGCTGCAGTTTGTTGTTCACCAGCCCATCGATGAAGTTGTATTCAGGCTGCGGCGTCCACTGGTAGCCGTCGCGGTTACCGAGAATTGAAACGGGGGCAGCCGCGTAATGGCCTTCGTAACGGACCAGGGCCGCAGCTTCTCCGCGCTGGACGGCAGTGATCAGCCCGCTGCGGGAGACCGTGGCGACTTCGAAATTGCTGGTGTCAAACACCGCATCGCGGGTGACATCGCGGGTGCTGCCGTCGGCGTAGCGGGCGGTGACGACCAGCTGCTGTCGGTCGTGTCGCAGCTGCAGCAGGGGAGTGGGCGGATAGATGTCGATGCCCACCACGCGAGCACTGTCGGGCTGGTAGCGGCAGCCTTCGGCGATCCATTGCTGGAGCACTTTGTAGATCCGGGACTGCTCATCAAACAGAAATCCCCCTTCGTGCGGCACACCCTGGGTGGGTTTGAGCAGCATCAGGCTTTGGGAGGGCACCGACCGATTGAAGCGTCGTCCGGAGATGTCGTCGATGAGGGAACGATAGTCGTACAGGGAGTCGTAGCCACGCAGGGAGAGTTTGAAGCCGTTGCGGCCGTTGGCGGAACCGTGACAGGTGCCCTGGTTGCAGCCGACTTTGCTGAGCAGTGGGTTGACATCGCGGATGAAGTCCACGGGAACAGCATCCACGGAGGTGACCGTGACGGGCACTTCGAGCTTCAGTCCGGCGGCTTCGATGAGCAGCCGACCTTCTCCGGCGGCGACCGGAGTGACGTAGCCATCCGCGTCGACGGTGAAGCAGGGAGCACCGGCGGTGGCCTTTGCTTCGGCGGTCAGGTCAATTTTCTGGCCGTCGGCGGTGGTCCCCGTAACAAGGAAGCGGCGGGCGTCCCGGACGGACGTGAGCTGCAGCTGGGGGGGGTGGCATTCAAGAGATTGAAACACCCGCTGCCCGGTTACCGGAGCATCTGCCTGCTGGGTGTATCCGGCAGCGGAGGTGGCGAGGGTGACGGTCAGAGCAAACAGGGCAGCACGCAGCATGG
>JBEAUF010000202.1:0-11243 GCA_041161565.1 Planctomycetota bacterium | reverse complement strand
AGCCCACCCGGACTGTTCCCGCCACCATGCCGCACATCGACTGGGACGATTTCTCCGACAGCACCCCCGCCAACGCCGAAGTCCGGCTGCTCGGCACCGTCGAACTCCCCGCCGTGCTCGCCCTGCAAAAACTCATGGTCCACGAAGTCCGGCTCCAAAGCCGCACAAACGCCGCTATCCTGCTCTGCGAACACCCCCCGGTCGTCACCGCTGGTTTCGGACCCAGCCTGCTCGAACTCCCACTCGACCCCCGCGAACTCTCCTCCAAACTCCTCCACGTCCACCGCGTACGCCGTGACGGCCACGTCATCCTCCATCAACCCGGTCAAATCGCCGCCTACATCATCGTCTCTCTCCCGGAATGCGGCTTTGACGAACCCGAATACCGTCGCCGCCTGCAGCAGGCCGTGATCCTTGCCTGTTCAGATGTACAGGTAAAGGCCACGGTGTCGGATCGGGACCCTGCGGCGGTGTACGGTCGGCACGGTGTGATTGCAGAGCTGGGGATTCACGTGGACGGGGGCATTACCAGTTTCGGGGTGTTTCTGAACGTGAGTTCGCGGCTGGACGAGGCGCGTCTGATTGGTCGCGGGTTGCTGGAGCAGCGGGTTTCATCGCTCAACGCCGAGCGTGTCCGGCCGACTCCCATGCCCCGGATTCGCTCGTCTTTGGCCGCCCATCTCTGTGAACAGCTGGGCTATCCGGACTATCATCTGCACACCAGTCACCCCTTTCTTACTCGCACTCGGACGCTGATTCATGACAGCTTTGCCAATCCTGACGCTGACGTCACCTGAGGACACTGCAGCGGCACAGTCGCCTGGTCCGGAAGCTGCGGTCCGCCGTCTTCCGCGGTGGCTCAAGCGCCCGCTTCCTCAGCCCGGCATGGCCTGGACCAGCGGTATCATCTCTGACCTGCGTCTGGAGACGGTTTGCGAGAGTGCTCGTTGTCCGAATCGTTCGGAGTGCTGGTCTTCCAAAACGGCCACCTTCATGATTGGCGGCAACGTTTGTACTCGCCCCTGTGGTTTCTGTGCGGTTCCGAAGGGCAAGACGGAGGAGCTGGAGATTGACGAGCCGGAGCGGGTCGCCGAAGCCGCTGCTCGGCTGGGCCTGCGTTACGTAGTGATCACTTCCGTCACTCGTGACGACCTCCCCGACGGTGGTGCGGAGCACTGGTACCGCACGATACTCGCGGTTCGCGAGCGGACTGGTGCTCAGATTGAGGTGCTGACGCCCGACTTTCGGGGCAACCGTGACGCAGTGACCCGCGTGATTGCCGCTCGTCCGGACGTCTTCAACCACAACACCGAGACGGTGCCGAGGCTGTACCACCGGGTTCGTCGCAACGCCGACTACCAGCGAACGCTCGATCTGCTCCAGCAGGTTCGCGACGAGGCGCCGCACATTCCCACCAAGAGTGGTCTGATGCTTGGGCTGGGCGAAACGCTCGACGAACTCCTCGAAGTTCTCTCTGACCTCCGCAGCGTGGGCTGCTCGATGTTGACTCTGGGCCAGTATCTGCAGCCTTCCCCGGAGCATCTCCCTGTCGAGCGTTACCTGCCGCCTGAGGAGTTTGACGAGATTGGCGAGACGGCTCGCAAGCTGGGATTCTCCATGGTTGCCAGTGGTCCCTTCGTCCGCAGCAGCTACCACGCCGGAGAAATGGCCGAACAGCTGCTCTGATCTTCATCGCCAGGTCCCATAACCAGCACCACTGCCATGCGATCCGCCGAACAATACCTCAAGCCTGCCGTTATTCAGAGCATCGCGCGGCTGGATCTGCGGGCCAGGTTCATCGTCGAGGGACTCCTGTCCGGACTCCATGCCAGCCCTTTCCAGGGCTTCAGTGTGGAATTCAGTGAGCACCGGCGTTACGAACCGGGCGACGATCCCCGCGATATCGACTGGCAGGTCTACGCCCGTACCGACCGCATCTACGTTCGCCGGTACCAGGCCGAGACGAACATCACCGGTTACCTGCTGATGGATCTTTCCCGCAGCATGGGCTACACCTTCCGGCAAACGCTCACCAAATTCGACTACGCCATCTGTCTGGCCGCCGCCCTCAGTTACCTCATGATTCATCAGCAGGATCCGGTTGGGCTGATGACATTCGATGATCAGCTCCGTGCCAGCCTGCCGGCCCGCAGCCGTCGCTCCCAGCTCGGCGATATCCTCTCGGTGCTGCAGCGCTGCAAACCCGACGGGAAGACTCAAATCGCCGAAAATCTCCGCCGTGCCGGTTCGATGGTCCGACACCGCAGCCTGATGATGCTCATGTCTGACCTGCTGGCGCCAGCCGACGAAATCATTGATGCGCTGCGGGCCCTGCGTTTCCGCGGCCACGACGTGATAGTGTTTCACATTCTCGACGAAGCGGAAGTGACCTTCCCCTTCTCGGGCAGCGTCGACCTGCTCGAACCCGAATCTCAGGATCACGAAATCGTCGACGCTGCCGGCATCCGCGCAGAATACCTGCAGGCCCTCGAAGAGCTCCGTGGCCGTTACCGCACCGCCTGCCTCTCCATGGGGGCCGACTACGTACCGCTCGATACCAGCCTGCCATTCGACAAAGCCCTCGTGGAATACCTCTCCCAGCGCCGCGCTCGCTTCTGATACACCGCCTGCGAAACCAGTCGGCAGGATTTGAACACCGCAGGCAGCCTCCCTATGATTCCCGCAGTTTGCTCCCCGCGTCCTCCGTTCCGGAGAATCCGCATGCTCCGCCGCTTCCTGATACCCCTTGCTCTGCTGTTGCTGTCCCCCGCAGCGCCCGCCGCCGACGAAGCCGCTCAGGAACAACGCGTCCTGCAGTTCTCAAAACTCATGCAGAACTGCACCCTTGTCGGTTCATTCACTGTCGACGGCCAGACGGCTGAACCCCCTAAACCTGAACGCTACGAAATCGAAAGCGCCCTGCCTGCTGCTGATGATCTGTGGGTCTTCACTGTCCGTATTAAATACGGCAAGCTGGACACCAAACTCCCTGTCACGGTCCCGCTCAAATGGGCCGGGGATACTCCCATGGTCACCCTCACCAACGCCTCCATCCCCGGTCTGGGCGAAGGCTTTTCTGCCCGAGTGCTGTTTTACGAAGACCGCTACGCCGGAACCTGGCAGCACGGGCCCGTCGGTGGCCACATGTTTGGAAAAATTGAACGCGCCAAACCCGCCGCCGAAAATGCTCAGCCACCCGCCGGCGAAAAGAAATCCAGTCAGTAACCAACCTTCGTTTCACACAGAAAGATCCCTCGGAGTCAACCATGCTGCACTTCCCCGGAATGCTCGCTGCTGCTCTGCTGTTCACCACCGCCATCAGCGCTCTGCCTGCTGACGAACCTGCCAAAGGCGGTGACGTCACCACGGTAAAGCTCAAGGATCTCACCCTGCAGCTGCCGAAAAGCTGGTCCGAATCCGACCTGAAAAGCTCCATGCGGCTGGCCACCTACGAAATCCCCGCCGCTGAAGGCGACAAGGAAAAGGGCGAACTGGCAATCTCCACCTTTGCCGGTGGCGGCGGTGGCGTCGATGCCAATCTTGCCCGCTGGGTGGATCAGTTCGAGGCTGCTGGTCGCAAGTCCGTCATCAAAAAAGGCAAGGCCGGAGAAAACCAGTACTACATTGCCGATCTGTCCGGCACCTACAAGAAGTCCGTCGGTCCGCCGATTCTCCGCAAAACCGAACCTGCTCCCGGCTTTCGTATGCTCGCAGTAGTCCTCGTCATGAAGAACGAAGAAGTCTACTTCCTGAAGCTCACCGGGCCCGAAGCAACCATCAAAGCTCAGGCTGAAGCCTTCCGCAAAACCTTCGGTGGCAGCAGCAGCGGCGAAGAAGACTACGAACTGTAATTCGATGATTTCCATTCGCGTGAACGGTGAACAGCACGATGTCCCGCGCGGGACAACCGTCGCTGATCTGCTCAGCCTCCTGCAGGTGCAAACTCGGTACTGCGCGGTGGAACTCAACCGCCGCGTGGTGCCGCGCGAAGCCTGGTCCCACACAGGTCTCGATCCCGGCTGTGAACTTGAAATCGTCACGCTCACCGGCGGCGGCTGACAAACCACGCGGAAAGATACGTTCCATGCTGCACAGCTCCTCAGACCGTCCGCTCGTCCTCGGCCGGCACACACTCAAATCCCGCCTGATCGTGGGCACCGGCAAGTACGCCACGCTGGAACTGATGCAGCAGTGTCTGGTGGCCAGCGGCGCAGATGTGATCACGGTCGCCGTCCGCCGCGAACGGCTTGTCGATTCTTCCGGTCGCAATATTCTGGATTTCATCGACCTGCAGAAGTACACCATCCTCCCGAATACCGCCGGCTGCTTCAACGTTGAAGACGCAGTCCGCGTCGCACGGCTCGGCCGCGAAATTCTCCGTGTCAACGAAAACCCCGGCGCCGACTGGGTGAAGCTCGAAGTCCTCGCGGACACTCGCACCCTGCTCCCGGATCCCGTCGCCACCGTCGAAGCCTGCAAAGTGCTCGTCGATGACGGTTTCCAGGTGCTCTGCTACACCTCCGATGACCCCATCACCGCACGGCGGCTCAAACAGGCCGGCGCTACCTCCGTGATGCCGGCCGGCAGCCCCATCGGCAGCGGCCAGGGAATACTCAACCCCAACAACATCCGCATCTGCCTCGAATACCTCAAGGAAAACGACCCGGATTACCCCGTGATCGTGGATGCCGGGGTGGGAACGGCCAGTGACGTGGCTGCCGCGATGGAACTTGGCTGCGACGGTGTCCTGCTCAACACCGCCATCGCTTCGGCCAGCGATCCGCTTCGCATGGCCCACGCCATGAAACTCGCCTGCCATGCCGGACGCGATGCACTCCTCGCAGGACGCATCCCCAAAAAGCTCTACGCCACAGCATCCAGTCCCACTGAAGGTGTGATTTCCATTCAGCCGCGGCCTTCGGGCAGTGGCGGTTAAGCAGCAATCGAGGCATCAGATGTCAGAGTCGGCAGTACCAGCAGTTCAGGCAGGGCCGAAGGTCAGCGGACGCCTGATTGTGGCCTCCATGTTCCTGCTCGGGATCTGCGCCACCACCTTCCTCTACACCTACTGGACGCTGCATCTCACCCCGTTTATGCCGCTCCAGGAATCGCTGGTCCGCGAATTCCCCGGTTCTGCACCACGCGTCAACGGTGGTCAGAAGAAAATGCACAAACAGACCCCGGTGGTGCTGCAGGTGATGATGAAATCACCCGTCGACCCCATGTCTGAGGCTGCTGAAGATCAGGCCGCCATCGCCCGGCTCCAGCAGCGTGTGCTGGAACTCGTCCGCGAACAAAACCCGCTCCCCGGCCTGCAGCAGCTGGAGCTCCACGTCTATCACCTGGTCGCCGAAGACGAAATTCAGGGGCGTTCCTGGCGCGTGCTGATGCCCGATGGCACTGTCTGGGAAGAAGTCGACGACCTCGGTAATGCACTTCCTGCTGACTCTGCCGCGGGCACTGCGAATTCAGGTGCGAATCAGCCATGATTCAGGCGCTCGAGCTGCTTGGTGTGATCAGCAGCGCGCTCTTCGGTGTCCTCCTCGCCCGCCGCAAGGGGCTCGACTTCGTCGGCGCCGCCTCCATCTCGCTGATCTCCGCATTCGGTGGTGGCACACTCCGCGATGTACTCCTCGATCGCCATCCCCTGTTCTGGATCAGGAACCCGTGGTATCCCACGATCGTACTGGTGGTGGCACTGCTGACATCTCAGCTGCGGCGAATTCCCACGCGGCTGGAACGCATCCTGGACGTGCCCGATGCACTGGGACTGGGACTGTTCAGCATCGCCGGGACCCAGATCGCGCTCGCCGAAGGTGTGGCTCCTGTCGTGGCCGTACTTTTCGGCGTGATGACGGGGGCCTTTGGTGGAGTGATCGGCGATATCGTCTGCAACGAAGTTCCCGGGCTCTTCCGCCCCTTCACACCGCTGTACGCCACCTGTGCCTTCACCGGCGCGTGGCTGCTGATCCTCCTGAAAACGCTCGATGTGCCCGAAACTGTCGCCTCCCCGCTGGCCGTGGCTTTCGTTGTGATCTTCCGGCTTGGCGCACTGCACTTCCGGATCGGTCTCCGCCCCATCGACCGCACTCGCCCTTACCCCCCCGATTCCACCGAAGGACATGGGGTCTGATTTGACCAGTGGGCCCAGATGATCCGTTGTAACACGGTTTCCCCGGCTGGCCGGCGAGTTGCCCGCCGCAGCGGTTCCGCATAGGATTCCGCTTTAATTGCCTCCGCCCGGAAGATCACCACACCCCAGGTGCCCCATGACAGTTCCTCGCATTCAACCCCCCCAGCGTCTGCTGATGGGGCCCGGCCCCAGTGCCATTCATCCCTCCGTCCTCGCCGCTCTGGCTGCGCCCACCGTTGGGCATCTGGATCCTTATTTCCTGCGAATCATGGATGAACTGCAGTCCATGCTGCGTCAGGTGTTTCAGACGACCAACCCCATGACCATGGCGATCAGCGGCACCGGCAGCGCGGGCATGGAGACCTGCGTGGTGAACCTGATTGAGCCGGGTGATCGGATGGTGGCCTGCATCAACGGTGTGTTTGGCGGCCGCATGGCGGAAGTGGCGGAGCGGCTGGGGGCCGAAGTCACGCGTATAGAGCGACCGTTTGGCGAAGTCTTCTCGCCGGATGAAATTCGCGAAGTGGTTCAGCGTGTGCGTCCGAAGGCTTTTGGGATTGTGCATGCGGAAACCAGCACGGGCGCATGGCAGCCGCTGGAAGAAATCGCCGGTATCGTCCACGACGCTGGCTCGCTGCTCATCGTCGACTGCGTGACTTCGCTGGCCGGTGTGCCTGTGGAAGTGGACCGGCTGGGGATTGATGCCGCCTACAGCGGTTCTCAGAAGTGTCTGAGCTGTCCTCCCGGTCTGGCACCTGTCACCTTTGGCCCGCGAGCGCTGGAGGCGATGGATCGTCGGACTCGCCGCGTTTCCAGCTGGTATCTCGACATTGGTCTCCTCCGCAATTACTGGGGATCCAACCGTGCCTACCACCACACCGCACCCATCAACATGAACTATGCTCTGCACGAAGCCCTGCGGCTGGTGCTGGAAGAAGGTCTCGAAGCCCGCTTCGCGCGGCATATGCGGCACCATCAGGCACTCCGCGCAGGCCTCACGGCCATGGGCATTGGCTATTCCACAGCACCCGGTTGCGGCCTCCCAATGCTCAATTCCGTCCGCATCCCCGACGGTGTGGATGATGCCGCTGTCCGCGGACAACTGCTCAATCAGTTCGGCATCGAAATCGGCGGTGGACTGGGACCCATGAAAGGCAAGGTCTGGCGTATTGGGCTGATGGGTGAAACAGCGCAGAAGTCCAGCGTCCTGCTGTTTCTCGCTGCGCTCGAACAATGCCTCAATGCTCAGAACGTCCGTCCCGCTCCGGGGGCCGGTGTTGCTGCGGCCAACGCGGAATATCTGAAAGCCTGATGCTGCTGCAACGCCCTAGATTGGCTCGGCATGCAGAGCATTCCGAACGGCTTCCGCTGCCCTCTGGATGTGTTCTTCGGTGTGCTCACTGCAGACCGACAGCCGCAGCCTCGCTGTTCCCGCGGGAACTGTGGGCGGGCGAATCGCGGGAATCACATAGCCGGCCGCCTGCAGACGATTGCTGACCGCCACCGCGCGGGCTGAATCCCCAACGGTCACGGCCACGATCGGACTCCCCTCAGGGCTCAGCCGACCTGCGGCAGCCGACGCAGATTCGGCTGGATGGGTGATGACAGGTACTTCAAATTCACGCAGCATCCGCCGCAGCAGTGCACTGCGATCCTGCAGGACCCGCCGCCGTTCGGGTTCGCGAATGATCACCTCCAGCGCGGCTGTCGCCGCAGCCAGAACGGCTGGAGGCAATGCCGTCGAAAAGAACTGGCTGCGTCCGGCATTCCACAGCCACTCACCCAGCTCCCGACTGCCCGCCGTGAAGCCGCCATGGCAGCCAAAGGCCTTGCTGAGCGTACCCACACGCACCGGTACCAACTGCTGCTGCTGTTCACACACACCGCACCCGCGATCGCCAAAGACTCCGGATGCATGCGCTTCGTCGGCAAGCACCACGGCGTCGTGATCGGCAGCCAGCTGGCAGAGCGCCGGCAGGTCGGCGGTCGTGCCGTCCATGCTGTAGACAGTGTCGGTGACGATAAACGCCAGTTCGTACTCCCTGCGGCGATTCTGAAGCGCTGCGTGGAGGCGATCGAGTCGGCTGCGGTCGTAGACCAGAAACTTCGCTGCGGAGCTGCGGCAGCCATCAATCAGACTGGCATGGTTTTCCCGGTCACAGAAGATCACGTCTCGAGGCCCGGCAAGGGCTGTGAGCGTTCCAGTGTTGGCGGCGAATCCGGACGGAAAGACGGTTACGGATTCCGTCTCTTCCCACGCTGCCAGGTGCTCTTCCAGCTGCTGCTGCTGGAGCGAACGTCCGATGATCAGCGGGCTGGCACCAGCTCCGGCCTGCAGTTGTGCTGTCTGTTGAAAGGCCCGCAGCACCAGCGGATGAAAGCTGAGCCCCAGGTAATCGTTGGAAGCGAAGCTGATCAGCCGACGGCCGCCCGTCAGGCAGTGTACGGCGTCAGTGCGCTGAGCGATGCTGCGGGAACGCAGGCGATGGGCGTCAGCCAGAGCCTGCAGGGATCCGGTCAGACGCTGCTGAAACGGGGAGCCGGACATGGCAGGCGGGAGTTCGGCGAGACACGCGTAGGGGGCAAAAAAAAGGCCCGCATCAGGAATGCGGGCTGGAACGGAGAGAGAGGGATTCGAACCCTCGGACCCCATTTCTGGGGTCACATCATTAGCAATGATGCGCATTCGGCCACTCTGCCATCTCTCCTGGTCGTGGTCAGCCAGAGGCTGCAGACCTGTGAACGCATATTGTGCGGTCTGGTTCGCGGACATGCAACAAAAGTCATGTGGAATTCTGCGGAATTCCTGCGGCAGCCTGGATTTTTCCATACCCCCGCCGCCTGTCCGAATAACCCGGTTATCACTCTCCTGACGGATATGCAGCCTGAACAACACCGTCAGCCGTTGAGCTGCGGGAAACTTCCGCGGATCGGCGCGCTGCCGGACTGCGTCGCTGCGAGGCCGCCGCGTCCACACCCCGACCTTCACCAGTCAGCATCTCCATCAGCCACGGTGACGCTCGGGGAATCACAATCACCTTCTTCTGCGATCCGGGAGTCTTTTCATCAATAATGATCGTTACCTCAGGGCCCCCCGCTGCTGCTGCCGGCATCACATCCGCCTCCACATCTGAATCAGCGTCCGCGATTGCGCTGTCAGACGGTTCTGACGGGGCAGAGGGTTCGGCTGCAGAGGATGTTTCGGAGGCGTCGGGGATCGTCGCCAGCGGGTCGAATTCGAGGTCGGCCTCCGACTCGGCCACCGCTGTGCCGGTGGACTCCGTGTCGGTTCCGGCGACTTCCGGAGCAGCGTCAGCGGGCGTCTCGGGATTCTCTGCGGACCCCGAAAGCAAATGTTCCAGCTTCAGCTCCTGAAGCATTGCCAGCACCGACTTCCAGGCCATGTACAGGCCCTGAGATTTCTCCCGATCGGCACAACTGCAGACTCCCACGAGCGTGCCGTCTGCTGTGTACAGCCCGCCCCCGGAACGACCCGTAGCCGGATCCTTTGTGCAGACCAGATTGTCGGCTCCGAGGTATTTATTGATGGCCACGAGTGCCGTGTCGAGCCGTCCAGGAGGACGGCCGGCATCACAGCCAAAGCTCACCAGCTCCTGTCCGGGATTCACCTCCGGCTGTTTGGCGGCAATCGCCACCGCCGGCAGCACTCGCCTGGGGACAATCCGCAGGACTGCCAGGTCGAGCGTGTGACTGCCACCCACGACCGTGGCCGAAAATGCCTCCGGGCGACCATTCTCAAAGACTTCCACCGTGACCGTTGAACCGGATTTCTGCAGATTCAGGAAGAAGTGGGCGCAGGTCAGCACCAGCGTTTCCGCGGGGACGCTGTGAATGATTGTCCCAGTGCCAACTTCCCGAACGGTCCGACCACCTTCGCTCGAACGACCCTCCACCTGCACCCGCACTGTGGCTTCGGCTGCTTCGACGAGTCCGGACTGTGGCTCGTCAGCGGAAGGCGACTGACCGCGGATCACTCCGGGCGATTTCGGACCACCGCCAAAGACCCGCTGGAAGACTTCGGAAAGCGAACGCCGCGGGGCAGTGCCAGCGCTTCTGTCGGCTGGTGCTTCCGCAGTGTCCAATGTGTCTGTTGTGTCCGCTGAAGGCGTGGTGGCGACTTCTTCTGCCACGAGATCGGCAGTCCGGGGTTTTGCCGGCTGAGTACCGCGTTTTTCCTCGAGCGTTCGAGTGGCCCGGAGCATGGCTTCGCGGAGCACATTTTCGCTGGTGAGCCCCACAAACCGCTGCACCTCGCGGCCCTCGACCATCACGATCAGCGTGGGCACACCGGTAATTCGAAACTTTGCGGACAGATCCGGTTCATCGGAAATATCCACGCGACGAACCCGAAACTGATCCTGCTCCATCCGCTGGATAATCGGGAGCATTTGTCGGCAGGGCTGGCAGTAGCTGGCTGTGAAATCCAGGAGTTCCACGTCCGGCGGCGCGGCTGACGTGCCGGAATCGGCAAGCAGAGACAGCAGGAGCAGCAGTTTCATGTTTGGCTTCCATGCCAGAGTTTTGCAATTTTTGCAGAGACTTTCACGGTGGATTGCACGGCTGACCTGCGCTGAAAATCCATTTCTTTCAGCTCTGGCATTCACCGCAGTGCATTTGCCTGCTGTTGAACGCCGTGGTCAGTTTTTACAACCCAGTGCCGGGAATGAAGTCGACGCAATTCCTGTGCCATTCCGAAAGAGTTCGCGGCCATCCTGGCATCGGCGAAAACTGCCGGAAGTCGGCAGATTAGACGCATTCAGAATCGAATGGAAGAGCAGAATTTGCCGAAACTCGCGCACTGCCCTCCCCCGGGACCCCGTGAAAGTCCATGCCGCCGGGATCGCTGTCCTGGGAAACATCCCGCCCGTGATTTCCGTTTTTCGCCACGAAACGCGAAAGTACCAGCCACCGGGTTTGCGATTTCTGGTTTGTGGAGCTGTGTGATGGGACGCAGAACAGGCATGGATTTCAGGCAGATGTCTCCCGGTTGCTGCGGGAGTCGTCTCCGGCGGCTGCTCACACTGCTCACAGCTCTGCTCGGGATCTGCAGTTGTTTCCCGGGAGTTCGGGCCGATCTGCTGGACGACAT
>JBEAUF010000194.1:0-8754 GCA_041161565.1 Planctomycetota bacterium | reverse complement strand
GGTGCCACAACCCTGCCAACCCCTGAGCGGACGGGCGGAAGCCCCCGGTTGCGTTTCGGCACCCTGGTGCCACAACCCTGCCAACTCCTGAGCGGGCGGGCGGAAGCCCCCGGTTGCGTTTCGGCACCCTGGTGCCACAACCCTCCCCGCAGCGTCAGCAGCGCGTAGCCAGGGCTCTTTACCCGCGGGCTTCCGCCCTGCGGCTCATCACTTCTCTCTTCTCACTTCTCACTTCCTTCTCCGCTCTCCGCTCTCGCGCAGCGTCCCGCCCCGCGTCTCATCACGAGTCCTCTCTGTGTTTCAGCCCGGAGGGCGACACATCCGGTGTGGCGCCGTTAGCCGCCGCACCAAACCGCGTTAATCTCGTTGACACCGTGGACAGCCGGTGGCCCAGCAGAGCCCCCGAGCGGACGGGCGGAAGCCCTACGCTGCGCGAGAGAGGAGAGGGTGGAAAGTAGAAAGTAGAGGAGAACGCGGAACTAAGAACGGATGAGCGGACGGGCGGAAGCCCCCGGTTGCGACTCCGGCACCCTGGTGCCCCGCCCCTGCCAACCCCTGAGCGGGCGGGCGGAAGCCCCCGGTTGCGATTCGGCACCCTGGTGCCCACCCCTGCCAACCCCCGAGCGGGCGGGCGGAAGCCCCCGGTTGCGTTCCGGCACCCTGGTGCCCACCCCTGCCAACCCCCGAGCGGACGGGCGGAAGCCCCCGGTTGCGATTCGGCACCCTGGTGCCCCGCCCCTCCCCGCAGCGTCAGCATCGCGTCGCCAGCACCCTTTACCCGCAGGCTGCCGCCAGGCGGCTCATCGCGCTCTCACTTCTCACTTCTCACTTCTCACTTCTCACTTCTCACTTCTCACTTCTCACTCACTTCTCACTCACTCACGTCCTCGCTGCCGTCTCCTTTCCACTCCCTACGATCTCCTCTCTCGCGCAGGACCCTTTACCCGCAGGCTGCCGCCAGGCGGCTCAACACGCTCCCGCACGCCGCATCGCGTCCGCACTTCTCTGTGTCACGCTGTGTCCCCAGTGGCGAACAAAATCCCCTCCCCACTCAACAAAAAACCGCCCTTGCCGTTTCGCAACCCCCACATCTACCCACACAACAACCCGCACCCGAATTCCACAAGAATTGAACCTGCGGAGCGACTCACGTGTCCCGTTTTCATTCGCAGGAAATCCCGCGCGGTTCACGTGGCCGGGCAAAAAACTACCCAATTCCCGCATTCCCCCTGAAAATTCCTCACGTTTCCGCCCGCGTCTGCCGACTCCGATTCTTCTCAGAAAGCGTGCACCGGCCGCTCCTCATCGCCGGAACACTTGTTATTGGCAGGTTCGCGAGCTACACTCCCCGGTTTCTCGCAAGTTTCCCGGCTCTGCGGTGTTCGGAAATATTCGCCCTCTGTCTGTCAGGAATCGACCGAAGTGCCCCCAGTCACTGTCAATGTCCGTGAGATCTTTGAATCCGAAAACCTGCTGACACTCGACCAGCTGCACCAGCTCGAAGTCGCTGCCGGCTCTTCACAGCTGGCCGATCTGCGACTGGCCGCCGGTGAAGCCGTGCGCAAAGTGGATGCCGGTGACAAAAACGAAGCTGTCCTCGCCCGCGCCGGCGTCGGCTCCTATCTGCTGTCCCGCCAGGCTCAGGCCGATCGCATCCTGTCCCAGGTAACTCGCGATGGCGTGGCCATGTATGTCCACGGCCAGTGCCTGCTGTCGCTCAGCCGCCCCGATGAAGCCGCAGCCCGCTTCGAAGCCGCAGCCAAAGCCGGTGTCGATCCCGTCGGCTGCACGCTCCGCCGCGCCGGCGCCGTCCGCGCCTCCGGACGCGTCGACGAAGCCGAAAAAATGCTCCGCAGCGTCGCCGCTGCCGCCGCCAGCCGCGCCGAATACTCCTTCCAGATGGGCTGCATCTGGGCCGACCGCGGCGATTCACTCACCGCCGTCGAATACTTCGAACGCGCCGTCGACATGGACCCACACCACTCCCGCGCCCTCTTCTGGCTCGCCGCCGAAAACGCCCTCCGCGGAAATGACGACGAAGCCATCCGCTTCTACGAACGCTCACTCTCACGCCCACCCTTCTACATCGGCGCCCTCCTCAACCTCGGCCTGCTCTACGAAGATCGCGAAAACTACAAAGCCGCCGCATTCTGCTTCCGCCGCGTTCGGGAATATGACCCCGTCAATGTCTTCGCTGACCTGTACCTCAAGGACATCGAAGCCACCCAGGACATGTACTACGACGAAGATCAGGCCCGCCAGGAAGCCCGCATGAAGCAGCTCCTCGGCCGGCCCGTCACCGACTTCGAACTCTCCGTTCGCAGCCGCAACTGCCTCCAGGCAATGAACATCAACACCCTCGGCGACCTCACCGAAGTCAGCGAACAGGAACTCCTCGCCGGCAAAAACTTCGGCGAAACATCACTCACCGAAATCCGCGAACTGCTCGCCGCCCACGGACTCCGCATCGGACAAAACCTCCATCGCATCCACACCCGCGAACATGTCGTCGACCAGAACCTGACCCCCGAAGAACAGGCCCAGATGAACAAACTGGTCGCCGATCTCAACCTCTCCGTCCGCTCCCGCAAATGCATGTCCCGACTCAATATCCAAACCATCGGACAGCTCTGCCAGCGAACACCCGACGAACTCCTCGCCAGCCGCAACTTCGGCGTCACATCGCTCAACGAAATCCGCCAAAAACTCGGCGAAGTCGGGCTCCGACTCCGCAACGACTAAGCTGCTCAGCCCACAACCCGGTGGTGTAATTGGTAACACAACAGATTTTGGTTCTGTTTTTCCAGGTTCGAGTCCTGGCCGGGTTATTCGGGCTTCATCGCCACACTCGCCCATCGCGGCACGCCACGACACGGTATTACGCTGATCCGCCTAATCAGAGTGTTCGTATCCGCCAGTCAGCTCGCAGGCACCCCCGCGACATCCAGTCCGCACCACAGCCGTCGCGTCGCTCCAAACGCCTCCGCTCGACCGCCGCTCCGCGCCGCTCACCTGGCTCAGATCGCCACACACCGACAGCTCCCCCCCCGAACGAACAAACACAACAAGCACCTCGCCGCCACTGCCAGCCGACAATCCGTGCGTCCCGGCAGTGCGATTCCACGTGTAAATCCGTCCCGATTCCGGGAAATTGCCTCTGCCCGAATCACCCTCTTTGACTCGCCTGGACCCCGCTCCTAGACTCTCGCTCCCGTCTTCCGCCGCTGCAGGGTGGAACAACTCCACCATGCCTGCCACAAACAGTCGCAGCCATCGGACAACGCCTGTCACTTCGCCGCAGGTCGCCATCGCCCAACTCGCGACGCCCTGCTAACGCCCCACCCCTTCACGGTTACTCCACGTTGGGTCTGCTGACCCAAACTGTCGATCACCACAGAACCCAAGTTTCCTCTGTGTCCATTTTCCGCTTTCTCTTCAGACTCACCACGGTCCTCACTACAGGCTGGCTCCTCGCTTACTGGCCCGCAAGCCTCCTGCATCAGGCCTCTGGTGTCTTCTGGCTCTCCATTGCCGCCGGCACCATGTTCTTCTCCGGTATCGCCGGTTTGGTCATCGTTCGCCTTCTCAACCAACAAAACACAATCGCCGAAACCTTCCTGCACTCCGGCAATCGAACTCTCTGGGTGCTCGCAGCGGTGATTCTCGTAAAAACGTCACAGCCGCAGGTCGGATTTTCCGAATTCTACGGCTGGCTCATTTTCTTTTATTTGCAAACCATGGTTCTCGAAGTGCTGGCTCTGCGAAAATCTTCGCGTCGGTTGTCCCCAATCGTTCCCGAATCCGCACACCGCTGAACCCCCTCCAGATCCACTCCCCGAAATCCTCCTCGGAAACGGCTCCAGGATGAGCGGCGAAGACAATTTTCATCACGTACGTGATTTCGCCTACTTCGAAGTCCCAGGCGCCCTCACGTCGTCTCATACGTACGAAGACATCGGCAACGTGCCCTGGCATGTCAAATACGTGCTGCACCTGCCCCAGGATGCCACCCTCGACCAGGTCAATTCAGCCCTGGTCGGCAAAGTGCTCATCCCCCAGCCCTTCGCCGGCAGCTTCTCCGAACACGGCTTCTTCATCACCAAATTCATGGTGCTGCAACTCGTCGTGCTCCTGCTCTGCCTGTTCATCTTCCGCGGTCTTGCCGTTCGCATTCGTTCCGGTCAGCCCGCACGCGGCCGCTTCTGGAACCTCTGGGAAATGCTCGCCCTGGCCATTCGCGACCAGGTCGTCCGACCCACCATCGGCGACCACCACCACGACCACCACGATGCGGGTCACGGTGACCACCATAACCACGCCCACGACTCAGGGCACGCCCACCATCATCGACACGCTGCACCAGCAGGGCATCCGGCGGATAAGTACCTGCCATTCATCTGGAGCTGCTTCTTCTACATTCTCTTCTGCAATCTGCTCGGCGCCGTCCCCTCGCTCGGATCTGCCACCGGCGACATCAATGTCACCGGAGCCCTCGCGTTTTGCGCCTTCGTCGCCACCACCGCCTACGGCATGCAGGCGCTCGGATTCGGCGGCTTCTTCGGCAACCTCATCCCTAACACCGGCATGACCGGGGTCGGTGCCGTCGGTATCGGCGGGTTGATGTTCATCATCGAAGGCCTCGGCTTTCTTATAAAGCATCTCATCCTTGCGATGCGACTCTTTGGCAATATCATGGGCGGTCACACGGCGCTCGGCGTGATCCTCGCGTTCATCGCCTCCGCCGCCAAAGGCCACACCGCTCTCTGGACAGTCGTCACCATCGGCAGCCTTCTGGGCCAGGTCGGCGTCGGCCTCCTCGAACTGCTCGTCGCCGTTCTCCAGGCCTACGTCTTTTCATTCCTTGCCACCATCTTTATCGCCGGCTCCGTCCATAAACACTAAACAGCCCCTCGGGGCATCTGCTCTGTCTGTTACACCGTAGTCCTGCTCGGGACTCGATTGTGGATCTCTTTCCTGTACCCGCTCAATCATGAGGAGTGACTTGTGGCTCAGTTCCTGAAATTCGCAATGCTGCTTCTGGCCGGATTCATCCTTCTGTCCGCTCCAGCAATGGCCTTCGACGAAGCCGCTGCCGCGCCCGCCGCTGCTGCTGCTGCCTCCGGCGGCAGCTCCCTGATCAATCTCACCTCCACCTTCGGTGCTGGTTTGATCGTCATCGGCGCAGCTCTCGGCATTTCCCGTCTGTCCTCCGCTGCCTTCGAAAGCATGGCTCGCCAGCCCGAAGTCTCCGGTGACATCCGCGGCAGCATGATCATCGTCGCCGCCATGATCGAAGGGGCCGCTGTGATCGGTCTCATCGTCTGCCTTATCTCTTGATTTACTCCTGTTTCTCAGCTTCCATTCGATCAGGATGGCGTTCATGAACACCAGGTTTAAGTTCAGGACCTGCGCGCGCTTCCTCGCAGTCCTGTGCACCTTTGTGCTGGCCGTTGGGGCCGCGCCAAGCGGACTGGAAACCGCCCTGTACGCAGCAGGTGGCGACACCAGTGTGCCCATGGGCTTCAAGGGCGACCTCGCGCTCTTCTCCGTCGTGGCCTTCGTGCTCTTCCTGCTGGTGCTGGGAAAGCTCGCATGGAAACCCATGATTGAAGGGCTCGATAAACGCGAAGCTGGTATTCGCCGCGCGATCGAGGATGCTGAGGAAAACCGACGGAAATCTGAGGCGCTCCTGGCCGACTACCAGAAGAAACTTCGCGAGGCCGAACAGACCGTTCAGGCCATGGTCGCTGAAGCTCGGCGCGATGCCGAACGCACCAGCAAAGACCTCATCGCCAGTGCTCAGAAGGAAGTCGACCAGATTCGCATCCGCGCTCGGGACGAAATCCGGCAGGCAAAGGACACGGCCCTCGCCGAAGTCTTCAGCCAGATCAACTCCCAGGTGATCCTCGCCACGGAGCACGTGCTCGGGCGGTCGCTCGCAGATTCCGATCAGGATCGCCTCGTCACCGAAGCGCTCGCCCACATCAGCCGCTGATTCGACCACGCTCCCTAACAAGCTGCAAAAGGCTTCCCATGGCTGGCTCAAGGTTTGCAACGCGTCCGGAAAGTGTACTGGAAGATCCCGGTGCGCGCGCCGTGGCGACGCTGTATGCCGAGTCATTCCTGTCGGCGGCTGCTGCCAATCAGGTTTCAGCCGCGCCCGAAGAACTCAGCTCGTTCCTCTCGGATGTCCTCACAAGATTCCCCGAGTTCCAGGATCTGCTCCTGTCTGACTTCGCCGGGCGCGACCAGAAACTCCAGATCATCGACCGCGTAATCGCTCCCAGAAGCTCCGAATTCTTCGCGAACTTCCTCAGAGTGCTCGTGAGACACGGCCGCATGGAACTGCTGCCGGTCATCAACGAAGTGGTCGTGCGGCTTCAGGAAGTCGCTGCAGGACGCCAGCGGGTAAAGGTGCGGTCCGCAAGGCCGCTCACAGGCAAAGCCCGAAGCGACATCCAGGCCAGCCTCAAAACTCGCTTTGGATTCGATCCGATCCTCGAAGAGTCCATCGACCCGCAGTTGCTCGGCGGAGTCGTCCTTCAAATTGGTGATACCGTTTTTGACTCATCGCTGCGTTCCCGGCTGAAATCACTGCAGGGACGTCTGGTGGAGAAAACTTTCAATGAAATTCAAAGCAGACGAGATCGCTTCAGTCATCCAGAAGGAGATTGAAGACTTTCGCGGTCTGGTTCAGACAGCGGAAGTAGGCCGAGTGATCGAAGTCGGTGACGGCATCGCGCGCTGCACGGGGTTGTCCTCCGTGATGTCGGGCGAGATGGTCGAGTTTTCAAACGGCACCACCGGCTTCGCATTCAACCTCGAAGAGAGCAGCGTCGGCGTCGTGATTCTGGGGGACTACCTCAGCATCGCTGAAGGCGACGAGGTCCGCTCCACCGGAAAGCTGCTGTCCGTGCCCGTCGGCGAAACGCTGCTCGGACGCATGGTCGACCCGCTCGGCGTACCGCTCGACGGCAAAGGCCCCGTGATCACCTCGGAGTCCCGCCCCGTCGAATGGCAGGCCGCAGGTGTCGCTGAGCGTCAGCCCGTCAAAGAACCGCTCCAGACCGGCATCAAAGCCATCGACGCGATGACTCCCATCGGTCGCGGCCAGCGCGAGCTCATCATCGGTGACCGCAAAACCGGCAAGACGGCAATCGCCATCGATACCATTCTCAACCAGAAGGGTACCGGCGTTATCTGCGTCTACGTCGCGTGCGGTCAACGTGCCTCCTCAATCGCCGGCGTCGTCGAAGTACTCCGTCAGAATGGCGCACTCGACTATACCATCGTGGTCGCCGCCAGCAGCTCCGATCCGGCACCGCTCCAGTACATCGCACCGTACGCCGGTGCTGCACTGGCCGAGTACTTCATGTACCAGGGCAAACATACGCTCGTGGTTTATGATGACCTCTCCAAGCAGGCCGTCGCCTACCGCCAGCTCTCTCTGCTGATGCGTCGTCCCCCGGGCCGCGAAGCGTTTCCCGGCGACGTGTTCTACTGCCACAGTCGCCTGCTCGAACGGGCCGTAAAACTCAACAAGGAACTCGGCGGCGGCTCCATGACCGCGCTCCCCATCATCGAAACGCTCGAAGGGGAAGTTTCCGCCTACATTCCGACCAACGTGATTTCCATCACCGATGGCCAGATCTACCTCGAGCCGGACCTCTTCTGGAAGGGCATTCGCCCCGCCATCAACGTCGGTATCTCCGTAAGCCGCGTCGGCGGTAATGCTCAAACAAAGGCCATGAAGAAGATCGCCGGCAGCCTCCGTCTGGACCTCGCTGCCTTCCGCGAACTCGAAGCCTTCGCCCAGCTCGGCACAGAACTCGACAAAGCCACCCAGGCACAGCTGGACCGCGGCTACCGCATGGTGGAACTCCTGAAACAGCCCCAGTACGTGCCGCTGCACGTTGCTGACCAGGTGATTGCCATCTATGCCGGTACCAGGGGTTACTTCGACAAGGTGCCTGTCAATCGCGTACAGGCCGTCGAAAAGGAACTCCACGAATTCATCCGCACCGAGCACGCCGATATGCGTGATAAGCTCGTGGCCGAAGCCGCCCTCACCGACGAAATCGAAGCCCAGCTCCGCAAGGCCCTCGAAGCCTTCGTCGCTCGTCAGGCAGCCAAAGGCTGATCCGTCACTTCCCTCCCGTCCCCTCTAACTCCGGTGCAGTTCAGCCATGGCCAACCGACGCTTACTGGTTAAACGGCTCAAAGCGGTGCGCAACATCCGCAAGATCACGCGCACGATGGAGCTGATTGCGACCAGTCGCTTTAAGAAAGCTGTGGACCGCGCCACGGAAGCCGCTGAGTACACCCGTAAGATCTCTGAGATCGTCGGAGACCTCGGGCAGGCAAGTCTGAAGTTTTCGCACCCGCTCCTGCAGAGACACGCGGAAGAGAAGAACGGTATCCTGCTGGTGCTCACGTCCAACCGCGGTCTGTGTGGCGGCTACAACGCCAGCGTGCTCCGGCAAACGCTGGCGCACGTACGTCAGCAGTCAGAGAAGGGTGTTCGGACGTCCCTGGAAGTCTCCGGCAAGCGTGGTATCAAGTTCCTCAACTTCCAGCGAGTGGCGATGGATCAGACCTACACCCACTTCGAAGACAAGACGTCGTTTCTGGAAGTGGAGGTCCTGGCCAGTCGTTCTGCGGACTTGTATGTGGCCGGCAAGATTGACCGTCTGGACGTCGCATACACTCGCTTCGAGTCCAGCTCAAAGCAGTTTGCTGTCGTGGAATCCATTC
>JBEAUF010000181.1:0-4457 GCA_041161565.1 Planctomycetota bacterium | reverse complement strand
GAATGGATTGTCCGTGATTGATCAGACGCTGCGGCGGCTGATTTCATAGACGGGCCATTCGCAGCCGCAGTCTTCGCAGTGGAAGCCAATCAGGGTGGCGGTACCGGGAACCGGCAGCCGACTGCGGGGGCTGATGATGGCGTCGTTGAGTTCGAGGGGTTGAACGTTGGGTTTGCCGCAGTCGGGGCATTCGGCGTTGTGGTGCAGAATGCGGGCCCGTTCGAGGGCTGGTATGAGCCGGCCGCTGAAGATGGTGGTGCGCCGGGAGTTGTCAAAGGGCAGGATGTGTGGTTCTTCAGAAGAACTGGTGGCGCCGGGGCCAGCCGAGGTGATTCGGAAACTGACCGCTTCCGTCTCGTCGGGCGCGAAGACTTTTAACCTTGTATTGCTCATCGTATTTCCTCCATGAATTACGTGATTCCGGTCCGCGGGCTGGCCTGCCGATCCTGGCGTGCCCGGAAATTTAGTCTCTGGCGGCTGATTTCTCAAGACGACGATAACGGATGGTTGGCTGGGGAATGCCGGTACTGAGCGTTGGTTGCGGTGGGTTTGGATATTGGGTGGCATGGGGTGTTTTGGGGTGGTGAAGGCACGGGCCTGTCGGATGGGCGGTGAATCTTCAGGAAAAGCGAAAAAAGGGCCGGATTTGCGCGGGTTTTGTTGCCGATCAGCAGCGATCGGAGTACACTCCGAAACGTGTATCCCCGCCGGCAATCCGCCGGTCCGTCGGGCAGACTGCTGCCGCAGGGCACCGTAAGACAGCGGTGTCTGGTTGCGAAATTGCAGTTCTACGGGGTGCAAATGCCCGTCCCTGTTTTTTCCACAAGGTGACTGAAGATTCATGGCCACAATTTCCCGTGCCGACCTGAAGAAGCTCCGCAAACGCCGAGCTCGCCTGAAAAAGAAGAAAATGAGCTGTCCATTCACCAGCGGCGGTGTATTCCGTCCGGTGTACGTGGACTACAAAGACCTGAAAACTCTGCGGACCCTGATTGACCGCGAAGGCCGTATTCTGCCCCGTCGCAGGACGGGAACTTCTGCGCTGTATCAGCGTGTGGTGCGGAAGGCAATTCTGCGAGCTCGCTTTATTGGGCTGCTCCCGTTCGTTGCTGAAGAATGAACTGCGTTCAGGCCGGCCTGCGGCCGCCAAACGCACTGTGAATAAAAAAGCCAGAGAGAAAACTCTCTGGCTTTTTTTGTTTCCGGTTGAGATCGGCGATTACCAGAGATTTTCGAATTCTCCCGTGGCGGCGTGCAGCAAACGGCCCACTCCGGCCCATGATGGCGGAGTTTGCAGAACGCGGAGCCATACCTGATTGCCGCGGCTGATGCCTTCGAAGGAGAGGTGGGAGCCCAGTTCGTCTTCGGGCAGCACCTGTTCGGCCTGCCAGAAGACAGCAGGCTGGCGGTCGAATGCAGCCGAAACCTTGACCACGTCGACTTCGAGACCGGTAGGGACAGGCTTGCCGTCCCAGGCACCACCGAGGACTTCGGAGCGGCTGATGAAGAGCGTGACTTCCCAGACGTTGTTTTCAGAGTCGAAGTAGAAGTGGCAGCCGATTGGGGCCGAGTCGGATCGGTGCATCACACCGCGAATGGCGTCGTTGACGAACCAACGCAGCCATGCCGGTGGATTGGATGGTGGTACTTCCTGGATTGTCATGCGGACAACGCCCCTGGATCGCAAGGATTAGTCGGGGAATAAAGCCAAAGTTCCAGTTGCGGGAATTGCCAACCTGGGTGAGCCAGCTTGCCGTGGCGACCGGGGAACGAACCGATCCTGCGGCAAACGTTAACGCCGCTTATCAGCGGGCTTAACGGTTTGTTCAGCGATGGTTGCAGCAACCCCGGCAGTGCCAGTTGAGCGGAAGATGGTTCAGTGTTGGTTTCCCACCACTTAGCAGACATTTTGGACAGTTGGTGACTTTTCTCAACAGTCGTTGAAGAAAGGTAACAAAAGCCGTGCCAGGAGATTGAATGTGTGAGGGTTGAAATAGGGGATTCGGGAAAAACGGGTGCTTGCCCATTGGTGCTGTGCGCTTGTTCAGTCTTGCGGTGTTGGGAATGTGCAGGGATTTGGTGGAAACGAAAACAGGCACCGGGGAGTCCGGTGCCTGGCGTGTGGGGGGAGTGCGGGGAGTTTTGGTAGGCATTACTGGGGGACCGGGAGGCCTCCGGGTAGTCCGCCTGGTGCGAAGAGGCCGGGGTTACTTTGAATGGCTTCGACGAGGGATTGGGGGATGGTGAGTGCGAGTGAGAGCACGGTATCGCGGTTGGCACCTGCGAGGCTGTTGATGGCCTGCTGGGCGCCTGGGATGAGGGGTTGCGGGAGGTTTCCGAGTGCCAGTGGTGCGGCTTGTTTGGCGAAGGTGAGTGTTTCGGTGAGGGCTTTTCCGGCGTCACCGGCAGCTTCTTCGTCGATCAGGTTGAGCAGGACTTTGACTGCGATGTCGTTGTTGTAGTCGATGGTGATTGCGGCGCCGTTGATTTTTCCTTTGACGGCATCGGCGAGGGCGGCGAGGGGTGGAAGATTGGGCGGGGCGTTGATGGCGGCGCTGAGTCCGGCGAGGAGTGGGCTGGAGAAGGCGATGACGAATTGGGAGTCGCCTGGAACGAAGGTGAAGTTTTCGAGTGTGGTTTCACCGGCGCCATTGGTGATGGCAGCCCGGACACCGGCTTCTGAGCCTGTCACGATGGTGCGGGCATCGGGTGCGAACAAGGCGGATTCGGGTTGATCGGGGCCTTGTGCGGGGACTTTGTACCAGGTGGTGCCATTTTCTGAGGCAGGGGTAGCCTGGAGGGCGGTGGCGAGGGCAGCGGGGTCGACGTCTTTGGTGATGCGGATGACGGCGAGGGCTTTCTGGCCGAGTTGTTTCTGGAGGGCGGCGGTGTCTGGCGGGGTGCCGGTGGCTGCCTGGGTGGCGATGGGTCCGAAGGCGAGAATGACATCGGTGACTGCCACGGTTACGGATTCGACGTCGGTGACGGACAATCCGAGCGACTGCAGCTGGGGGATGGCAGCATCGGCGACAGCGGAACCACCTGCGGCCTGGAGTGCGGGGTTTTGGAGGAGATCAGCGGGGCGAAGGGCGAGGATGAGTTCGGCGTTGGCGGGGAGCCAGTTGGCATTGAGGGTGGCGGGAGCGGGTGCTGGAGCGTTCGCGGGCGAGCCACTGTTGTTGGGGCGAGTACGGCTGGGCGCGGGTGCACCGCTGAGGAATGGGTTAGCGGGATTTTTGGGGGATGAGTTGGGTGTGGCTGGTGCTGTGGGAGCGGCGGGAGCAGCCGGGGCGGCGGGTGTCTCTGCGGCGGCGACGGTTTTGTCGGGGGTGTTTGTGGCCTGTCCGGGGAGCAGGTCAGCCATTTGTTGTTGTTTGGCTTCTTCGCGGGCGCGTTCGGCGAGGATTTGTTCGACGGCGGAGCGGCGGCGGCTTTCGAGTGCGGCGGAGGCTTCGCGGTCTGCTGCTGCTGCGGCGGCGTTGGTTTCGGCGAGCAGTTGTTCTTCGCTCATGAGTGCTCTGCGGCGCAGTTCATTACGCAGGAGTCTGCGTGTGATCACTTCTCCGCCGACTTCAACTTTGGCCTGTTCTTCGATGAGGAGCCGGGTTTGTGGGGGGAGGCTGCTGAGCAGATCGTTGACGAGCTGCATATCGCGGAGTGTGGTTTCGCGAGTGAGTGCCTGGGCGAACATGTCGGCGGCAGCGGCCGGATTTCCGGTTTCAGCGAGGAGGATCCCGTGCATGTAGAAGTAGCGGGGGTCCTGTCCGCTGGCGGTGAGCTGCTGGAATTTTTCGAGTGCTGCGGTGCGATTTCCGGAGCGTCGGAGTTCGAGGGCTTCGCGGAAGGCGAGTTTGAGATTTTCGGTGGCGGGGTCTGGTTTGAGGGCTGCGCGGGCTTCGAGGCGGAATTTTTCGATTTTCTGTCTGAGCGGGCCCTGGACTGGTTCGAGGAGGGAGTTGAGGGCGCTGGAGTTGCCGGTGGCGGCTTCGAGGCTGGCGGCGTTGCGGAGGTCGTCATCGGCGGGGCGGTTGGTTTCAGCGGCGATGAGTCCGCGTGCCATGTGGACGCGGGGGTCCGTGGAATCATTTTCGATGAGTTCTGAGAGGTGATTCCAGGCGGTGTTGAAGTCACGGCGTTGCCAGGCTTCGAGGGCGATGGCGAGGTCATCGGCGGCGTTGGCGGTGGCGGCCGAGCAGGCGATTGCGAGGGTCAGGAGTGTGAGGGATCTCAGCAGAACGGGAAGGTGCATGGGTTTCTCCGGGACGGGCAGTTGCAGACTGAGTGGAATCAGCCAGATGTCTGCTGTAGCACAGATCCGGCGGAAGGGCGAAGGGGATTCCGAGGGAAAGCGGCGGCCCCGCGGAATGGGGCGGGGCGGTTCGCTATTTGGCTTGCAATAGAAAAACTTTGCCGCACCGTCAGGGTTTGCGGAGAGAGCCGGGATTGAAGTATGTGGG
>JBEAUF010000177.1:0-43073 GCA_041161565.1 Planctomycetota bacterium | reverse complement strand
TTTGTGGGGGCGCTCTGCCTCAGAGCGGGGTGTTGTTGTGCTGTTGGGTTCGGTGCAGGGTGGGGCAGAGCATAGCGCCCGGTAAGCGTGTCGCTGGGTTTTTGAGGCGATTGCAGGTGTGGGTGGAGCAGACTCAGTGGACGGTTGCCGTAGCATGATGCCCGAGGGCCCTGACGTTCTGGCAAAGTGTAGTGCCGGGAGGTCGTGTCTTGCCTTTTCCCGGGATTCCAGCGAGCGTCAACTCCCCAGGGCGTGAAGCACGCATCGCATCGCTCGTGCCCCGGCAATCTAGTTTTGTCGCTGGACTCGGCGGAAGGGGTGGACCCACTGCAGCAGTGGGTAGATATAGCGAGTCTGAACCCAGACTTTGCCTTGTCCCGAGAAGCGGCAGACGAAGCCTTCGCCGCCGAAGAGGAAGTTTTTGATGGTTTTTGCGGGTCGGGCTCCGGGGAGCACCTGGACGTTGTACTGTAGAGTGTCTTCAAAGGCGACGATGTATCCGGTGTCGATCAGCAGGCTGTTACGGACGTCGAATTCGAGGATGGCACCGTAGGAGTTGAAGAACACATCACCGGTTCCCTGAGCTTTGACGAGGACGAGGCCTTCACCGCTGAAGAATCCTTTCGCACCCTGCCATTTACCGCTGATGTCAACGCCTTCTGAATGTGCGAGGAACGACCCTCGCTGGAGGTAGAGTGTGCTGCGGTCGAGGTAGTGATGGCGGATGTCACCGGGAACTCCTGGAGCAAGAGTGACTTCTCCTGGGCCGTTATCAGCGCTGAAAGAGCTGGTGACCAGACTTTCCCCGGCGAAGACTCTTCCGAGGGACTTGCGGAGTCCGGATTTGAGCCCGGCTTTGAGTGTCAGGTTGGGGGTCATGGAGGCCATGGCGGAGGGTTCGGAGAACACTCGCTGGCCGTGTTGCAGTCGCACGGAGACGACAGCAAAGTCCGGATTCATCGCAATCTGATGTTCGAGACGGTTCATGGCGATACCTTCGCAGTGGGGCCGATCAACGAGGTTTCAGCCGAGGGCTGAGGGTTTGTCCGAAGCTCACCGGATTGTGACTTTGGCAGTAAAGTCTGCCCTGTCCCGAGAATCGGCAGACGAGGCCTTCGCCACCGAAGAGGCTGCCGATGAGGCTGGCGCCGGCTTTAACGATCTGAAATTGCATGGTGTCTTCAAAGGCGACGATGTGGCCGGTATCAACGGTGTACTGACCGTTGACTTCCACCTCGTAGATGGCCCCGAAGCTGGACAGAAAAATCTCGCCCTGTCCCTGAGCTTTGATCCAGAAAGCGTTTTCGCCGCTGAAGAAGGCCTTTCCCAGTCCCTGCCAGGAGGCATCGATACTGACTCCAGGGGTGCTGGCGAGCCAGCTGGAGCCCTGAATCAGCAGCGTTCCTCCGCGAAGCCGATGGTGCACGATGTCACCCTGGAGCGTTGGTCCGAGAATCAGAGTCTGATCAGCTGCGCGGGCTGTGAAGTGATTAAGAAAGAAATTTTCACCGGCAAACATCCGCTTGACACCGCTCAGCAGCCCTCCGGCTTTGCCCTTCATTGCGGTACTGGACTCCACACTGAGTCCTTCGGTCATGGCGACCATGGATCCGACTTCGCAGGTGATGCTTTCACCGGCGTCCATGCCCAGTCGGAGGACTGAAGCCATGGGGCGGCAGAGGATTTCGTGTTTCATTGGCAGCCCTGATGATTCAGATGTGCGAATTGATCCAGGCGGTGAGAGCACTGAAGTTGCGTGACTGCAGATAAATGCGACCCGGCCCGCGGACTCGCGTTACCAGTCCTTCACCACTGAAGAAACTGGAGAACAGGCCGCCCGGCAGCCCGACTCGAATATTGATCGTTGGTTCGTAGCCCACAAGGTGTCCTGAGTCGACAACATATTCATCCGTGACTTCTCTGACATAGATCCCGCCATAAGCTGAAAACCAGACGCGACCATGTCCTGAAACAACCAGCCGAAACAGCCCTTCGCCCCCGATCAGGCTGGCGAATCCAGCCCACTGCATACCCAGCTGAACTCCGGATTCACACGCGAGAAAGGCGCCAGGCTGCAGGAACAGCGATGTGCCGGAGAGCTGCATGCATTCGATGTCACCAGGCAGGGCCTGGGTGAGAACCAGTTCAGCGGGAGTATCAGCATGGAACTCATTGACAAACAGGGATTCACCGCCGAAGAGCCGTCGCAGGATCGCGGCAAGGAACCCACCGTTCCACCTGGGCACCAGTCTGATTCCGCTGGTCATGCTGGCCATGGCATCTGCTTCGGCGGTAATCATTTCGCCTGGTTGCAGTTTAACGAGCACATTCGCGAAGGAGGGACGGTTGCGAATTTCAGAGTCCATGGTGCTGTTTCCGATTAATTCTGCAGACGCTCTTTGAGTTCGTCCCAGTTGACGCTGAGTGAACGATACTGCTGCGAAGGCAATTGGGCAACTCGGGCGCGAATTGACGCGATGCGGACATCGTGCTGCGGGTGCGTGGAGATCCAGGCGATGGCTGCGGGTACATCCTGCCCTTCCTGCCGGAGATGCTCAAAGAATTCCGCCAGCGAGAGCGGATCGATGGCGGCCGCATGCAACATCCGGACACCCTCGACATCTGCCTCCGTTTCCTGTTCCCGACTGTAGCTTGTGAGCGCTGCCTGCTGGCCAAGTTCCGCACCGAGGGCCACGAGTCCGGCTGCATCTCCGATGAGCAGCTCCGCGGCGACCACGACGCCTGCCGACCGCACTGCGGTCTGCAGGCCGTGTCGCAGTGTGGCATGAGCCATTTCATGGCTGAGCACACCGGCCACTTCCTCGGGGGTTCGCGCTTTCTTCAACAATCCGGTGAAAATCACGATCCTGCCTCCGGGCAGGCAAAATGCGTTCACATCCGGTGAGTCGATCACCGCAACATTAAATTCCAGACCAGCAAGTCCGGCATGGGGTGTGAGATGTCGTACGATGTCCCTGCAGGGTTCGAGGATCAATGGATCATCCACCTCCGGTCCGCCGTGATCCATCTGCGAATACGCGACATCACCGATCTGCTGATCGACGGTGACCGGCAGGCTGTTTACTGCTGCGCGACCCAGCATGAGGATTCCGAAGTATCCACCGTACAGGAGCAGCGCGAACGCAGCGAGGCTGACGATTGAGACTGCTCGCCAGCGTCTTTGGGTGCGCTTTCGGTCGGCAAACAGCCTGCTCAGCTGGTCAGACAGGTGCAGGCCGCCATGGAATTCGAGGGCGGCCCGGAATTGCGGGTCTTCGCAGAACAACGTCAGCGAACGATCGGAGTTTCGGCAGAACAGCATTCGTCCGCTGGCGCCGCCCAATTCGAGCTGCAGCTGTTCATAACGCAGATGAAACTGTTGCCCGGATTCCGTAACGGCGCGGAGCCCGTCAGTTTCGCAGGAAAGGGTCACGCTGCAGCGACCATCTGGAATCCGGTCACTGAATACGCCCGCTTCAAAGTCCTGTTTCAGATCCCATACGTTCATGGTGTTTTCCGGGGGCTGACCGTGGTGAGCGGCCGAGGATCAGTGTGGCACCAGTGATCAGAAGCAATCCGGCGGGAATCAGCAGCTGGGCCGGGAGATGTGATTCATTGCTGAGGTTCAAATTGATGCCGGCAACCATGAGCCACGGCTGCAGGGTTTCGAGGCTGAGCAGGAGACCGTTGTTTGCTGCGTGCAGAACCATGCCCGGGAGCGCGCTGCCGCTGCGGAGCCGGACGACACCCAGCAGCAGGCCCAGCAGCAGTGTGCCGGGGAAGCGTTCGAGTGCGAGGTCGGGAATCAGATGTGCGGCGGCGAAAAGGACTGAGGAGAGCAGCAGCGGCCATGTGCGGCCTCGCGAGCGGTGGAGCAGCCCGTTCAGCAGAAAGCCTCTGAAAAACAATTCCTCGGCCACGGCGGGCACGAGGGCGAGACAGAACAGCTGCAGCGGCAGTGATGTTTCCCGTGTGAGTCGGTCCACCAGCTCACGCAGCGCAGGATTCTCCAGCAGGCGGCTCCATCCCGACAGGCCACTGGCCATGATCAGCAGTTCATATACGAGGGTCCAGGCAGAAAGCCCGAGCAGCAGGGAGCCGGCCAGCATACGGGGGCGAAAGGGATGGACGGCAAATGCAGCTGCAGCAGGCAGTCTGGCTGTTCGCAGGAAGGCCAGCGGCAGCCCGATGAACAGAGTCAGCAGAATCGCTGCCGAAAGCAGGAGCTGCGCGTTTGTATTTTCAGGACTTACGAGCCGGTGTCGAGACATGGAGATGATGATGAACAGCGGGAGCATCACAGCGGAGCAGGCAGCTACAATTGCCGGTGGCAGTTCCCTCGTGAGGTGCTCACCGGTTTCGGATTTCAGGGGCACCGTTCCGGACTGGAGCACGGCATCGCTGCCGAAGATGCGGGCGGCCAGTTTCAGTGCGGCAGCAGACCATGCGACGGTTGCCATGACGGTGGCGGCAAACAGCGTCAGAGTGGCATCCCCCTGAAACAGTTCACGACCCAGCAGGACGATATTCACCAGGGGGACGAGGGCGAGTGGCAGCGTCAGACGTACTCCCGGCATCAGGCTCAGAATGCCGGGCGCGAGCGACACCAGCATCAGCGGAATCAGCCATGCCTGTGCCTCACGAAAACTCCTGGCGAAGCTGGTGACTGACAGCAGTACGGCTGAGAAGAATGCGGCGAAGACGACCAGCATCAGGAGGACCTGCGGCAGCATCAGTGGCCCTGCACCACCACTGAGCAGTACGCGGTCAAAACCCGTTGCATACAGTGTGACCATCATGCCGGTGAGATTTACGAGTGCGGTCATCACGGCCACCAGGAAGACTGCGGCGAATTTCCCGAGCAGAATGTGTTGTGGTGGAACAGGGGCGGCCATCAGCATTTCCAGCGTGCCCCGCTCGCGTTCTCCGGCAGTCAGGTCAATGGCTGGATAAACGGCTCCGGTCATGGTCATGAGCACCAGCATGAGCGGGACGAAGGCCGCCAGGGGTGACTCTGCTGGTGCAGCGGATGCCAGGGGCAGGCGTCGGACATAGGGCAGGGCGGCGCGGCCGAAGCGAGTTTGATCGAGCAGACTGCGGAGCAGCGTGTCGCGATTCTCTCGAAGGCGTCGTTCCAGTTCTGCGGCGGTGCTTTCACTGAGCGGGTCGCCTTCGCGACAGAGCACCTGAAGCATATCGGCGTCAGGGCCGGAAGCCTGACCTGCAGTTGGACCGGGCACGAGCAGTACACCGGCATCTGCGATTCCCTGTCTCACCGCCTGTTCAATTTGTGTGGCGGTAAACGGCTGGGCCTCGATGCGAAGTTGCGGAGTCGGGGGTCCAGCAGTTGTCGGCAGCCCCTGTGCCAGCCCTTCGGGCAGTTGGGTTAGTTGGGGCAATTGTCCGGCTGTCGGGTCGCCTTTGGCGACCTTGCCTGCTGGCGACTGTTCATCGCGAAGCTCTCTGAGCAGCAGCACGACTTCTTCCATGGGGAGCCGATCATGGTACAGCACTCTGGCTTCGGGGAGGCTGCCATCTGCGCGGGAGACGGCGAACTTTTGGATCACCATTCCCAGCAGCGGGTAGACGATGAGCGGCATCAGGATGAGAGTGGCGAGCGTGCGGCGGTCGCGGAGGGATTCGCGGAGTTCCTTGCGAGCGAGGCGTGCCAGTCTCAGCAGCAATGGGGCACGGGGCCGGAGTTCTGAGGTGTGCGGCAGTTCAGCCATGGGCGGCGCCTTTTGCCGACTGGTTCTGCTGCAGCAGGTCGAGGAACATATCGGTGAGGTGTTCACGGCCGGTTTGTTGCCGGAGTTGCTGCAGGGTGCCCTGCAGTGCGAGCTTACCATGGAACATGATACCGAAGCGGCAGCACAGGCGCTGGGCTTCGTCGAGTCGGTGTGTGCAGAAGATCACGGCCTTGCCCTGTTCGCGCAGCAGTGCTGTGTAGTCGAAGATGCGTTTGCTGCCGACGATATCAAGTCCGCGGGTTGGCTCATCCATGAGCACTACCGGGGGGTCGTGCATGAGCGATCTGGCAAGATTAATTCGCTGCTGCTGGCCGGTACTCATCCCGGCGCAGCGTCGGTCGAGGAACCTGCGGAGTTCGAAGAGGTCGGCCAGCATTTCAATGCGGGCAGCGGCGGCCTGTTGGGGAATTTCATAGAGCTCTGCAAAATACAGCATCAGTTCGCGTGGAGTGAGCCACTGGTAGAGCCCCGAGCTGGCGGAGACCAGCGTCACGTTGCGGCGGACCTGCATCGGCTGTTCGGAGACGTCAAATCCGGCCATGCGGATTGAGCCGGAGGTGGGCGCCAGAAGGCCCATCATCATACGGAGTGTCGTGGTCTTGCCAGCCCCGTTGGCCCCCAGCAGTCCAAAGACTTCCCCGGGTTGTACCTGCAGAGTAATACCGTTGACGGCGCGGACGGTCCCGGCCGCCGTGGAAAACGTGCGGACCAGCTGCTGCACATCGACGGCAGTCATCAGCATGGTGCTCCGGGGTGCGAAAGCGGTGAAACAGGCGACTCGCTGACTTATAGGCGAAGAAGCCTGAAAATCCAGACCGCGACGATCAAAAAGGGTCGGGAAAGTGTGTAAGCTGCCGGGTTTTGCGGGCGACGACAGGAGGGCGGTCATCGCTCGGTCGCAGATGAAACGCCTGTCATATCTGAAGCAGCTGAGGGGTTGAATGTGTCCGCGATTTGTCGGCTGGGTTCCGGTTCCCGATGGTCAGACGTGGTGATTTACCGCGGAGTTGCGCGGTGGGTGGAGGTGGCGGAGGACCGGGCGGCGGACTTCGGCGATCAGGCCCGGCAGGTGCTGCGACAGGTTGATGAAACGCTGCAGAGCCTTTCCACCGACCGCACTGCTCTGCTGCAACTGCTGGTTTTTATGACCGACCTGCAGCGGATCGACGAATTCAACGCGGTCTGGGACAGCTGGGTTCCTTCCGGCGCTGCCCCCATTCGAGCCTGCATGCAGGCTGGTCTTTCCGGAGGTTGTCAGATCGAAGTGATCGTGGAGGCGGCCGTTTCCGAACAATAGCCTGCCGAACGGTCACCAGCCTTTGACTCACCCGCCGCGCCTCCTAAAATCCCTGCTCTGCGTTACTCTGATCCACAAGCCGCTTCAAAAACCACACTTCAGCCCAGCTGTGCTCCGCCAGCTTGCTCGTCCGAAAGCCCCGTTCATATGAAAGCCATCGCGGTCCGCCCCGGAACTCCAAACAGCGTACATCTTGCCGAGCTTCCCAGACCAGCCGTGACGGACATTCGCGACGGCCGCGGAGTGCTCGTCAGGGTGCTTAAGGTTGGCGTGGACGCCACCGATCGCGAGATCAACGACGCTCTCTACGGCAACGCGCCTGCTGGGTATGACTTCCTTGTAATCGGTCACGAATGTTTTGGAGTTGTCGAGGAAGTTGGGCCTGCGGTCAGGAAAGTCAGGCCCGGCGACTACGTCACCTGCACTGTCCGTCGCCCGGGGGGTTCGATCTACGATCGCATTGGGCGCAACGACATCACGAGCGAGGAGACCTATTACGAGCGTGGCATCAATCTGCGTCATGGGTTTCTGACGGAATATTTTGTGGATGAAGAAGAATACATAGTCCGCATGCCACAGGGACTGAAGCACCTGCATGTGCTGGCGGAGCCCATGAGCTGCGCGGCGAAGGCGGTTGAGCAGGCTTATCTGGCCCAGCAGCGACTGCAGGTGTGGCAGCCGCAGCGGGCATGGGTGACGGGTGCCGGGCAAATCGGACTGCTCAGCACGCTGATCCTGCGTCTTCGTGGGATCGAAGTCTGGACGCTGGCCCGTGGTCGCAAACCGTGTCTCAAATCCGAAATTGCGGAAGGCTTCGGTGCCCACTACGTCAGCACCAGCGAGGTCTCGATGCAGCAGTTGGTTGCCACCCATGGTCGGCCTGATCTGATTATCGAGGCCACAGGCAGCAGTGCTGTGGCCTTTGAAGCCATGGAAATGCTGGGACACAACGGCTGCATGGTCTGGACGAGCATCACGGGTGGCAGCAAACAGGTGCAGGTTCCCGGTGACCGGATAAACCTGAGCTGGGTGCTTGGAAACAAGCTGCTCGTTGGGTCCGTTAACGCGAACTTCCGGCACTTTGAATCGGGGATTCGCGATCTTGCGCTGGGCGAAGTCACTTGGCCCGGGGTGATCGGGAAGATTCTCACCACTCCCGTGAAGGGTCTGGAAAACTATCGTGAGATGATGCGGCTGCTGGTTGAAGACCGTGAGGCTCTGAAGGTGTTCGTGGAAGTGGCTCAGGGCTGACGAGCGGCGAAGAGGGCGCCCGCCAGCAGGCACTCAGGGGAGATAGCGTGTGTCCCCTGCCAAGCTTTTTAAGTAATTTCGAATTCGGATCTTCAACATGGCCAGATGTCTCGTCACAGGGGGATCCGGATTCATCGGCAGCCACCTGACAGAGCTTCTGCTGAGCCGCGGCCATCACGTGGTTGTGCTGGACAATCTCTCCACTGGCCGCTCCGAAAACCTCGCGTCTGTCCGTGGTCACAGCCGGCTGGAAGTGCGTCAGGGATCAATCACGGACCCCACTGCGCTCGCTGAAGCGGTGCTCGGTGCTGAGATGATTTTTCATCTGGCGGCCGCCGTTGGTGTGCGACTTGTCGCCGATGATCCTGTGCGTACGATTGAGACCAACATTTACCCGACTGAACAGTTGCTGCGGCTGGCGGTTCAGGGACAGGTGAAGCGATTTTTTCTGGCTTCGACCAGCGAGGTTTACGGGAAGAATCCGAAGGAGCAGTGGACGGAGGAGGATGATCTGCATCTGGGGCCGACCAGCCGTCCGCGGTGGGCTTACGGCTGTTCGAAGGCGATCGATGAGTTTCTGGCGTTGGCCTATCACCGCAAGTATGGTCTGGGAGTGACGATCGGGCGATTTTTCAATGTGGTTGGGCCCCGACAGGTGGGGAATTACGGCATGGTGGTGCCGCGATTCGTTGAGGCGGCTTTGCAGCAGCGTCCGGTGACGGTTTACGACGACGGTTCGCAGGTGCGGTGTTTCGCGCACGTGCAGGAGATTGTGGAGTGTGTGCTGGACCTGACCGAGTGTGATTTGGCGGCGGGTGGAGTTTTCAACATTGGCAGCGACCAGCCGGTATCCATCCTGCAACTGGCTCGGCGGGTGCTGGAGAAGACCGGGAGTTCGGCGGGGATGGAGTTTCTGCCGTATCATCAGGCGTACAGCGAAGACTTTGAAGACGTTCAGCGACGAGTACCGTGTGTGGACCTGCTGCACAGGACGATTGGTCGTCGTCCCACCGCTCCGCTCGACCGTATCCTCGATGACGTGATTGCGTGGAAACGCAGCCAGCTGACCGCCCCGGTCCCGGGATAGTTCGGAAAAACATGTGACTCTGAATTCCCGTCCGCCGTCCCAATGCCGCAAATCGCCTGCTTCCCCTTTCCCGCCCGCAAAATCGCTGGTATTTTTCCGCAATTCCTCAGCAGCTTCCCCCGACACTCACCTGCCATTCCGGCCGGACTCAACGCCATGAACGACGCGGCGAATCAGCATCATCGGGACTTCGTACGGCAGATCGTTGAAGACGATCTGAAGACCGGCAAGTGGGATGGCCGTGTGCAAACCCGGTTTCCTCCCGAACCCAATGGCTACCTGCACATTGGGCACGCCAAAAGCATCTGCCTGAACTTTGGCATCGCCGCCGAATATGGCGGTCAGTGCAATCTGCGTTTCGACGACACGAATCCGGAAAAGGAAGACACCGAATACGTCGAATCGATCATGGAAGACGTGCGCTGGCTCGGTTTCGACTGGGCAGACCGGCTGTATTACGCTTCGGATTACTTTGAGCAGCTTTATCGATGGGCTGAGCAGCTGATTCAGGGTGGTCATGCTTACGTCTGCAGTTTGCCGCTGGAAGAGATCCGGGCGGGCCGCGGTACTCCTGCTGAGGCTGGTGTGCACAGTCCGTATCGGGACCGTTCGGTTGCAGAGAATTTGGATCTTTTCCGCCGCATGCGAGCCGGCGAATTTCCCGATGGCGCGCACGTCCTCCGGGCAAAAATCGACATGGGTCATGCTCACATGCTGCTGCGTGACCCGATCATGTACCGCATTCGTCACGCGGAACACCACCGTACCGGAAATGCCTGGTGCATCTACCCGACCTACGACTACGCTCATGGGCAGTCTGACTCCATCGAGCGGATCACACATTCCATCTGCACGCTCGAATTTGAGAACCACCGTCCGCTCTACGACTGGTACTGCCAGACGCTCAATATTCATCATCCCCAGCAAATCGAATTTAATCGGCTCAATCTTACGTACACGATGATGAGCAAGCGGAGGCTGCTGGAATTGGTTAAAGGCGGCTATGTCCGCGGCTGGGACGACCCTCGTATGCCCACACTTCGCGGGCTCCGCCGACGGGGCTACACACCCGAAGCGATTCGTGCATTTTGTGCCAGCGTTGGCGTTACCAAGCACAACGCCACGATGGACATGGGAGTGCTGGAAAACCATATCCGCGAGGATCTGAACCGCCGGGCCGAACGTCGTATGGCAGTGCTCGATCCCGTCAAAGTCATCATCACCAACTACCCCGAAGGCACTTCGGAAGAGCTCCCTGCGATCAACAACCCCGAAGATCACTCAGCCGGCAGCCGCATGGTTCCGTTCAGCCGCGAACTGTGGATCGAACGCGAAGACTTTATGGAAGACCCACCGAAGAAGTTCTTCCGGCTCAGCCCCGGGCGCGAAGTCCGGCTGCGCTGGGCCTACTTTGTGACCTGCACCGGCGTTGTGAAGGATGCCAGCGGCAACGTTACGGAGATTCACTGCACCTATGATCCGGCTACTCGCGGCGGTGATGCTCCCGATGGTCGCCGCGTCAAAGCCACGCTGCACTGGGTCTCCGCCCCGCATGCTCTTCGCGCCGAAGTTCGACTCTACGATCACCTGTTTCGAACGGCCGACCCCGATGACGTCGCCGACCCGTCGCTCGACTGGAAATCCAATCTCAATCCCGACTCACTCAAAACACTCCCCGTCGCCTTCCTCGAACCTGCTCTGGCAACCGCCGCGTCCGGAGAACGGTTCCAGTTCGAGCGGCTTGGTTATTTCACCGTCGACCCCGATTCCACACCGGAATGCCCTGTGTTCAACCGCACGGTCACTCTGAAGGACACCTGGGCGAAGGAACAAAACCGGGCCTGACCAGCTCAGCCTTTCTCGATCGGAACCCGCCGCCATGTCCTCCGTTCCTCAGCGCATCGATGGCCCTGTCGCCGTGATCGGCGACGTCCACGGCCAGACTGATAAGCTGCGGCAAATCATCGGCCAACTCGCGAGGCTGCCCGACATCCACCATCGCTGGGTGGTGTTTATTGGTGACCTTGTTGACCGTGGTCCCGATCCGGCCGGCGTAGTCCGGATCTATTGCGACCTCGCTGCTCAGCATGACCGAGTCACATGGCTCTGCGGCAACCATGAATTCGCAATGATGGGTTCGCTTGGGATGCTGCCGACGCCCACCTATATCGACTTCGCCAGCCGCTGGGTTCCACATTACGACACCGAATCCACATTCAGCTCATGGGGGGCGCCCCACGGCGATCTCAATGCTCTTCGCGAGGCTATTCCCCAAAAACAGCTGGAACTGATGCGTGATCTGCCGTGGTGTATTGAACACCCGGAGTTTCTCTTCGTGCACGCCGGGCTTGATCGCAACCTTCCTTTTGAGACACAACTTCGCATTCTTCGCCAGCGTGATTATTCACTCACACATCCTCCGTGGCTCTATTCCAAAGACTTCATCCACATCGGTGCACCACTCGACTCACCAGTACCCATTGTGGTCGGCCATGTGCCGATTCCTCGAGTTCAATTTTCCAATGGCATGATTTGCACCGACACCGGTGGTGGCAGTTTCGGAGAACTCAGCTGCGTGCTCCTCCCGGAAGGTGAAGTGATTCAGTCTCAGTCTGCGCAGAGTGCCAACCGATCGGGATTTGTGCCCCCGCCGTCACCCGCCGCCAAAAAGCCCTGGTGGCAGCTCTGGTAGTTTCCCGGCGTGACAATGCTGTTCGTTCGATGCCAATCGTCGCCCTTCAGGCTTCCTTGTCCGCTCTCCCAACAGTCTCCAGTCAAAGCACCCCCATGCCCCCAGCTGATCCGGAACCCGGCCCTGCCCCCGTACCAGGAACGCCCCCGGACTTTCAGAGGCTGCTGCCGGAGTTCCAGAGACTTTGCGAAGTGATTGCCCGGCTGCGAGCTCCTGATGGGTGCCCGTGGGACCGCCAGCAAACGCTCAGCTCCATCAAACCCTACACTCTTGAAGAAACTCACGAACTGCTCGAAGCCATCGACTCCGACGACAATTTGGCCATTCGTGAAGAACTCGGTGACCTGCTCCTGCAGATCATTCTCGATGCGCAAATCGCAGCCGACGAGCAGCGTTTCCTGCTTGTTGATGTTGTGCGGCAGATTGCCGACAAGATGGTTCGAAGGCACCCGCATGTGTTTGGTTCAGAACGGGTGGCAACTGTGGAAGCAATCAGGAGTCGCTGGCAGCAGCTCAAGCAGCAGGAGAAGCCTGCTCGCGAATCCCGACTCGATGGTATTCCTCTGACACTTCCACAGCTGGCCCGCGCGGCTCGCATTACCGGCCGCGCGGCCGCGGTCGGCTATGATTTTCCCGATCGTTGCATGCTCTTTGACAAACTCAATGAAGAACTCGGTGAACTTGCTGAGGAGCTGTTCCCGGATGGCCGGATCCCGCACGTGCCCGCCACTGTGGAGGCCTCGGTGATTCCCGACTCCCCGATTCCTGATCCCGCACAAAGAGCCCGCGCGGAATCTGAGCTCGGAGATGCTCTGTTCGTGCTGGCCAACATCGGCCGCCGCTGGGGACTCAATCCCGAAGAGGCTTTGCGGAAAACCAACGCCAAATTCAGCCGCCGATTTCAGGCCATCGAACGGGCGCTCCACGCCGCCGGCAAATCGATTGAAACGGTCTCGCTCCGCGAAATGGAAGACATCTACCAGGCGGCAAAGAAGAAGGAAAAGCAGGGCGAAGAGTTCGGCGCAAATGGCGAAAGCGTCTAAGCGTGTGGGTCAAAGTAAGTAGGTGTTCGCCTATTCTGAACTCCGGCGAAAACTCTGGTGAGTCGTCAGGGTGACGTGGAGATGGTGAAACGGGTACGGGTCGCGCGAATTGCTGTGTAGTGCGGGAGTTGAAGATTGTGGGCAGAGCAGTTCAGCGGCAGATGAAAATTGCCCGCTCGGGACCGACGGCCGGTTGACATTGATGGGCATTACGACAGGTCGAAGCGTGGAACCTAATCCATCCGGCCGCGTGAAAAGCTGGAGCCGGGAAAATGAAACGATGGTAGAGGTGCCGTTTTGGCTGGTATTTCGACAGTCAGAATCTTTACCTGCGCCTGTCTGGCCATGTCCACCATTGTTGCTGCGATGCCAACGCAGGTCGTAGCCCTCAGACGTGCGGCCGATATCAATCGGAAAGAGCAAGCTCACCCGCGAGTACGGCCTGGCAGGCCGTACTCGCGTTCGTAATTTAATCGCTGCTGATACAGCAAGGCAGTTAGTACGATTACCTGGGAATGGTTGGGCGGAATCAAACCCGAAACTGGAACTCGGGCGCTCCGTTGTGCTCAATCCGGCTCGGCTTCACGCGGCCGTTGCAGCGACGCAAATCCGCGGTGTTCGGGAGTGATCAGCGTTCGGGAGTGATCAAGTGGTGCAGCGATTTGAATGTGCTTGTCTTGCGGTTCTGCTGCACCGTGCTGGCCGCTGCCCGCTGTCTGATATTCGCTGTCCGATGTCGGGGCACGGCGACCCGCAGCCCGCGTTTTCGTTGTGATTTCGGCAAACGTCACAAGTCGGAAATTACGTTCCCCGAGACCGGTCAAAGTCGTGGACAGTCCCTGCACGCGGCCGGTTTGTGGGGGTCTGGACCGCACCGAGGTTGGGTGGCGTTGCGGTTCGGTGGGTGTGTCTGTCCGAGAATTCTTCAGCTGGCGTATTCGTTGCAGTCTTTGCAATCGCTACAGGTGGCAAATCCGGGTTCTGTGGGTTTGGTCGAATACGGTGACAGTCCCTGCATGTGGCGGGTTTAGGGGTGACCGTGCCGCACCGAGGTTAGGTGGCGTTGCGGTTCGGTCGGCGTGGCTGCCCGAGAATGCCTCAGCTGGCATGCTCGTTGCAATCTTTGCAATCGCTCGGGCAGGCAGTTTTGGTTTCTGTGAGTCTGGTCGAATACGGTGACAGTCCCTGCATGTGGCGGGTTTAGGGGTGTCCGTGCTGCACCGAGGTTGGTTGGCATTTCGGTTCGGTCGGCGTGGCTGCCCGAGAATGCCTCAGTTGGTATGCTCGCTGCAATCTTTGCAATCGCTACGGGCAGCAAGGTTGGGTTCTGTGAGTCTGGTCGAATACGGTGACAGTCCCTGCATTTGGCAGGTTTTTGGACGTTCTGGCTTCGCCGTGGTTGGGTGGCATTGCGGTTCCGTGGGTGTGTCTGTCCGGAGCTTGCCAGGCGGCGTATTCGCTGCGACCCTTGTGGTCGTTACGGGCGGTAAATCCGGATTGGAGGTTGGGTGGCGTTGTGGTTCGGTCGGTGTGGCGGCCCGAGAATCCTTCAGTTGGTGTATTCGTTGCGATCGTTGCAATCACTACAGGCGGTAAGCTGGGTTCTGTGGGTCTGGTCGAATACGGTGACAGTCCCTGTATGTAGCCAGTTTGTGGGCGTCTGGGCAGCACCGAGGTTGGGTGGCATTGCGGTTCGGTGGGTGGGGCTGTCCGGAGTTTGCCAGGCGGCGCATTCGCTGCAACCCTTGTAGTCGTTGCAGGCCGTAAGTTCGAATTGGCGGATCCGGTCGAATACGGTGACAGTCCCTGCATTTGGCAGGTTTGTGGGCGTCTGGGCAGCACCGAGGTTGGGTGGCGTTGCGGTTCGGTGGGTGTGTCTGTCTGAGAGTTTGTCAGGCGGCGTATTCGCTGCGACCCTTGTAGTCGTCGCAGGCCGCAAATCCGGATTGGCGGATCCGATTGAATACGGTGACAGTCCCTGTATTTGGCCGGTTTGTGGGCGTCTGGGCTGCACCGTGGTTGGGTGGCGTTGCGGTTCGGTGGGTGTGTCTGTCTGAGAGTTTGTCAGGCGGTGTATTCGCTGCGACCCTTGTAGTCGTCGCAGGCTGCAAGTCCGAATTGGCGGATCCAGTTCAGTACGGTGACAGTCCCTGCATGTGGTCGGTTTGTGGGCTTCCGTGCTGCACCGAGGTTGGGTGGCGTTGCGGTTGCGGAGGCGTGGCTGTCCGCGAGCTTGTCAGTTGGTGTATTCGCTGCAGCTCCTGTGGTTGCTGCAGGCTGCAAATCTGGATTTTGTGGGTTTGGTTCGATACGGGGACAGTCCCTGTGCGCGGGAGATCGGGGGGCTGTGTTGTCGGAGGTTGTGGAGGTTAAACGGTGTTTTGGAGGCGGAGTTTTGTGTTGTGACGGGGTTGCAGAACTGGGAGAGAGCGGCAGTCGTGGATGGTGGGGATTTGCTGACAGCAGGTTCACATGTCCAGTTTGTGTCATTAAGCGGGAGCGACGGGCCTGCGGCACGCAAAGAACTGGCTGGTGGAAAGGAGATCGCAGATGGTTCTGTTTTAAACCGAGCTTTTCACCGTTTCACCCAGCCTGCTGCGTCTCGGGCGGACGTAATTGTGCCAGGATCGGGGAGGGGGGTATGCGGACGACTGCGGCGGGGCGGTGTGGGGAATTCAAGCATCCCGGGCAGTGCTATCAGGCGGGACTGCCTTAAACCCGTGGGGCGCAAGGTTGCCCGTTTTGCCTCGTTTGCCAACTCTTCGTCATCTCGACTTTGCCCTTTGGGTACACCGAGCGGCGGAGCGTCAATTCCGTGGGACCGCCTTTTGGCGTCTGAGGTACGTCAGTGGGCATTCGACTGGGGGATGATCTTGTCCAAACACCCAGCACATCGGTAAAGTTCAGGCACTACGGATCTGCCTCAATCCAAATATCAAGCGTCCATGTTTCGCCGAGCGACCCGCTTTCTGACTCCCCCGGTCGCTGCATTGCTGCTCTTTGCGGCATTGGCGGCGGGTCTGGAGTATTGGCTGCAGGGACCTCCAGCTGGCGACTCGGTTGTGGTCGCGCAAACAGAGCTTTCCGTGCAGCCTCTGCTGGAGGCTTCTGCCACCTGCCACCATCAGCTGCGGGCTGGGACTCAGCGGCGGCTGCCGTTGTCGGACACTGCTTCTGTGTTGGTGCGGATCAATTCGGCTGGCCTGCGGGGGCCGGAACTGTCTGCGGACTCGGCCGTGCCATGGCGGATTCTGGTGCTCGGTGACGACACGGTCTTCGGAGCTGAACTCAGCGAACGTCAGACACTATCGGGCCAGCTTCAGCAGTTCATTGAGTCTCGCACCGCATCGTCCGTGGAAGTGCTGAACGGTGGCGTACCTGGCGACTGCCCGCTGCTCACATCGCTTCGTTTTCCCGACCAGCAGGAGATTCGTCCCCAGCTGGTGATTTTGCATTTCGACATGTCGGACGTGGATGACGACACTCTTTGCCGGAGTCTGCTCGGGGAAGCCGAGGGGCGGTCGGTCTGTATTCATCCCTCGCTGCGACCGGCTGCCCCGGGACCTCGGCTGCCTGTGCCTCACTGGCTTCAGGAGTCGGCGCTCTTTCAACATGCCTTCGCGGCACTTCGTCACGACGTTCCACCGCTGCTTTCCATCACCAGTCAGGCTGTGGGCCAACAGCAGTTTACGTGGATAGGGGATCACGCCGAGACTCGTCGGCTGGAGACGGAGCACGCACTGCAGCCGTTGGTGACGTTGCGGCGGTCTGTTGAGGCGGCGGGTGGGAAGCTGCTGGTGACGACCTGTCCGGTGGTCTGGCAGCTGGTTGATGGCCGTCGCATCCCGGACCTGACTCGTCGTTGCCGGATCCGCGGAGCGACGCCGTGTGCCAGTATCGAGCCATTTGTGGCGGTGTCGGAGTTTTGTGCGCGGGAGCGTATTCGCCTTGTTGATGCGAGCAGCAGTTTTCGGGGGGCCGGCGAACCGCTGGACCTGTTCAGCCGGACGTCTCCGGTGCTGTCGGCCAGGGGCATCAGTCTGTATGCTCAGGCGATCTCAGACTACTTGTTCACGAACCCGCCGGGCGGCTGGGAGAGTTCGGAGCAGGCCGCACCACCGCAGTGAGGCCCTGTGAAGGGGAGGCCGACGAAGATGTCTGCCCGGTGGTACCGATGGCATGTTCCTGCAGTTTCAGGAAGAGATTAAACAGCACTTCCGGGGTGGATGGGTGCTGGAGTTTGAGTGACACGGAGTCAGCGGTGATTCGCAGCACTACGATTGGGCGTTGAAAGGTGAGGGTGCACCAGGTGGCATGCCGGTCATAGTCGAGTTTGATTTGCGACTGCTGTTGGTCTTCGACGCGGTCGATGACGGCAGCGGGATCAGCAGGCAGCAGCGGCAGAAACTCAAGTGTGTCAAATACAGCGGGGAAGACCTGACTGATTTCGGGGGCAGCGATCCGGTCAGGTTCCGTGAATCCGGTGAGTTGTCGTCGCCAGATGACTTCGGAAGGCTCATCGGTGGCCAGCAGTGCTGAGATGCGGTATTCGAATCCTGGGGCGGCGATGGCAGCAGTGCCGGCTTCGGGCCCGCTGACCAGCAGATCTGTGCGGCGGCATCGGAGCAGTCGGCGGAAATCGGCGAATCGTTCGTCCAGTTCGGCGGACAGGTCATCGGCGGCAATTCGCGCAACGAACGCCGCCGCGTGATCACTGTATTCCGTCGGCGTCGCATGGCCGCGGCGAAAGCCTTTGAGGTCCTTGACGCGCAGGCGGTTTTCGTGAACAAACGTGAGTCGTGGCAGGATGTCGGCGGTGGATGGCAGCATGGGTGAATGATAAACATGCAGCTCTGCACCGCAACACTGGACCCACTGCGCTTGCCTGGGAGCCCCGGTCTGATCAGAATCGGCGGGGATGACCGCAATTTCCGGAGAAGACAGCTGTGCGACTGAATCCCGCTGAGATCCCCGCTGCTCTGCAGCAGCTGAAGCGTGCCGACCGAGTGCTTGCCGGGGTTATTGATCGGGCAGGCCCATTTACGCTCAAAACTCGGAAAAGTGGCTACGAGGTGCTTGTGCAGGCCGTGATTTCGCAGCAGATATCAACAGCCGCAGCCCGCACGATTCGCGAGCGACTGCAGGCGCTGATGCCGGACCGCAAACTTCAGCCTGAGGTCCTGCAGCAGCTCAGCGACGAACAGCTTGGAAAAATCGGCATCTCGCGGCAGAAACTGGGCTACCTGCGAGACCTCACCCGCTGCACTCTGGAAGGCATCATTCAGTTTCGTCGAATCAGTCGGGCGGAGGACGAAGCGGCGATAGCAGAGCTTGTTCAGGTTCGCGGTATTGGCCGCTGGACTGCTCAAATGTACCTCATTTTTTCACTTGGCAGGCCCGACGTTTTTGCTCCGGACGATCTTGGACTGCGAAACGCCATTGCAAAGCTCTACCCACTGCCCGCCAACCCTCGCAGGACGGACTTCGAAGCGATCGCCGATCGCTGGAAGCCGTATCGCAGCATCGCCAGCTGGTACTTATGGAGATCTCTGGAGCAGTAAGGTGCTGGAGCAGCGGGGTGGGATGGCGGAAACGGCGTGCGGATGCGGATCGTTTTCAACCGGTGGAGCACACAGAGTTCCACGGAGAAAAACTTAGAGTTCAGCAATACGGTTGATAAGAGAGGCGTCAAGAATATTTGGTGTCTATCTGCTCTGTTTGTGCTGTTTTCGCCATCCCAGCGGCAGGGAGTGTCCCCGGAGGGGGTTGGTGAGTGTTTGCCGGCGGGCTGCGGGCTGTGATACAGATTTCCCCGCCGTGGGCTTGAGTCAAAGCCTCTGTTGCTGGACACTTCGGGCTGGTTCAACGGATCAGCAACGCAGAGGTTCAATGAAAGTTCCCTATGACGGAAGAACCCAAAAACATCATTCGCCAGCTGACACGCCAGCAGCGTCGAGTACTCGGAACGCTCATGGAGAAGGGCTTTACGACACCTGATCAATACCCGATGACGTTGAAGGGTGCGACGACGGGTTGCAACCAGAAGAGCAATCGGGATCCGATTACGGAGTACAGTGAGGCCGAAGTCGCGGATGCTCTGGAGGAGCTTCGGGAGCTGGGGTTGGTGGCCGAAGTTTTCACCGACGGTGGTCGCACGGCCCGTTATCGCCACTACATGCGTCTGCGTTTTGATTTCTCGGAGGCTCAGCACGCAATTATCTGCGAACTACTGCTTCGCGGTCGCCAGCAGCCTGGCGAGTTGAGGACTCGTGCCAGCCGGATGATTCGCATAGAAAGTCAGGAGCAGTTGAAAGCGGAACTGCAGGGGCTGGCGGACAAAGGCTTTATCCAGGCTACGGACCATCTTGACCGCCGTGGTGTGGAAGTTGATCACACGTTTTATCTGCCTGGGGAGCACATGCAGTTGAAGCAGCAGCTGCAGAGTGGTGAAGGGAGCAGAGAAATCGGTCAGGGGCATGCACCGCTGCCAGCCGCTTCCCCGGCAGCTCCGTCAGGTGTGCTCCACGAATTGCAGGAACAGCAGGCGATGCTTGAGCAGCAGCTGGAGCGTTTGCAGGGAGCTGTGGATTCCATCCGGCAGCGGCTGGATCGAATTGAGAGGGAACTGGGGATTGGCTGAGTGCTGTGGGGGGCTGTATCAGAACCTGAGGACAGGCCAGAGTCCGGAGTAGTCATCGGTCCATTTGAGTACCCAGTCGTCGTCAGCCCATTCGTCGACGGCGAGTGCGACTTCGGGATCTTCTGCGACTGCGGTGCTGCTGGTGATGAGGACCCATGACGAGGCAAACACGCCGTGGGAATCGTCGTCCGGGTTATCGATGAGGAAGGCATTCCATCCCAGCTGGGCGGCCATGCCGCGGGCGACGGGTTCGAGGTTGAGGAACCGATTGGAGATATGTACGGCGAGAATTCCGCCGGGGCGAAGGTGTTTGGCGTAGATTTCGGCGCATTCGGCTGTGAGCAGGTGCACGGGGATGGCGTCGCTGCTGAAGGCATCCACGGCGAGAACATCGAACTGCTGACTTCGGCCTTCGGCCAGATCGCGTTCGAGCACGATTCGGGCATCACCGAGCTTGACATCGATGGAGGCCTGTGAATCCTGGAGGTAGGTGAAGATGCCGGAAGTGGAGAGTTGGAGGACATCGGGGTTGATGTCGTAGAAGCAGAAGTATTCATCCCGTTCCCCAAAGGCGGCGATGGTACCTGTTCCAAGTCCAATGGTGCCAACTCGGAGTTTGTGTTGATTTCCCTGCGTGGCCAGTTCGCGGGCGACTCGGACAGCGATCGCAAACCCACTCTCTTCGCCGTAGTAGGTGGTTGGAAGTTTAGACCAGTAGTCATCCTGATACTGGCAGCCGTGGCTGATTTGGCCGTGTTTCAGGGCGTAGTAGCTGGGGAAGGGGTTTTGAAAGACATCGAGGTCGCCGTCTGCCGGCTCATGCCGCACTCGCAGAACCCCGTAGAAGTTCCTGGACACGGCGACGATTTCCTGGTCGGTGGTTTCTTCGCCGGCGACTTCTCTGAGTCGCAGTCCGAGGATCATGAGGAGAGTGATGGCTGGGATGGCGAGCGTGAGTCCTGGGGATGGTTTCTGCGGACCACGGAAGCCTCTGGCGGCCACATCCATCAGAACGCCTGCGGCGGCGGTGACGGCAATGGAGCAGAGTCGGGCGAAGGAGAGGATTTCAATTTCGTGGAGTCCCCAGAGCAGGAGTGCGGCGGTGGTGGTGACGGCTGTGTATGTCAGCGGTGGCAGCAGTCGGGTCGGGCATTTCGTCAGCGTGAATGCGGCGGTGGCGGCGAGGATTTCCGGCAGCAGAATGGCGAGGAGGTAATGGATTCTGATTTTTGTGGTGACGAGCCCTGGAGCGAGGTACTGGAGGCTGGTGGTGAGCAGCAGCAGTTGCAGGATGGCGAGGAGCCCCCAGCAGCCGAGGAGGAGTCGCCGTTGGTTGTGGAACATGCCGGTGAGCTGCAGTCCGGCTGCGAAGATGACGCCGCAGGCCGTCTTGAGCAGGATATCGGCAGTTTGGGACAGATGTTCCCAGACTGGTGAGAAGAACCAGATGCTGAGTGCCAGCAGTTGCAGTGTGGAGGTGATCAGTCGGATTGTGTAGAGGGGAGATGGGGTGCGCAGCCAGACCTTTTGAGCGATCATGGCGAGCGTTCCGGCGGTGCAGCAGGCGAGCAGTCCGGTGTGATATTCGAAGTAGCCCTGAAAGATCCGTGGTGCGATGATGGCCACGAAGACTCCACCGAGAGCTCCGCCTGCCGAGACGACAACGAAGTAGAGTGTGAGCCAGCGTGGCTGTGGTCGGAGTTGATAGAGTTCGCCGTGGCACATCATGCAGCAGGCAAACAATACAGCGGGGAACAGAACCAGCTGCAGTGTGATGTCAGCATCGGGACCGTCGCTGAGCAGTTTGCAGGCGAAGGGGCTGAAAAGCAGTAGCAGAATGGAGTACAGGCGGCGGTCGTACCAGCGGGGGCTGTCGAAGCAGAGGATGAAGGAGATCAGGTACAGCGCCAGTGGCAGGATCCAGAGAAAGGGTACGGTGGCCACGTCGATGCAGAGTTGGTTTGTGGTGGCCAGGAGCATGACGGAGGCGGAGGCGGACAGGAGGAGCCAGAGCAGCATGGTTGAGAGTGACGGGCGGGGGACAGCGGCTTCAGCGGCGGTGATGCGGGACAGAGGGGTGTCCGAGTCTGTGTCGATTGCGGGCTGTTCGGAGCGGAACAGGGCGAACGCGCAGAGTGCAGCGAGTCCAGCGTACAGTGAATACAGAGCGCTCCATGAGAAGGCCTGATCGCGGAGTTTGAGCAGGGGTTCAAAAACAAACGGATAGGAGATGAGAGCCAGCAGTGAGCCGACGTTGGAGAGCGCGTACAGTCGCCAGGGTGAGCCACCGGGGACGGCGCGAGTGAACCAGCGCTGCATGAGTGGTCCGGTGGTTGAGAGCAGGAAATAGGGTGCTCCGACCGTGGCAGAGAGCAGCAGGAGGATTTGTGACAGGGGCTGATCGTCGGCTGACGGTTTCCAGGCTTCGGAGGGGATGATGGGGAGGAAGGCGAGGGATCCGACCAGCAGAGTGAGGTGTACGGCTGCCTGGGTTCGCGGGCGGAGGAACGTGGTGAGGAGGTGGGAGTAGAGGTAGCCTGCGAGCAGCACGAGCTGGAAGAAGAGCATGCAGGCGGTCCAGATGGAGGGTCCGCCACCGAACCACGGAAGAATGAAGCGTCCCGTGAGCGGCTGTACCTGGAACAGCAAAAATGCACTGACGAAGATGGCGAGAGCGTAACGGAGCATGGTGGTCCTTCCTGGCAACGGGACGGAAAATATACAGGCAAATCCCGTTCAAAACGTTCACGCTGGCTCTGGAGGGCCCGGAATTCCGGAGAAAATCCGCGGTTTTGGCTGTGAATTCCCCAGGAATTCGTGGCTTTGATCGAATCAGGGGGGTGATGCAGCCCGGCAAGCGTGCTTGACCTGCAGGCTGCTGCTGAATGAGAATAACGGCTGGTGACTTCGACCTCTCCTTTCGCGAAGGGCCTTTCATGTTTCGGCGATTCTTCCCCGCTTCTGTTCTTGCCGGCGTTCTGCTGACCGCCGGGTTTCTGACTTCAGCTGTTGCTCAAACCGGTGCTCAGCGCGTCTCCAGTGCTCAAATCCTTCCCAGGGACACCTACGTCTACATTTCCGTGCCGAGTATGGCGGTGATGAAGGATCAGATGTCCAAATCCTCGATGGGTCGGATGGTAACTGATCCTGAAATGGATGCTTTTCGCGCCGAGCTGATGACAGCGTTTGCGGCTGAAATGCAGGGTCGTTCCGAGGTAATCGAGAGTGCTCTGGGGATGAGTCTTGCTGATCTGGCATCCATCCCCAGCGGTGAGATTGCGATCGCCTTTTCCAAAGCTCCTCCCAATCGCATGGGTGCGGTGCTCTTCATGGACTTCGGTGACCACGGTGACAAGGTCAAGTCTCTGCTCGACAAGGCCGTTGGGGTGCTTCAGTCTGCTCCGGATCTTGAGCAGGCGAACGTGGAACACGCGGGCACAGAGCTGGTGATGTTCAAGAACAACGGCCCATCCTCCAAATCCACTCCACTTGCCCGTGAATTCGGCTGGTTCCTGAAGGACCAGAAGATGGTGCTGTCCAACAGCAGTGCCGTGCTGAAGCTGATGCTTGATAACTGGGACGGTTCCTCCCCGAAGTCACTCGTGAACAGCGAAACCTACAGCAATTTTGTCAGCAAGTGCGAAACAAAAACCGGCAACGGGCTGATGGTCACCTGGGTCGACCCGATCGGCCTGTTCACGCAGCTTGTGCAGACTGGTTCGCTTGGCGAAGCCGGGCTTCAGGCAGGCATGGCCGTAAGCATCTTCGGCACGATTGGTCTGAATCAGTTGAAGGGTTTCGGCAGCATATCCGAGATGAACACGGGTGGGTTTGAGAGTCTGGCTCAGTCCATGATTGTCTGCGAGCAGCCTCCTCAGTTCCTGATGCAGATGTTCCAGCTGGACACGACCGACGCTGTGCCGCCGGCGTGGGTGAAGGAGAATGTGTCTTCCTGGATGAGCCTGAAGTGGAAGGTTGATGAAGCGTGGACGACGGCCGAGAGCATGGTTGACATGTTCCAGGGCGCGGGATCTCTGCAGCGTATGGTGGATGATCTTGCGGAGCGTGATCCGAACATTCACATCAAGAACGACATTTTTGATCTGCTGGACGGACGCATTCAGATCGTGACTGCTGGTTCTGCCGGTGATTCGCTGATCGTGATTGGCGTGAAGGACAACTCCAAAGCAACTGAGCTGCTGGGCAAACTGGCGGCTCAGCCAGGTTTCCCGGCTGAGCAGCGAGAGCTCGAGGGAGTGACGGTATTCCAGCTTCCGCTGGGTCCTGGCAGTAACGTGTCCTTCACCGTTGCCAACAATCAGTTGCTCGTGGAGACTGGCGAAGGCGGTATCCTCGAGATGGCCGTGCGTAACACCTCCGATGTGCGTCCGCTGGCAGACACTCCGCAGTTCCAGGCCGTGGCAGCTCATTTCCCGGCCGAGGCGAAGATGGTGAGCTATGCTTGTTCGGCCGAGCGGGTGAAGAGTCTCTACGAGATGCTGCGTGCAGGGAACATTGCTGAAAGTCTGCCTGGGGCTGGCGAAATCCTGGCTGCCATCGACTTCAGTACGTTGCCGCCGTTTGAGAAGATGGAGAAGTATTTCGCACCATCCGGCAGCTTCATGGTGGGCGATGACGACGGTGCGGTGATGAAGAGTTTTTCGCTGCCGGTTTCGGAATGAGCAGATCGTGACCTGTTGAGAATCTGTTTCGCGGCCGGCTCCGATGGGGGCCGGCTGTTTTTGTTTCCGCCGTGGAGTTTTTGGATGAGCAATCGGCAGAATCTGCCGTTGTTGCCCTGTTGGCGGCAGTTTTCGCAGTTTGCCGAGGCTTCGCAGGAGGATTGTCAGGAAGTTTCGTTGCAGGAAGTTGGCAGGAACTGGATTTGAGGATTGTCTTTGCCGTGGCAGCCGGAAATATGGGTCATACGGCTGCACAGTTCAGGGACGGGCTTGTGTCAGCTGGTTTGAGCCATCGGGCAGGTTGCTGTGTTTGGCATGGGATGACGAACTTCAGACGGTGTTGCTGAAGTGTCCGCCAAAGCAGGCAGCAACCGGCGTTACCCGAGGGTTCCGATCACTGGCGTGATTCGATGAGAACCTGTTTGTTGCTGGTGTTTGTGCTGCTTTCTCCGGTCGAGGGGATAGGGCAGTCGCTGACGCAGTTTGCGGAACTGCCGAATGGCGCTCCCACGGAAGCTGCGCGGCGCAAGACTGCCGTGACTCTGAACTACTGCCGGGCCGCATTGCACCGCATTCGTCGCGCGGGGTCTCGCGAAGTTCTGCTCGAAGAGCAGCAGCGAATTTTGAACAACCTGGATCTGAACCAAATCGACGATCCTGAAGTGATCTCGCTGTATCGGTCAATTCTTGACGAGATTGGCATGGTGGAGATCAGTGATCGGGAGCGGACTGTGATTACTGAAGGTTTCCGCCGCGGACTGCAGCGGAAGATGGGTACGGATTTCTTTGTGATGGGGGCCCAGGCAGCGACGGGACAGCTGGGATCGGTGATTCAGACGGGTGCCAGCAGCTGGTGGGATTACCGATCAACGCAGTTGAAGCGGGATTCGGATCTTTGGCAGGTGGAGAAGAATCAGTTTCAGTCGCTGATGACACGATCGTCGTCATTTTTGGACAGTTTCTGGAAGCTGAGCCGCAAGAATGAGATTCCGGACCGCTGGCTGCTGCGGGACCAGGATCTTGACAAGCTTGGTGAAGCTCTGGCGGTGGAGAATCCGGAAGTGCGTCTGCGGTCTCTGCGGAGGCTGGAACGGTTTATGGAGTGTTATCCGCCGTACTGGTATTACGTGGGCAGAGCTCAGCAGCAGCTTGGCGAGACGACGGCGGCTGCCGAGACATTTCGGAGGCTGACGGAGATTGGTCAGGGGCATTTTCGCCAGGATGACCTATTGGCGAGCAGCATGGCGAATCTGGCTCTGATCGAGGAGAGTCTGGGTGACGGAAATGCGGCTGCCACAGCGTTGCAGGCCTTTGAGTATTCGACTGCCAACTGGGAAGCCAATCTTGTTTGCGCGTGGATTCTGAGCCGTCATGGTCGGCATGCGGAGGCTGAGGAGCTGATTTTGTGCAACGTGGATGAGCAGCTGGAAGTTGAGCAGAGCACAGTGGCGCTGGTTTCGCTGTATTATCATTCTGAGAATCGTCGCCAGTTGAAGACGATGCTGGCCGACGCGGAGGTGTTGCGGCGGATTCCCATTCCGGGGCTGCTTCTGTGTGCCCGCATGCTGGGTCCGGATGAGCTCCCGCGAAGTGCGCTTGAGCATCTTGGTACGTCGTTATCAGCGATTCCGCGGGGCAATGGTCGGGGAAATTCCATCGCGGTAGCTGCAGCGATTGCATGGAAGCTGAACGACGCGTCGGCGGTGATTTCCGACGGCAGCCGGACGTTTGAGTATGCTGGGCACCGGGAGACGGCTGACGGGATGGAGGCCAGTTTTTCGCCGAGTTTGTCCAGTGGTCCGGGCGGTCCGCCTGGGGAAACTCTGCGGATGACGCTGCGTTATCCGGGGACACCGCGGATCGAGCTGGTGCTGGCGGAGGAAGCGAATGCCGCGGGCACTGCAGAGCGGGGTCGGCGTCGCGCACCGGGTCTGTTGCCGTCGCTTGTGCCCGGCATTGCGGGTTCCGGGGCGGCTGCAGGTGGTGGATTGCGTGGTGCTTCGGAGAAGCTTTATCGCATTCGTGAGATCGAGGTAGCGGGTACGCGGCTGTCGCTCTCGCCGGACGCTCCGCGGATGCGGGAACTGCGAGTGCTCAAGCCGGAATACTCTGAGGTGCGTGACGAGGACCTGCGTTTTGCTCGGGAGTTGCGTTGAACTCCGGCCGGGGTCGTTTTCTGTTGTCCCCGGAAATCTCCGGCTGCTTGCTTGAGACGGGCGTCAGAATCCGTCAGATTTCGCGGTTTGCCGTCGACGGGTTGATCGTGGCGGTGGTACACAGGCTATCAAACAGCAAACGGAGCAGTCTTGCATGTCACTGGGAACTTGTCGCTGGGGCTTCCTGAGCACGGCTGGAATCGCGAAAAAGAACTGGCACTCCATCGCCAACTCCGGCAACGGCAAGGTGGTGGCGGTCGCCAGCCGTTCTGCGGATAAGGCCCGACAGTTCATATCGGAATGTCAGAGTTCGGTACCGGTATCACATGCAGTGGAAGCCGTGGGCAGCTACGAAGCGTTGCTCAGCCGGGCCGACATTGAAGCGGTTTACATTCCGCTCCCGACTGGCATCCGCACCGACTGGGTTGTGCGGGCGGCTGAGGCGGGCAAGCATGTGATGGTGGAAAAGCCTTGTGGGGTTACATCGGCGGACGTGAGACGGATGATTGCGGCCTGCGAGCGGTCGGGCGTGCAGTTCATGGACGGTGTGATGTTCATGCACAGTGCTCGCATGGAAGCCATGCGGCGAGTGCTGGACGACGGCGAGAGCGTCGGCGAAATTCGGCGGATTGCCAGTCATTTCAGTTTTTGTGCGGACGATGAGTGGGTGCAGAGCAATATCCGAGCCAGCAGTCAGCTGGAGCCGGCCGGTTGCCTTGGCGACCTTGGCTGGTACACGATTCGCATCATTCTCTGGGCGATGAAGTATGAGCTTCCGGTCGAAGTTCGCGGCCGGATTCTGAATGGTGTCCAGCGTCCCGACAGTGCTCAACCCGTACCGCTGGAATTTCAGGGGGAGATGCATTTCGCCAACGGAGTTTCTGCGACGTTCTACAATTCGTTCCGTACCAATCACCAGCAGTGGGCGCACGTGAGCGGTACTCGCGGGTATCTCTCGCTGTCTGATTTTGTGCTGCCCTACTATGGAAATGAAGTCAGCTTTGAAGTTGGGCGTCATCGCTTCATGGCAGATGGCTGTTGGTTCAACATGGAAAAGTCTCTGCAGCAGCATCGTCTGTTCGAATACAGCAACAACCATTCCACTGCTCAGGAAGCCAACCTGTTTCGAGTGTTTGGGGAACTTGTTTTGTCAGGGCGTCGCGATGCGTTCTGGCCCGATGTGGCGTTGAAAACTCAGCAGGTACTGGACGCTGCATTGAAATCAGCCGCCGATGGTTCGGTGGCAGTGAGACCTGCGTAAGGCTGAGAGTTTACTGTGTCGAGTTGCGATTGTCGGTCGCCTCACATTTTGTGACTTTGTCGAGCAGACGAGTGTGGTGTGGTGGTGTGGAGTCGGTCAGTGGCACTGATCGGCTCCGATGGTGGCGAAGAAGTCATTGCCTTTGTTATCGACGAGGATGAAGGCGGGGAAGTCGACGACTTCGATTTTCCAAATGGCTTCCATACCGAGTTCCGGAAATTCGACGACCTCAACGGAGCGGATGTTTTCCTTTGCGAGGATAGCAGCGGGGCCGCCGATGCTGCCGAGATAGAAGCCGCCGTGTTGTTTGCAGGCGCGGGTGACTTCTGATCCGCGATTGCCTTTGGCGATCATGACCATGCTGCCACCGTGTGCCTGGAAAAGATCGACGTAGGAGTCCATGCGACCGGCTGTGGTGGGGCCAAACGATCCGCTGGCGTAGCCGGGTGGTTTTTTGGCGGGACCGGCGTAGTAGACCGGGTGATTGCGGAAGTAGTCGGGCAGTGGCTGTCCGGCGTCGAGGCGTTCGCGGAGTTTCGCATGTGCGATGTCTCGAGCGACGACGATTGGACCGCTGAGCAGGAGTCTGGTGGTGATTGGGTGTCGGTTGAGTTCTGCGAGGATCTCGGGCATGGGGCGGTTCAGGTCAATACGAACAGCCGTTGTGTCGCGACTCTCGCGGAGATGTTCGGGGATGTATTGCAGCGGGTTGGTTTCGAGCCGTTCGAGGAAGACGCCCTGCGGAGTGATCTTACCTTTGGCCTGGCGGTCGGCGCTGCAGGACACACCGATGCCGACTGGCAGTGATGCTCCATGGCGAGGGAGGCGAATGACGCGGACGTCGAGGGCAAAATAACGGCCGCCGAATTGTGCACCGATGCCGCAGTTGCGGGCTGCTTCCAGCAGTTGTGCTTCGAGTTCCAGATCCCGAAAGGCGCGGCCACCGGGACTTCCGGTAACAGGCAGGTGGTCGAGGTATTTGGTGGAGGCCAGTTTGACAGTTTTGAGAGTGGCTTCTGCGGAGGTCCCGCCGATGACGAAGGCGAGGTGATAGGGAGGGCAGGCGGCCGTTCCGAGGGCCTTCATTTTTTCGGTGAGGAAGCTGACGAGGGTTTGCGGGTTGAGAATCGCGCGAGTTTCCTGGAATAAGTATGACTTATTCGCTGAGCCGCCGCCTTTGGAGATGAACAGGAAGTGGTATTCGCCACCGTCACAGGTTGCGAGATCCAGCTGAGCTGGCAGGTTGGTTCCTGTGTTGCGTTCATCCCACATGGTGAGCGGAGCATTTTGTGAGTAACGCAGGTTGTTTTCGGTGTAGGCCTGATACACGCCGAGGGACAGCGCGGCTTCGTCGCCTTTGGACCAGACAGCGTGACCTTTCTTGCCCTGGATGGTGGCTGTCCCGGTGTCCTGGCAGAACGGGAGCACTCCTTTGCTGGACACGTCCGCATTTCGGAGCATAGTCAGGGCGACCATGCGGTCGTTTTCAGAGGCCTGGGGGTCATCGAGGATGGCAGCCACCTGTTTCAGGTGACCGGGGCGCAGGAAGAAATTGATGTCGTGGAAAGCCTGGGCGCTGAGCAGTGTCAGTGCTTCAGGGGCTACGCAAAGCACGTCCTCTCCCTGAAAACTGCGGACATCCACGTGATCAGCAGTTAACAGCCGCCACGGAGTTTCGCCGGCACCGAGCTGGAACAATGGTTCATAGGAAAATGGAGCTGCAGACACGGAAAGAGTTCCTGATGAAGCTGGTGTGGTAATGACTGGTCGGCTGATGGCTGTGGTCTGAAGTTGTCGCGGCCGTTATTGGCCCTGCGAAGCGATCTCGGCCGGAGTCAGTGAACGGATCCGTGCGTTGCGAATACGGCCGGTCGTGGCGTAGGTGCAGAATCCAAAGGGCTTCGATCTCTCTACCTCAAACCGCACACTGATCTTCCGGTCTGTGGTATCCACATTGACGATCTGAGTATCGTCAATCCAGGCATCGATATGGCTGGCCCTGACCATCAGCCGGATGCGGTACCACTTGCCCTTTTCGAACTGCTGATAGGTGGTGGTTTCGTTTTCTGAAGCGTCGAGGCCGTCAAAACTGGAGATGCCGCAAACACCGCCGCCCCAGCCACCGCAGATCAGCGAACAGAAATTGTCGCCGATGGGGAAGGTCAGCCCGGCAAAAAAATCGCTGCCCGCCTCCCGCATTGCCTCAAACTGCACCTCGTAATTCACCTTCGGAAGCTTCTGCTCGGTATGAATCCCGGATAAATCCGCCCCCTGCGTGATTATTACCTCGCCGTTCTCCACCAGCACATCACCTTCGCCACCGAAATTGGTGATTTTCCAGCCATCAAGGTCGCGGCCATTGAAGAGCGGCTTCCAGCCGGCCTTTGCGGAATCCTTGTCGGCTGCGGCGGCCGCGGGGGCCGCCTTTACCGACGGTTCATCGGCCAGCACCTCGAACAACGCCGCAAAACAGATCACCGGGCACAACAACCAGGCGGAAGATGGAGCATAGGGCATCTGTGGATTCCCGTAGTTTGAGACAGTCAGGAAGAAACGGTTCAGGATCATAGTCGAAAATTCAGATACCAGTATCGGAGAAACGGAAAGAGTTGGGGGGTGTGGCGGCGATGGAGAATGGGCGGCGTGTTTTCATTTTTGAGACAACAAGCTCTCTTTTTTGAACGAATGTACAGGTCAGTTCACTGGTCGGGGGTTATTATTTCCACGCATATTCCGGTTTTTTCGGCGGGAATACCCTCCCGGGAGTCGGAAATGACCAATTTCGGGCGGATCCCTGTTGCAGGAATCCGTAAGGATCGGAGATTCTGTTGGGACGTTTTCCGCAGATACATGGGTACGTGACAAGACACAGCAGGTCAGAGCGATCCGAAATGCCACCAGAGCGTCAGTCAGGAAAAAAGCAGGGCCGTTCGAAACGTTCTGCACCGGTTGCGAATGTCCCATCGCTGCTCTGGCGCACCCTGAACTATCGCTGCCCGTTTTGCCTTAAGTTGCTGCAGCCACTGTCTTTGCGCTTTCCGGCCACGCTCTGGTTTCTGCTCGGTTTTCGTCTGGCGAGCTGCCCGCATTGTTTCGATGTCCGGTGGGTTCCCTGCCATTACCTGAAGTATTTGATAGCTCCCTTTCGTTTCCTTTACCTGGCGGTGAAGGAAGATGTGGACTAGGCCATGACGCGGGACGCTCGCACTGAAGCTGAGGGGGCGGTCCGTCGGGCGATTCAGCCGGCGCTCCCGCGGGATTGTTCGCCGGGGATCGGTTGTATTGGTGCGGGTTTCATCATGGTTGACTGCCATCTGCCGGCTTACCGGCAGCATGGGCTGAATCCGGTGGCCATCACTTCCCGCACTCCGGCTTCGGCCGAGGCGGCGGCGCATCGTCACGGGATTGGTGTGGTTTGCGGTACGATTGAGGAAGTGGCGGACCATCCTGAGGTGCAGGTGCTGGACATCGCGGTGCCTCCGGATTGTCAGGCGGACGTCATCCAGCGAGTGCTGGGTCGTGCGCGGCGTCCTCGAGCAATTCTGGCCCAGAAGCCATTGGGCACGAACTTTGCCGAAGCGCAGCGGATAGTGGGTGCATGTGCCGAGGCTGGTGTACTGCTGGCGGTGAACCAGAACATGCGTTATGACCAGTCGGTGGCGGCCTGTCGGGCGTTGCTGGACGAGGGTGTGTTGGGTGAGCCGGTGCTGGCGACAATCGACATGCGTGCCATTCCGCACTGGATGCCGTGGCAGGAGCGTCAGGGTTGGGTGACGCTGCGGATTATGAGTATTCATCATCTGGACACGCTGCGGTATTGGCTGGGGAATCCGGATCGTGTGTTTACCAGTGTGCGACCGGATCCGCGAACTGCTCAGCGTTTTTCGCACTTCGACGGCATTGCCCTGTCGATTCTTGAATTTCCCGGAGGTGCTCGGGGTTCAACGACGGAGGACGTCTGGACGGGACCTGCTCGCGAGGGTGCGGCAGCTGATATTGGCATCCGGTGGCGAGTTGAGGGGACTGAGGGTTTGGCGATGGGCACGATTGGCTGGCCAGGTTATCCGGCTCGAGTGCCCAGCACGATTCGCTGGTCAACGATTGGCGATGCTGGGGATTGGCACAGTCCCACATGGGATTCGGTGTGGTTTCCGGATGCCTTTATCGGTCCGATGGCAGAGCTGCTGAGTGCTCTGGAAGCAGGGCGGGAAGCGGTGATCAGCGGCCGTGACAATCTGCACACCATGGCTCTTGTGGATGCGTGCTATCGTTCTGCAGCCGAGCATCGCGCGGTGAGTCCCGCAGAGATCTTTGGGTCAGTTGGCGGATGAGGGATGCCGTCCAGCCTTGAGGTGCTGGCTGATTTCCCGTTATTTGCGGGCGGTGAACAGGACGTCGGGTCCGAGGCCAAACTGGGCGGGCAGCGGGATAGCGGACCATGCGGGATCGTTCCCCAGTCTGAGCTGCCAGCGGCCGTTGAGTTTGAGCGACCGTGGGCCGCTGTGGAGGACGGGGGCGTCGGGCAGGGTTGTCGCGGCTTGATTGATTGCTGTTTTCAGCACGAGCAGATTAATGCCGTCGGCGAGCACGGCTGTCTGGGGCAGTTGCAGTTGGTGGGCGGCGTCTTTAACGGCGGCGAGCGGGGAACCATTCAGCCACGCTTCGGCCGTCACGTTTGCCGGCAGCTGCAGCTGAAGTGGCTCGGCGGCGATCCAATCGGATGGCAGCCTGATGGAGCATCGCAGCCAGAGCTTGCCGGAGGCGTGTTCCCGACGACCGCCGGAAACGTCCTTCCATGCGGCAGGCACCGCTGCGGTGGTCCAGTGGTTTTCGAAGTCACCGGCTGGGTGGGAAGGGTGTTCGAGCGTGGCGATGTCAATGGTTGAACGTGTGTCAAAGCGGGAATGGTGCGGTTTGCCTCCCAGCACCTGATTGCTGGTAACGGTGGGACAGACGAACTGTTCCACGTGGGAGATCACGAGGTCGTGGCCACTGAAGTGATCAACGTATGGCCAGCGTTTGGGGTTGTACATGGAATCTGTGAGGTCTCGCATGAGCACGACCTGTTTGCCGGCACGGACCAGTTGTCGCAGGCCGAAGGGTCGACCGAGCACGCACATATTGGTGTGGACGCCGGTGAGGATCAGGTGGCGAATGCCGCGGGCTTCAAGGATATTCCAGACTTCGTCGCCGCGGTCGCTGATGTAATCGAGGTCTCCGTCGATGCGAATATCGGGGTGCTGTGCTTTCCACGGGAGCCCGGGGTTGCGGCCTTCGGCAGTGAGTTGTGCGGCCCAGCGAGCATGTTCGGCGGGATCGTCATCTTCGCCGCCATCGGACTGGTCAATTGGCCAGAGTGATTGTTCTTCGGCGGGGATTTGTGAGCACCAGTATTGGATGTCGGCGGGGTGATTGGGAGCGGCGGGGACAGCGATGGCCCGGCGGCGGGCCGGGTGGTCTGTATAGGCTGGCATGCAGTCGCTGGGTGAGTGGATGATGATGGCGCCGCGGCGGCGGGCTTCGCTGAGCAGTTGTTCGAGCCGCGGCAGGAACTCTTCCATGCGGCGGACTGCGTTCAGGCAGTGATGGCGATCCCAGACGTCGCAGACGATGATGGCGGTGCTCTGCGGACTCCAGTTGAAAGGCTGCTCTGAGCGAACCAGTTCGCGACGACCGGAGGAGTCCGGGGGAGACAGTCGCGTTGTGCGGGCCAGCAGGGAGAATTGAGGTGATGGCTCATCCGCAAGCAGGGAAGCCTGGGCTCCCAGTAATCCGGCCATCAGCAGCACACCTGAACGCAACATATGGCAGCTTCCTGACAAGTTAAGAGAACGCAAACAGCCCTCCACCGGCGAGTATACTGCGAGTGGAGGGCTGAGTGCAAAATGGTGGCCCGGAGGAAGCGATGAATGCTACTGGCCGAGCATTCCGTTGCCCGATTTCCGGCCGCCAGTGGTGGTCTTGAGCTTCAGCTCCACATCGGTGAGTCCTTCAGCAGGGACATCAATATCGATCGATTCGATGGAGGTGCCGGTGACAGCAGACATCATTGCGGAGGGGTCGGTGGACGATACATCGGCGTCTGAACCGACGCGAACGGAGTATTTGCCGGGGACGATGCCGTCGCCGGTAATGTAGGTGGTCGCAGAGAAGCTCCCGTCTTCCTTTACCTCGGCATAGGCTGTTCGCACGCCGCCTTCAGAGCCTTTCGGGAGGAACTGCACTTTGACGGCGCCGGGCGGTTTGCCATCAACAGTGATCTTACCAGTAAACGGAACCGTCTTTGCTTTCTCAGCACCCGCTCCGGCATCACCGGAGCAACCGACGATGACCAGCAGCATGCAGCCGAGGGCGATGGAAATGCATGAACGCAGCATGGAGTAGATCCTTGGAATCGATGGAGATCAGCCAGACTGGAATTCCAAAAAAACTCCCGGCGCCGGACGCAGCCGACTTCCGGGAGTTCTGTACGGGGTGAACGGGGAGTGGCCGGAACGAGGCTTTAGTCAGCGCGGGATCAGAAGTCGCTGACGAGAGGCTGACCCGCTTCGGTGGCACCGACGTAGGAGTGCAGAGCGAACCAGAGGGAGGGAATCTGAGCACCCTGCAGGTTGTCGCTGATAAACCGCACGGCACCGTCGCCCATGAGGAACTGGCCACCACCGGTGTGTACGCTGCTCGCGCCGGGCCAGTTATTGTTGAGGCCGAAGCAGGCGAGGTAGGTTGGGGGATGGGCGTAAGGAGAGCCCTTCCACCAGTAGCCGGCAGACTGACCATCCGGACGCAGCCAAACGCGGGTGGCGGTGAGACCGATGCCGCGGAGGGCAGCGGAGTCCATCACGTCGCCGTTGCTGCCTGGGTCGATGAAGGGGGTGCGGAAAACCGCATTGGCTACACCGGAGCCACGAATGATGCCACCCATAGCCTGGTGTCCCGGAGCACCGGCGCGGGGCTGGAAGCCCTGAGTTGAGGTTTCGGCAACGACGATGGTGTTGGAGGTACCGTCTTTGAAGTCATCCAGACGAGTGCCCTCAGACCCATTCTGGAACGGCCCGGAGGCCCAGTGGGGTCCGCGATAATGCCAGTCCCAGCCCATATTTCCCGCGTAGTTCATGTGGGCGAGCCCGTGGCTGGAGACGCCTCCGCCAAAGCCAGGATCAGAGGGGCACTGCAGTGTTGCCAGCCGTGTTGCCACAATCGGCTGTCCGTTGGATGTCTGCTGGTATCGGTTGTTTTGCTGATCGAACATTGGCAGGCTGAAGTTGATCTGCTGGTACAGGTTGGCCTGTTCGAGGTAGGGCAGTACCAGTGAAACCCAGGTGTGGTTGCGAGGCACGGGGTTGGTGTTGTTGGGACCGAGGTAGGCGGTCATGATCTGGGTGGGCGGAAATCGTCCGTGGGTGTCATGGTAGTTGTGCAGTGCAAGTCCGAGTTGTTTCAGGTTGTTTTTGCACTGTGTGCGGCGTGCGGCTTCGCGGGCCTGTTGGACGGCTGGCAGCAGAAGTGCCACGAGGATGGCGATGATGGCGATGACCACCAGCAGCTCGATCAGCGTAAATCCTCGACCCTGAAGCCTGTTGCGGCCTGTGGCCTGCGGCCTGTGGCCCTCTTTTTGGCTCATGACTGAACTCCCTGGAAAGATGCCTGGAAAGACAGGAAAAACACATGCAGGCGGAAAGGAAAACGAGAAAACAGCTGCCAGTTTCGAGAAAATCGACTTCTGGGAACTGTTTTGCCCTAACACGAGTACCTGTGAAACACCGCAGTGTCAACTTCGGACCGTGAAAATCTGCCTCTTTTATCGGCGGAAAAGCTACAAAAATACTCAGCCCATCACCGGAAACTGAATCAAGGCTGATCTGTAGGCAAATCGTTTAAGCTTGTATGCTGTGGGTGACAGCCGGTGCATTTCTGGATTTTCGGGGGGTGTTAGGAATGGCAATTCAAAAAAGCCGGGGTTTTTTTGCGGGCCTGTTGGTGATGGCGGCGGTGGTGGGGATTGCGTTGGCTGGTTCGGGGTTTCAGGATCGTGTTGTTCCGATTCCGGTGAACCGTCCTCCGGGGGCTGCTCGGGGTCAGGATGTGGACGAGCTGATGCAGGCGAAGCTTGACCGGGCGGAGCAGATTTTGCGGGGTCTTGTAATGCACGACTTTGCGGCGGTGAAGGAGTCTGCGGAGGCGTTGAAGCTGATGAGCCTTGATCCGCCGAAGGGCTGGAAGCACAAGCCTGGGGACGACGAGGTATACGAGCATTTTCGGACGGAGTTTATGCGTTTGGCGGCGCGTCTGGAGCAGGAGGCGGCGGGTGAGCGGATGGCGGGGGCGGCCTGGTTTCAGCAGCAGCTCACCGCAGCCTGCGTGACGTGCCATGACTATATACGAGATGAAGACCACAAAGCCGGCGGGAATGCTCGCTGAGCAGCGGTGGTAGGCGGGAATTGCCGAAAGACTGAGGGGTTCGGGAATTTGCTGGGCAACAGAGGAGCGCGGCTGTGTCGCTGGAAAAGGCTGATGCGCTCGTGATTCGTCAGGTGGATTTCAGCGAATCCAGCCGGGTTGTGACATTTTTCAGTCGGGAATGTGGGCGTTTTTCGGCACTTGCGAAGGGGGCAAAGCGGCTGAAGGGCCCCTTTGATGCTGCTCTTGACCTGCTTTCTGAATGTCGCGTAGTCTTTATCCGGAAGTCTTCGGGTTCCCTGAATCTGCTTACGGAAGCTCGTTTGAACTGCCGTTTTCAGCCGCAGCAGCCGGGTCTGGCGGATGGGCTTATTCGCCTGTACGCGGGCTATTATGCTGCGGAACTTCTGAATGGACTGACAGAGGACTTTGATCCGCATCCGGAGCTTTATGACCTGACTTCAGCCACTCTGCGGTGTCTGGAATCAGCGGATTGTCATCCGGGCGTGGTGGTGTTGAATTACGAGATCAAGCTGTTGCAGCAGACGGGAGTATTTCCGAATCTGACGGAATGTGCGGTGTGTGGAGCGGCGGTGGAACTGACCGGCCGTTACGTGCACTGGGTGAGTCAGGGCGGGTTGTTATGTTCCGGTTGTCGCAGCGAGGAATTTGCGGGCTCTTCGGTGTCCGCCACATCGATAGAAATTCTGCGTCGTTTTTGCGAGCTGACGACTGCTGCAGCGGGCCGGGTCCGTTTGACGTCGCAGCAGTTGTCGGAGTGTCGCAGGCTTTCGGTTTCAGCGATCGTGAGCGTTCTTGGGCGCCGGCCCCAGACGCTGCGATACCTGCCATTCAATGATTGATGTCTTTTAGTCCTTCTCACAAGGTGCACAGCAGGATGCGAACGAGCCGACAGGAAGCGGCCTTGTGCTCCGGCCAGCGGAATAAGCCGCCGGGTTGTTCGCATCGCTGTGAAACATCAGTGGTCCGAAAGCACGCGCGACTGAGTCTTCTGCTTCTGCTGCTGCTTCCGTCTGCTGCAGGCTGTGCCGCTTTTTCACGGGATGCCGAGACGGGCATGATTGGCACGCCGGCCCCGCGGGGGGTGAATGGCTTCCGCGATCGCCTGAGGGACGCGTTTTCGTTTGGTCGGAAGGAACAGTCGCCATTGGAGATGGGGCGACGATTTTCACCGGAAGAGCGGCGTGAGGTGGAGCTTTGCCGGACGACTTATGAGGCTGGCAACTACGAGGAGGCGATCAAGCTTTGTCGCAGGGCCACGAAGAAATTCAAGGAATCATCTTTGGGCGAAGAAGCGCAGTACTATCTTGCCGAAAGCTGGTTTGCCCTCGGTCGTTATGCCAAAGCCCAGGACGGTTATGATCAGCTCTTTGAAGATTACCCGTCAACACGGTACGTCGAACCCGCCACTCGCAGACTCTACACGATCGCCCGTGCATGGCTCGAGGTGGCCGAACCTGGTGCGCAGGGAACGATTCGGCAGGTGAGCGGTGAGTCGGGTGAGGGGGCGAGCGAATCAGTGGCGGAGATAGCGGGCACGGGTGAGAAGCCGAGCGACCCGACTTTGCGTGTGCGAGTGCTTCCGAACTTTCACGATCGCTCGAGGCCTGTGTTCGATACTCAGGGGCGTGCGCTTGAGTGTCTGAAATCCATCTGGATGAACGACCCGACTGGTCCGCTGGCTGACGACGCGCTGATGCTTACCGCCACCTATTACCAGCGGCACGCCAACTATGTGGAGGCCGATCGCTACTACGAAATTCTGAGGGATGAATACCCTGACAGTCGGCATCTGGAAGCCGCCTTTGTGCTGGGAGCCCATGTGAAGCAGATGAGCTACCAGGGGGCTTACTACGAGGGCGAGGATCTGCAGGGGGCGCGCAGGCTGAAGGAACAGTCGCTGCAGCTGTTTCCCGTTTCCCACCAGAATTCACAGATCCGGCAGGATCTTGACGAGATTTATCTGCAGGAGGCGGAACGTTTGTGGGCGATGGTGGAATATTATCGTCGCAAGAATCGTCCGCGAGCGATCGCGATCGCCTGTGTGCGGCTGGTTTCGGAATATCCCGACACCGGCTACGCTCGTGAAGCTCGCAGCATCCTCGCAACCATCGACCGCAGCGAACTTGTCGGACTTCCCGAACTTCCGGAACTGCTTGAGCAGTTGCCGGAGGCGCCTGCTGGCGGTCCCGAGGGACCTGCTGGACCAGGATCGCCCGTCAAGACTGTGAGCGGTTCGGATGTTTCGGGGCGCGCGAATCTGTAGAGCTGGTAACAGGAACGAGGAACGAGGAACAAGGAAGTCGTTTCAGACTGATGTCCATCAATTTTCTGTTGTCCTTTTCAGCTGATCTTTCATGTCGCGCCGTTTCGCCATCCCTCTGATCCTTTGCCTGCTGCTGCTCAGTGGCTGCGGCTATACGCTGGGACCACAGGCGGTGCAGGGCGTGACCAGCGTGCATGTGCCGGTTTTCCAGTCCAGTTCCTTTCGCCGCAATCTGGACTATCTGTTGACGGAAGCGGTGCAGCGGGAAATTCGCTCGCGTGGCGCTTATCGACTCGAGGACGCTGAGACGGCTGATACGGTGTTGAAGGGGCGGATTGTCGAAATCCGCAAATCACCGCTCAGTGAAACCCGTTTCGATGATTCACGGGAAGTCCAGCTGACAGTGGGCGCTGAAATTACCTGGGTGGACCGTCGCACCGGTCGAATTTTGCAGCAGAAGAGTTTTCCGCTGGGCAATGAACTCACACCGCAGCTGAGCAGCGTGTCCTTTGCACCCGAAGTTGGTCAGTCCATGGCCTCCGCTCAGCAGGACGCTGCCCGACGACTTGCCGCCGGCATTGTGGACCTGATGGAAGTTCCGTGGTAGTGCGGGGGCTTTGTCGTGGTTATCCGTGGCACCTGCGGCGTTCTGCACATCGTTCAAGGAACTTCAGAGTGATCTCGCGGAGTTTGCTGTCGAGCAGTTCGAGGGCTGGTTTGGCGATGTGATCGGGGATTGAGCCATGGAAGGCTTCCGCGATGCCGCCGGCGATGCAGGCCATGGTGTCGGCATCGCCCCCGAGAGAGATGGCGTTTCGGACAGCATCCTCGTAGCTGTCGGATTCGAGGAATGCGATGATGGACTGGGGCACTGAGCCCTGGCAGGAAACGTCAAATCGGTACTGCTCGCGAATGTCGTCAAGACGGACGCTCAGGTTGTATCCGAACTCCGCTTCGAGGTGTTTGCGGATAGCGGGCTTGTCGCGGCCCATGCGGGCGAGGAGGATGGCGACGGCCGTCGCCTGAGCACCGCGGATGCCTTCGGGATGGTTGTGCGTGACTTCAGCGCTGGCCTTTGCCTGGTCCAGCACTTCGTCCATGGTGTCAAAGGCAAAGCCGATCGGGCTGACTCGCATAGCAGAACCGTTGCCCCAGCTGTGATACGGGTTGCGAAGTCGGTAGCCCGCCCAGTGAATGAAGGACGAGCCGTAGCCAGCCCGCGGGTAGTCATGAAAAAAGTCGTGAAAAATGTCAACGTAATCACCGCCGTGGAGCAGCCGAGAGGCGACGGCGATGGTCAGCACCGTATCGTCGGTAAAGCGGCAGTCTTCGTGGAGCAGGGGGAAGTCCTTTGTCTTCAGCCCCGTATGCTCATGAACGGAGCCGATGATGTCACCGGCGATGGCACCAATCATGGAAGTCCCTTCAAGCCTCGTGTGGTGTGTCTCGTCAGAGGAACTCAGCCGCGTAGCGGACGATTCCCGAAAAGCCACGAATCAGTTATTCTGGGCTGGCCGATTCAGCTGGAGGTACCCTGAAATGCTGGCGAGTGCCCAGTTTACTCTGGACGAAAACCACTTTGCAAACCGGTACGACGACTGGTTGAAGCACCGCGCTGTCTGGCGACCGTATGCTGTTCCGATCTGGCTGACCTGCATGGTCTGTGGAGTTGCGAGCTGGCTGATACTGCCGCGTTTCCGGCTGATGAGTGTGATGGTTGTTGCCTTTGGCCTGTGGCAGCTGGGCAGTGGGCTGCGGTATCGTCGCCGCTATATTCGCGGGATGCTGGCCCGTCAGTTTGCCGGCCAGACGATGGAATTCCGATTTCACAGGGACCGTATCGAGATTGCGACAACCGCAGGTGAAGCATCCATGCCGTTGGCTGATTTCGGCAGCGTTGTGCCCGGCAGTCAGGGATTTTTTCTGATCCCGCACATCAAGGGAGCCTCGCATTACATTCCCTGTGAGGCTGTGGAACCTGCTGAGGCTTACGAGTCGTTGGTGCAGCATCTGCAGGCCGGGATTATCAGTTTGGAGCAATCCAGTGGCAATTCGCTGCTGCAGGATGTTCGTCCTGAGGGTGATCAAACTCGTTCAGAAGATGGGTTATGAAATACTTCGCTGTCGCGGCCGGAATTGCTGCACTGATTGTGATGCTGCTTCTTGTGCGGTCCCTCGCGCACCGCACGCCCGCGGAGCCCGTTGAGGTGTCCGGTGAGGGCGACCTGACGTCGCAAAAAGCCGCCACCGCTGGGGAATTGGGCAGGCTGGATGACGAGATTCAGCGGCTGGTTGAGCGTCTGTTCGCCAGGGATGGCAGCTCTGAGTTTGAACGTCTGGAAGCGATTGGCGAGCCGGCTGTGCCGGCCTTAATCGGGGCGCTGGAGGATCCGAGGACCGCTGCGGTGAAGTTCGACATCCAGGGTTTCGTTCGCGGCGGAGAATCTGCTTTTGAGCGTATTAATGAACTGCTTGAACCATTCGGGCCTGCCGAGGCCGTGCGTCCTCTTGAGAAGTATATGCAGCATCAGGACGATTACTTTCGCAAGTATGCAGCGGTCGCACTCGGCAATATCGGCACAGCGGAATGCATCGCGCCGATGCTTGTGGCGCTGGATGATGCCGAAGAATCTGTGCGGTCTTTCGCGATGATGGGTATTCAGCGAGGGATTGAGGCAGAGCGATGCAGCGTGGAGTTCCTTGATGCGATGTTTCCGGCCCTGACAAAACTGCTGAACCGTGATGACGACGACAGCTTTGGAAGTGCTCCGCAGTTATTGCTGAAGATCAACACCGACAGAGCGTTGCCAGTGCTGCTGTCGCAGGAGTACTTCACAACGGAAAACAGGAAGTTGCGGTACATCATCAAAGCATTGAATGTTGCTGGTCACAGAATCCCGCACGAGCAGCTCCTGCCGTTGCTCAGATCAGAACAGCTGCTCATTGATGAGTACCCCCGCTACTACAACTACGCTGAGGCGCTGATCGCCTACGCGCACAATCCGGATGCTGCGGCCGAGGACACGCTGCGTGCCGAATTGCGATCCACGAACACATGGGTTCAGGAAGCTGCAGCCGAGGGGCTGGCGATCCTGTCCGGGATCAGCAATGCCCGTGAAGTGGTCTTTGAGGCCGTGAAGAGCGAGGGATTTGAGAAGCTGTCCGTACCCCGGAAGCACTACTTTGCCGTCCTGATGTATGATGCTGAAGTCAACAACGGCGGTCACTCACAGTACTTCGTGAATCCCACCGGCGAAAACTGGAAAGAGGCGATCGCAGGGTTGAAGGCGATCGGTGCTGAGAACCGCGCAGCGATCCTGCTGGACGCAACAGCAGTGTTTGGACCTGCGGGCCCGGCCGTGGATACGGAGGCCCGCCGCAAACAGCTGAGAGCCTTTACAAAACAACAGGAAGATTTCACCTCTGCACTCGACGGCCGGTATTACAACTGCGAAGGGAACATTGAGTCTTTGCTTTCCCAGTACGCGATCAACAATCGGGAGCACTTTGGCGGGACGCGGTGAGGGACCTCGTTACGCGTTGACGCAACGCATTGAGCCGCCGGGCGGAAGCCTGCGGTTACGCCCTCGCACCCTGGTGCGCACCTCTGCCCGCGGCGTCAGCAGCGCGTTGTCAGGGCCGTTTACCCGCGGGCTGCCGCCCTGCGGCTCATGTGTGGCGGGAGCCCAATGGCATTGGCTTTCTTTCAATCGCCGCGAAAAGTGGGAAAGGCGAGCGGGGGATGTCAATCCCCCGGTGACGGTCCGTAGCCGCGCGGGCAAGAGCGCACCAGGTGCGGTACCGGCCGATTGACATCGACCGCACGCCTGCCATGACCGGGGCGAAGCGTTTCAACGGAGAGAGAGTTCTCCAAGGCATGCGAAACACAAGAAAGTCAATGCCATTGGGCGGAAGCGTGCGGTTACGCCTTCTCACCCTGGTGCGCACCTCTGCCCGCGGCGTCAGCAGCGCGTTGTCAGGGCCGTTTATCCGCGGGCTGCCGCCCTGCGGCTCATGGGTGGTGGCAGCCCAATGGCCTTGGCTTTCTCTCAATCGCCGCAAAAAAGTGGGAAAGGCGAGCGGGGGATGTCAATCCCCCGGTGACGGTCCGTAACCGCGCGGGCAAGAGCGCACCAGGTGCGGTACCGGCCGATTGACAACGACCGCACGCCTGCCATGACCGGGGCGAAGCGTTTCAACGGAGAGAGAGTTCTCCAAAGCAGGCGAAACACCAAAAAGCCAATGCCATTGGGCGGCAGCCTGCGGGCACAGGACGCTGCGCGAGAGAGTAGAGAGTAGAAGAGGGCGCCGCACGGAAGTGAGAAGTGAGAAGTGAGAAGTGAGAAGTGAGAAGTGAGAGCGCACGAGTCGCCGGGCACCAGGGTGCCGAAATCGCAACCGGGGGCTTCCGCCCGCCCGCTCAGGGGTGCTGAGGCTGCGGGGAGGGGTGGGCACCAGGGTGCCGAAACGCAACCGGGGGCTTCCGCCCGCCCGCTCAGGGGTGCTGAGGCTGCGGGGAGGGGTGGGCAC